>JAZQWH010000076.1:0-29412 GCA_045632205.1 Eubacteriales bacterium
AACCAAGCTCAACGCGGCATACAACAGCGGCACGACCGCACTTCTCGCAAAGGATGACAATTCCGATGCAGACGAGAAGATCGTAACGATGGTTGTCTATATGCCCACCACGGTCGGCAACGAGGCAAACCACGCAAAGGACGCGGCAGTTCCCACCATCTATCTCGGAATCAACCTGCTTGCAACGCAGTACACGGTTGAGGAAGATAGCTTTGACGATCAGTACGACAAGGACGCTTGGGTTCCCGAATTTGAGGTAGGAACCGCAGACGACCTTCAGGCGGCAATTATGTCGGGTGAGACCAACATTAAGGTAACGGAAGACATCGTAGCCGACGAGCCGATCGTCATTCCCGCAGAACCTGTACTCCTTTCGATGAGAAGTGCACCTGCTCCGATCGTAATTGATCTCAACGGCAAGACCATCAACGGTAACGTTCCGAAGTCTGTCGGTCACGTGATCAGAAACAATGGTAATGCCATTATTAAGAACGGTACGGTCAATTCTCTTGCCGATAACGGCGGCTCTGCAATCTACAATGCGGCAGGCGCGGTTCTTACCATTGAGGATGTCACGCTGAACGGTGCGCTCAATGTCGGTAGCGGTTGGGCATCCTACGCGGTCAACAACTACGGTATTATGACTCTCAACAATGCGATCGTGACCAGCGGACACGGCAGTATCGCAACGAGCGGCGCAGATGCCAAGACTACGTTGAACAACGTAGCCGCAACGCTATCTCCCACCGGTGCGCCTACGACAAAGACCAACCACGTTCTTTACACGTATGACAACGCAACCTTGATCGTTAACAGCGGTGTTTATACCAACAATGCGTCCGATGCAAGCGCTCTGGGCGGTACGGTTGTTTGCAACTATACCAAGAGTGGTGAGATCATCATCAACAACGGTACCTTCAAGGGCGGATGCGGTCTCTCCGAGTATTCCACCGGTAACATTATCGTTTACGGCGGTATGTTCGATAAGAACCCCGGCGCATATCTCGCTCCCGGTATTAAGACCGAGAAGAATGAGGACGGTATGCTGGTAGCTTCTGCGGCAATCAAGAACGCAAAGGATCTCCAGGATGCAGTTGCCAACGCGAAGAATGGAACCGTTATCACGCTTCAGCAGAACATCACCGTTGATGCTTCCGAGGAAACGTCCAACGGCAATGCGGTTTACTATACCGGTGATAAGTCCTTCACGATCGACCTCAACGGCTATACCGTTACCGCAAACACCACCAACGCAGGCTTCCGTTTCCAGAAGGCTGAAGGCGGCGCAGAGAATACCGTTACCATTAAGAACGGTACTGTTATTGCAAACGCAGGCTGCTACTCTGCAATCTCCGTCGGTAGTAGTGCAGATACCAAGACTTTTGTAAATCTGGATAATCTGAAGGTTTCCTCTTGCACGGCAAACGATTTGGCGATCCGTGCGCGTAGCGGTGCCGACTTCACCATCACCAATTGTGAGGTTACCGCAACCAACGGCGCAGGTGCAATCGTTGCAGGTGGCGGAAACGTTACCCTTAATAACGTAATTGCTAAGCAGTACGGCTATTATTCCAATAACTGGAACTGCGTTGCACTTGGCATCAGCGGCGGCGGAAAGATGGTTGTTAATTCCGGTTCTTACTCCACTGACGCTCAGGGAAATGCAAAGGGAACTTGGGTTGCCTACATTATGAGCTCCGGCGGAACGCTTGAGATCAACGGCGGTACCTTTACGGGAACTGTTGGAGAAAAGAAAGATTCTGCACATGCATGCGGCTTGATCTGTGCAGACAGAGCGGCGGTTGTCGTAATCAACGACGGTATCTTCAACTCCAACGGTGCAATTCTCGATATGCGTAACAACGTCGGTACTGCTCCCAATCCTACTGCAACTCTCGCAGGCGGTACCTTCTCCGCAGATCCCACTGTTTCCGGTCTGTACTCCAGCAATCTGATCAAGGTTGCAGAGAACTACAAGGTAGAAAAGGTTGCAGAGGGCGTTTGGGAGATCGTGTTTGACGGCGCAATCGTTTCTACGGCAGACGAGCTGACTGCAGCTCTCGCAAGCGGCAAGAACATTCTGCTCGCAGCCGATATCGATTACACGGCAGGCATTACGCTTGCAGAGGGCGTGCTTCTGAACGGTGACGGCTACACCATCACCTACGCGGGAACCGATTACACTTATCATCTCGTTAAGATGAGTACTGATTCTCAGCTTCTGAACGTGAATTTCAAGAACTACAGAGTCAAATCCATTACTGAGACGAACGGAACCGTAACTCTTACGAACGTGGTCGTTGATATGGATAACGATCTGACCGGTCTGAATTTCGTTGACGGTACGGGCGTTGTAAAGATGACTAATGTGGTTTGTAAGGGCACCAAGGATGCGGCTCACCTCGATCCCAACACCCAGGTCCAGGTAGATTACACCCCTTACGGCGACTTCACGCTTGGCGGCAACTGGGCGCTCGAGGCAAACGGTTGTGATTTCGGATCCTTCCATGGTTGGAATACCAGAAACGGTTCTTCCGTAAGCCTGAACAACACGACCTATACTGTATTCAGAATGCATTATATCCCTGCAAGAACACTGTATATCAACGGTGTTGAGACCGCTTGGAGCGAATCCGGTGCAATTCCGGTTGCGCACGATGTTGGCGGCTGCTGGTCTGTAATGGCTGCATTCAGATAAAAAACAAAAACAAAACCACCCAATTGGGTGGTTTTGTTTTTTTATTTCAACTCGACCCAATCGCCGAGTGGGATGGAATAGAGATAGGTTTTTTCGGGACGCTTGCCGAATAGCTCCTCAACGGCACGTTGATAGTAGGTGAGCTGATTGCGGTGAGCGTCGCACAGTCTCCTGCGATAGGCTTCGGGATCGCTCTGCTCGCCTCTCCTGATGCGGTCTGTCTTGTAGTCCACAAGAAAAAGCTCGCCGTCAACCGTTTCAATGAGCAAATCGATCGATCCCTGCACAAAGAGGGAATGCTCCATAAGCTCTTGCGGCGCGTCGGGATTATGCGTAAGCTCGCCAAAGGGAACGAACAGATTGAATTTTTGCTCACGGTAGATCCGCGCGGCTCCAAGAAGCTCCTCCATCAAGGCGCTCTTACGGAAGGCTTCCAACGCGTTCAGATCGATGATCCTTGCTTGCTCAGTCGACAGAAAGCCCTTTGCAAGCAGACGCGCACATTCGGTCTCTACGTCGGTCTCTGCAAGAGACGAAAAGCTGCAGAATTGCAGGAATGCGTGCGTTGCCGTACCGATCGCGGCACTGCTCGGTTCTTTTTCCGAGAGGATCAGCTCCTCAAAGGAGGGCTGCTTTGCCATCATCAATTCAAGCTGAGCCTCGGAGAATTCGTCCGCATCCTTACTTTCTGCAAGGCGGTCGAGCAGATCGGGGGAGAGCTTGGATGCCGCCGCCTTTGTGGGAAGTCCCTGCAAAAACGCAAGAGGGTAGGGCGTTTTTCCTTTTGTCAAAAGCAACCTTGCATAGCGCTTTTCAAGCGGTTCGCCTGCTTCCGCTTCCTCTTCGTTCGGTTCGTCAACCTCTGCTTCCTCGCATACTTCCTCAAAGGGCTCAAGAGAGGGAACGGGAGAATAAGGATAAAATTTCAATTCGTAGGGGGCGCTTTCGCCTCCTTTTTCGCGCAATGCCGCCAGGATCCAGGCGAGATAGGAGCCGCATCCGAGAATCGAGGCGCGATCGCCTCTTCGTACCGTATCCGCTTGCATACAGGCAGAATCGGCAGAGCCACGCAGGGTACCCGATACGTAGAGTCGCTCGCGAGCGCGGGTGAGAGCGACGTAAAGCGTACGGATGCCCTCCTCGACCTGCTCGGCATCGATCTCAAGACCGACGGCAAGATGCAGAATGCTTTCCTCGCTTTCGCCCGTTTCGGGATTGTAGAGCTTTGGTGCGCATCCAACGTTGCTGTGGAATAGCACGCTCTTGTACAGATCGTCCTTTCGGAATGCTTTGCCGCATCCGCAGAGGAAAACGACGGGAAATTCCAAGCCCTTGGAATGATGCACCGTCATAATGGAAACTGCTTTTTCCGGCTTTTTGAAGCCGTCTGCAGAAACCTTCTCGGAGCCTTGACGCTTGGAGAGCGTATCCAAAAATCCGTAAAGACCGCAAAATGCAGTTTTTTGATAGGTGCGTGCTTGCTCATAGAGGTAGAGCAGGACGGGATCGCCCTGATAGGAAACGAGCGGCTCGTCCAGGTAAAGTCGGCGCAAAAATTTATCTGCGGGGAGTGTTGCGGCAAGCTCGCGCAGACGCTCGATCCGTGCGCAGAGAAGCGCGATCCGATTGCCGAGTGCGCTATCCTCCTCTGCCTTGACGAGCATCGCATCATAGAGTGCCTTGCAGGTCGGAGCGGATTCGCGGATCGCGGTCACCTCCTCCAGCGTAAATCCGCCGAGGGAGGAGAGGAGAAACTCGGAGAGGGGAATGTCACGGTAGGGATTGTCGACGGTGCGCAGGAGGTTGAGCACGTCCACGGTCAAGGGATCGGTCAGAAGATCCTCTGCCGCCTCCGCAACGACAGGGATTTTCAATGCCTGCAGTGCACGTGCAATCGGGACCCCCGATGCTTTTGTGCGGACAAGGATCGCAATATCCGCAGGGGTGATGCGCGCACCGCTGTCAAGCCGCTCCTCACGGCAAAGACGCTCGATCTCGCGTGCAACCCACGCCGCCTCGGGCGTAAATTCGGTTGCGTTGCCGTCCTCGGAATCCTCATCCTCACGAGGTGCACCGCGCTTTGCCTTTGGCCTTGGCTCAAAGAACGCAAGCTGAACGGGCTTATCGTTGGGATTTTTTTCCTTTGAAAAGACGAGGTCATCATCCTTTCGATAGCCGATGCTCTCCTCGCAAGCGGAGAAGAGGAAGGAGCAGACCTTGTTTGTAAAGCGGATCACGGGATCGTTGCAACGGTAGTTGTTGGACATAAAGACACAAACGCCCTCTGCATCCGCCGCGGCAGGATCGTTGTAAAGCGGAAATTTGCGACGGTAATTGGAGAAGACCGAGGGCTTACTTCCGCGGAAGACGTAAATGCTCTGCTTGATATCACCAACCATAAAGCGGCGGCTGCCGCCGATCTTTTCAAAGATCGCATCCTGCAGAAAGTCGACGTCCTGATATTCGTCGATGTAAACGGCGTCATATTGCGCGGACATTGCGATTGCCGCAGGAGTGGGAGTGCCGTCGGGGGATGCGAGGTAACGGTAGAGTGCGGCTCTGACGTCGTTGTATTCCAGAATTCCGCGCGCCTTCTTTTCCTTGAGCACGGCAGCCTCGTAGTCGCTGTAAAAGGAAAAGAGCGTCTGGCAGAAGGCGGCGGTGCGGTAGAATTGATTTGGCAGCTCCTCGGGGGTCCAATGCAGATATTTGAAGATGCTCTCGGTTGCAAAGGTTTTGAACTTTTTGCGCCATTCTGCATAGGTAAGCAGATAATCGGGCGTGCTTGCGTTGGTGTTCGGACGCTTTTTCGGGGTGTAGAGCGGCGCGGCTTGAAACGCTTCCTGATAGGATCCGTTCTCAAGCGCACGGAGCATCGCGAGGCAATAATCGATGTCCGAGGTGAGAGTATCGTAATATTTGCGGTGAAGCTCGGGATCACTTTCGGTGCGCGTCAGCGTTTCGGTCAGATAGGCAAGATGGGAGCGGAATACGCCAAGCAAATAGGTTCGGATCCTGTCACCTGCGCGGGATTGGAAGAATTCACCGGTCGCTTCCTCGCAAAGCGAGCGTGCGCAATGGACCAGCAATCCGATCCCCTCGGGGTAGGACGAGAATTTATCGTAAAATTCAAGCAACAAAAGCTCGGTTTTGCCGTCACTCCGTCCCGTCATAATATGATCCATCGCTTCGGCAAACGCATTTTGGTTCACGCGTGCCAAGGGATCCTGCTCGTTTCCGTTTGTCGGACGCTCGGATTTTGCGTAATGCACCTCCATCAGATTGCTCAACGCATTCATACAGATGGGGAATGCCTCGGTTTCGTCCGCAATGCGGAATGCAGCGGGGAGATCGAGCGCGTCAAAATTCTGTCGCACCGCCTTTTGGAAGAAAGAGTCGATGGTGGAAATTTGCGCGTTTCCAAGCGAGAGAAGCTGCTTTGTCAGGTGCGGGTCTCCCGGACGCTCTCCGAGCTTTTTTGTCAACGCCTTGGAGATCTTTTCCTTGAGGTCTGCGGCAGACGCGCGCGTGAAGGTGACGATGAGCATTCGTGATAGATCGCCGGGATTTTCCGAATCGGTGAGCTTTCGAATGATGCGTTCGGTCAGAACTGCGGTTTTTCCGGAGCCTGCCGCGGCAGAGACCAAAAGCGTTTTCCCGTGGTCGCGGATCGCTTCTTTTTGCTGCTCGCTCCACTCAATGACCATTTTTGCTTTCTTTTCCATGGTCAAAAGCTCCTTTCATTCGTGATAGGCTCTGTCACAGCTTGCTTTGACGGGACAGAATTTGCAGGCTTCCTTGGAGGGCGTTTTCTGTGCTTCTCCGGCAAGGATCCTTTGGGATACGGCGGTGACCGCATCGATCATATCCTGTGCCATTGCGCAAAGCTCCTCTGCAGAATAGCTTTCAAGAGATTTGGTGTAAAGCTTGTCCTCGGTTGCATCCGCCGCCTCGGGGATTCCATCCTCGGAGAGCAAAAATCCACTGCGCTTGACGTCGGTGTGTCCCTTTTCGGTTGTGGGGAAAAGATATTGCGCACCTGCGGGGCGAAGTGATGTGGGATCGGCGGCGATTGCGGAAAAGAGATAGAGAACGAGCTGAATTTCCGTTCCCGTTTTCACGTCCTTGAGAGAGAATTTGTGTGTGCCGGATTTGTAATCGACCACACGGACGTAGGTTACGTTGCCCTCACGAAGCAGATCGATGCGGTCGATCTTGCCCGAAAGCATAACGCGGCTTCCGTCCGAAAGATCAATTTGGAAGGGCGGCACAGAATCCTCTCCGCGGCTTGAGATGGATTGCTCAAACTTAGAGGGGACGAAGCGACTGACGCGAAGCTCGCCGACGATCGCCTCCAGCATACGGACGGCGCTTTTTCGCAAGCGCGAGAACAGATGGAGCGTCCGTCCTAAGATCGCCTCGGGAGGGAAGGGGAGAAATTCGGAGAGATAATTTGAGATGATCTCGTTTGCGATTGGCTCGATCTCCTTGAATTCTGGAAGCACGAGCGTTCCGTCTGCTTGCAGAGCCGCGCGCAGAAAATGCTCGAGGATATAGTGCAAAAACGTTCCGTCATCCGCGTAGCTCGGGTTGGAATCCTTCGGGCCGCGCAGCCCTAACGTATAGGTGCTGTAATAGCAATAGGGACACTTGAGGAAGGTGTTGATCTTGGATTGAGAAAGACGGAGCGTGATCCCGCTTTGCGTGGGAGCGACGTAGGCGGCAGGCTCGGTGTGTGCTGCCGTAGAGGAAAGCAATTCCTTGACAGCGGCAAGATCGGGCTCCTCCGGGGTGATGTCAAAGAGATACTGAACACGCGTAAACGCCAGGGAAGGCGTGCGCGCAGAGCCGTCGGTCTGATTGGCGACGGTGGAAAGGAAGAGACGCTCTCGCGGCTTGGTCATTGCGCGGTAGACGTAAAGAAGCTCCTCCGAGGAGCGCGCCTTGGAATTGGAATCGAGAATGATGTCAATTTTTTCAAGCGCTTCCTTGTCACCCTCGCAGAGAATTCCGTCGTCCGAGAGTGCCTGCGGAAATTCACCCTCGCAGAGTCCCAGAACGAGTGCCGCGCGGACGTTTTCCACACGCACGGTGTTTGCCGAGCCGATGGTTACGCAATCGTGCACGTTCGGGACAGATCCGAGATCCGTGGATGCAAAAATGAGCGAGAGCGCCGCAGTGAATTCCTCCACGCTCATCTGTGCGTCGGGGAGGAAGGTGCTCATAGAGACAAGCGTTTCCTGCACGAATCGGTACAGTCGCAAGGATTCGCCCGCTTCGCGTCGGCGGTTTTCAAGCAGCTCGCGCTTTGCACGCTCGGAAAGCAGAGCGGAAACGTTGAGGTCACAAAGATAATTGTACACCGCGCGGCAACGGTCGGGGAGAAGATCGGATGCGCGGAGCGATGCGGCGAGCTTTTGCAGGGGCTTGATGAGCGTTGCTCTTACACGATTTGCCGCATCAAGGATCTCTTGTGCGCGCGGTGTCCGCTCGGTCGTCAAGCCGTCGGGGTTCATGCTCCAAAGCTCCTCCGAAAAACGGGAGCCGCTGATGTGCCAGGTCTCGCAGTATTCCTCAAAAAGTGCGGCGTCTCGCAGATCGATTCCGCAAAGACCCGTTTTGAGAAGTGCAATCACGTCCTGCGTGCGATAGTGGTGATCTACCGCGCGCAAGGCAAAAAGGATCAGGCGCGAGAGGGGCAGAGAGGAAAGGTCGGTGCGGTCGGATAGGAAAAAGGGAATACCGTGGCGCTCCATTGCCGCATCAAGCACACCGCGATACGCTTCGACGTCACGCACGATGATCGCGAGATCGCCGTAATGCATTCCGCCGTCGATCAGCTCAAGGATATGAAGAGCTGCAAATTCCGCCTCCTCATAGACGTTGTTGCAAACGCTCATACGGATCACGTCGCGCTCTCCGATCGGCGGCTGAGCAAGCTCCTCAGGCTTGATTTCAAAGCGCCAGAGATCACGGTCGAGGATCTGAAGCGTTTTGGGCTTTTTGGTCGTGCTTGGAGGCAGGATCACGCGATCAACTTCAACGCTTGCCCGATCTGCAAGCTTGCCGAGGCGACGGGCGGTTTCGCGTACGCTTTCAAATTGCGGGAGCGTGGAATGGAGATCGTCCATACAAAGCGCAACGGTAACCTCGTCTGCTTGCTTGAGGATACGGAGCAAGACCGCATATTCCTGAGCGGTAAAGCTGGTAAAGGAATCGATATAAATGTGGCAACCTGCGAAATAATCGTGCGAATCAAGCGTCTGTGCCATTTTGGAGAGCTTGTCCGTCGGATCGTTTCCAAATGCCTCGCGCGTTTTCGAGTAGAAAAGCTCATAGATCGCCGCAATGTCGGAAAGCTTCTTTTGGAGCGGCTCGTTGTCCTCCAGCTTTTCACAGGCAGAAATCAGCATATCCGCATCGATCCCTGCCATCCGAAGCTCGTCAACCGTGGAGAGCATCATTTGCGTCAGCGTCATATCGGAGCGCATTCCTTTTCCGTATTGCCGAAGCACACAGGAAAGCTCGCGCAGCGTGTCCCACATCAAAAGCGCGCGAATGCCCGCATTGATCTCGCCTCTTACAATTCCGCCGTATTCTCCAAAAACGTCGTCTGCAAGACGGGAGAAATTGACGATCTCAAAGTAACGTCCAGACTGTCTCGGCAATCGGGCAGGCAGATCAAGCTCGCTGATGTATGCCTGCTGCTCGGGAACGAGCAAAAAGCAACGAATTCCGCGCTCAATATCCTGTTTGATCATTTGTGTGATGCGTGTGGTCTTTCCCGCGCTTGACGGACCGCAAAGCAGCTTGAGCATATGTGTCTCCTTCTAAAAAAATATCAAAAAAGGTCTTTTACTTTTGAAAAAAATATGATATAATAAAATAAGACTTTTATTTATATCTATTATATCATAAAAGCCAAGCGCACGCAAGGTGTTTTTTCATTTTCAATTCTTTTTTGTCGTTTCATCAAGCGACTCTCGGATTGCGTGTCTGTGATGAGACTGTTGCAGGAAAGGAAGGCGTTTTTTCAAATGAACGATCAAAATCAAAATTTCAACGAAAACGATCCGAACGGATCGGAACAACAAGAGCGAGAGAGAGATACGGAACGCGAGCCGATCCGGTATGAGTATATCTTTTCTTCTTCGGATCGCGCATACGGTGGCAGAAGGAATCCCTCAAATTCCCGTCAAACGATCCTGATTGCCGCAGTTTGCATCCTGCTTTGTGCAGTGATCGCGTTCGGTGCGGGCTTTGGCGGCGTTTGGTTTGCAAGAAATCGCCTTGGCGGCTCGGAGTATTACGATACGAACGATACGCTCACCCCGGACGGTGACGGACAAACGGGTGCGCCCCCGAGCGGAGATCTGTACGTGTCCGATCCTTCCTCTGTGTTGAGCAAGGCAACCTCCAAGGGGTCTTCCTTTGGATCTGCGGGTGAGGACGTCTTCAGTATCTCGCAGGTTGCCGCACAGGTCAAGGACGCCATTGTTGTGATCAATGCAAAGGTCTATACCACCTCTCTCTTTGGCGGCGTTTCCGAATCAACCTCGGCAGGTAGCGGAGTGATCGTTTCGGATACAGGCTACATTGTCACCTGTCAGCACGTTGTCGCGGATGCAAAGACGATCCGAGTTACACTCAACTCCGGCAAAAGCTACGAGGCGGCTCTGGTTGGCAGTGATCGGTACAGTGATCTTGCCGTGCTCAAGATTCAGCCGACGGAGCCGATCGTGAGTGTCAAGCAGGGGTGCAGCGCGGATCTTGTTGTAGGAGAATACGTGGTTGCCATCGGAAATCCGCTCGGCACCCTCAGCGGAACGGTCACGTCGGGGATCATCAGTGCCACCGAGCGTGTGATCTCCATGTCGGACGGAAGCGAGATGACGCTTTTGCAGACCGATGCCGCGATCAACTCGGGCAACTCGGGAGGCGGACTCTTCAACCTCAAGGGAGAGCTGATCGGTATTGTCAATGCAAAATACGCCTCCTCCGGTGTTGAAGGACTCGCGTTTGCAATTCCGATCGACTCCGCATACGAGGTTCAAACCGATCTCATTCAGTACGGATACCGCCGAAATATCGTTGATACGGGGATTGAAACGCTTGATATCACGCAGTCGGATCTGACGTATAACAAAAATTATTACGCAAGCTTCGGCATTACCGAGGCGGGTGTTTACGTTCTGGAATCGAAATATTCCGCAGAGCTTCGGAACGCAGACCGCATCGTTTCGATCAACGGTGTCAGGGTCAACACCACAAGTGCGCTCAATGCCCAATTCAAAAAATGCAAGGTTGGGGATACGGTCACGATTCTTGCCTCGCGCAGAGGAACACAGTTCAGCGTGCAGATGACGCTGCGCGAATATATTCCCGATGGAATTACGCTTCAGTAATCACGTCGGAGAAAGGACGGAAGGTTATGTATCATATCCTGGTTGTGGATGATGAAGCGCGCATTCGTGCTGTGATCCGCAAATATGCCGAATTTGAGGGACATACGGTCACCGAGGCGGCAGACGGAATGGAGGCTGTGCTTCTTTGCCGTAAAAACGAGTATGATCTGATCATTATGGACATTATGATGCCCGAATTGGACGGCTTTTCTGCGTGCAGGGAGATCCGTAAGATCAAGCAGACCCCCATTATTATGCTTTCTGCTCGCGGAGAGGAATACGATCGCATCAACGGCTTTGAGGTCGGGATCGATGACTACGTCATCAAGCCCTTTTCGCCTAAGGAGCTGATGCTTCGCGTGGATGCGATCATGAAGCGCGTCAATTTTGGGGTAACCGCCAAAAAGGGACAGCCTGCACCCAACGTCATCGTTGAGCTGGACGAGGGAGGGCTTCGCGCAGATTTTACTGCTCGTCTCGTTTATATCGACGGTGAGCGCGTGGAGATGTCTCCAAAGGAATACGATCTCTTTTTCTATCTGCTCACCAATCGAAATATCGCACTTTCGCGTGAAAAGCTGCTTTGCGAGGTGTGGGGCTACGATTTTTACGGCGATGCCCGTACACTCGATACCCACGTTAAGCTTTTGCGCAAGAGCCTTGGCCGATACAGCAATTCGATCGTTACGCTCCGCGGCGTCGGTTACCGATTTGAGGCGGTTTGAGAATGAAGGGAAAACGATTTTTCTACTCTGACAGTATTCGCTGGAGATTGGTCAGCCACTTGGTTTTGCTCATTCTTGTTATTCTTCTTGTTACGTGGTTTTTCCAGGTGGCAATGTTGGATACCTTTTATGAGCTGACCAAAAGAAGGGAACTGAAAAACGTTGCAAATGCGCTTTCGCAGAATCTGGACAGTGAGGATCTGACCTCGCTTGCCTCTGACTTGGCGCTGGACGGCTCGATGCGCATCATTGTGTACCGTACGGTGGATAAAGGAAATACCTTGTTTATTGACGTGGATGCGTCGTCAGTCTCTTCAAATTATCCGAGAAGAGACAAGCTTCTCGAGTTTGCGAGGCTTGCACAGGAAAACGGGGGACAGTATCTCGACCGATTTGTATTTGACGGTTATGAGATCCGCAACGACTCGCTTGGCTTTTGGTTTACGGGAGGCCAATTTGAGTACGAAAGGATCGAGACCGATAACACACGCTTGGTGTGTGTACAGCTTGCGCAGAATGCAAGGGGAGAGCCTTGCGTGATCTTCCTGGACGCTCCCTTGCGGCCCTTGAACACAACCGTACATACGCTGGAGCTTCAGTTCGTTTGGATCGCGATCATATTGGTGATCGTCGCATCGATCAGCGTCGTTCTGCTTTATCGCCGTATTTCAAGTCCTCTGATTCGGATGACCGAATCGGCAAAGCAGCTTGCGGAAGGAAAATATGATACCCAATTTGCAGGCGAGGGCTACCTTGAAACGCACGAGCTTGCCGATACGCTCAACTACGCGGCAACCGAGCTTTCTCGCGTGGATCATCTGCAAAAGGAGCTTCTTGCCAATATTTCGCACGATCTGCGCACACCGCTGACGATGATCAAGGGCTATACCGAGCTGATGCGCGATATTCCCGATGAAAATACGCCTGAAAATTTACAGGTGGTTATCGATGAGACCGAGCGCCTCTCCGAGCTTGTAACCGATCTGCTCGATCTTTCTCGGATCAAATCGGGGAATGCACAGGTTCAATTGCAGCCCTTTGACCTGACCGAGGCGGTCAAGGAAAGTTTGAAGAGATATGAAACGCTCATTCGCCATCGCGGATACCGCATCGATTTTGAGTCGGATTGCGCGGTATGGGTCAACGCAGATCGCAAAATGATCTTGCAGGTGCTGTATAATCTGATCAACAATGCAATCAATTATACGGGCAAGGAACGCGCGGTTTCGGTGGTGCAGACCGTTTCGGAGGCGAGCGTGCGGATCTCTGTCACAGATACGGGCGAGGGAATCTCGCCGGAGGAAATGCCGCTGATCTGGGATCGCTATTACAAGGTGGATAAGGTCCACAAGCGTGCTACGGTCGGCACGGGACTCGGACTTGCAATTGTCAAGGGAATTCTAGAAAAGCACCACGCAACCTACGGCGTGAGCAGTGTCATCGGACAAGGCTCCACCTTCTGGTTCGAGCTGCCCGTTATTCCCGTTGTGTGCGAGGCCGAAGAAAATTCGACGATGGAGGAATCGCTTTGAAGAAAACGATAACGGATTTGCTCCGATGCCCCGTATGCGGTGAATCGGTTGCATGCACGGAGGATGGAAAAAGCCTGCGTTGCCACGGCGCAAGGGTGCATTGCTTCGATTTTTCCAGGAGTGGGTATCTCAATCTTGCAGGGCCACACGCGGGAGCAGGGGATCTCAAGGAAGCGGTGCGCGCACGCAGTCTCTTTTTGGAGAGCGGATACTACGAGCCGCTGTCCAAGCTGGTCAATTCTGTGCTTGCGGAAACAGACGCAAGGACAGTGCTGGATGCCGGATGCGGGGAGGGGTATTACACCAACCGTATGGCGGGGGATCACGCTGTGTTGGGAATCGATCTCTCAAGTGCGGGCATCGATCACGCCGCCAAGCAAGCCAAGCGAGAGGAGACGGGAGCGGGCTTTGTTGTGGGAAGTATTTTCAAGCTGCCCGTAGCGGATGCCTCGTTTGATGCCGTTACCAATCTCTTCGCACCTTGCGCGGAGGAGGAATTCTCCCGTGTGCTAAAGGACGGCGCATCCCTCATTGTGGTAGCCGCAGGGGAGAGGCATCTGTTTGGACTCAAGCAGGTGCTATACGACGATCCCTATCTCAATCCCGGAAGAGCGGATCTGCCACAGCATATGGAATGTATCCGCGAGGAGCATCTGACCTATGAGATCACGGTCGAGGGACAGGATCGGATCGAAGCGCTGTTCTCAATGACTCCTTATTATTGGCGTACCTCGGAGCGCGACCACGCAAGGCTGCGCGAGCGTGAAACGCTGACCACAACGGTTGATTTTACCGTTTATCTCTATCGAAAAGGAACAAAAGAATGAAAATTTCCGTTTGCATCCCAATGTACAATGAAAATGCCGTAATTGCCAAAACCGCAAAAACGCTTTCGGATTATATGGCATCGCAATTTGATGAATATGAGATCCTCTTCTGCGATGACGGAAGCACGGATGGGTGCGGTGATACGGTGCGTGCGCTGAATCTGCCGTGCGTCCGTGTGATCTCCTATGGAAGGAACCGCGGAAAGGGCTTTGCCGTGCGTACGGCGATGCTGGAAGCGACGGGAGACGTGAGACTGTTTACGGATGCGGATCTTGCTTATGGTACGGATGTGATCAAACGGATTGCCGATACCTTTATGGAGAATCCCGATGCATCGCTTGTCATCGGCTCGCGGAATCTCAGCAAGGACGGCTACGAGGGATATACGCTTCTGCGACGCTTGGCATCGCGCATCTACATTCGCGTGCTTTGTATGGCAGGGGGCTTCCGCCTTTCGGATTCTCAATGCGGATGCAAGGCGTTTTCGGGGGAGGCGGCAGAGGCGATCTTTCCGCGTTGCGAGGTGGATGGCTTTGCGTTTGATTTTGAGGCGATCCTCTGGGCGGTTGCCGAGGGGCGAAAAATTGTGGAGATGCCCGTCAAGGTGCTCTACCACGGCACCTCAAAGGTGCGTGTTGTTCGCGATACCTTCCGTATGCTCTCCGATCTGCGTCGAATGAAAAAACGGATCCGTCGCACTGCAAAACAAGAAAAATAAGATAGAAGCGTCTTCGGATCAAGAAACGGAGACGCTCCTTTTTTTGGCTTTTTCGCAAAAATCCCTTGACGAATTTTTTGTGTTGGTATATAATAATGTATATAACGACGAACGGAAGGGATATGGGCTCTGTATGGCACATCCGTTTTTACACCTTGCAACAATTACAAAGCACCGACATCGCGTAATGACTCACTGTCGCCTTGTTGGAATTGGATTTCAAGGTCTGTTTCACGATCTCTCCAAATATTCTCCCGTAGAATTTTTTGCGGGAGCGAGGTATTATCAGGGGACGCGAAGCCCCAATGAGCGAGAGCGCGAGATCTTTGGATATTCCGCGGCTTGGATGCATCATAAGGGCAGAAACCGCCATCATTTCGAGTATTGGAATGACATCAATCCCGAAACGAAGATGTATGAGCCTGTGCGGATGCCGATGCGTTACGTTAAGGAGATGTTTTGTGACCGCGTTGCGGCGAGCAAGATCTATCAGGGCGAAAACTATACCGATGCGCACCCGCTGACCTATTTCCGCCGTGGAAACGCACGCAAAAAAATGCACGCAGATACGGCAGATCTCCTGGAGGGATGGCTTGTCATGCTTGCCGAGCAGGGAGAGCGGGCGACGTTTTCAGCGATCAAGGCGATTCCTAACGACGCGAAATACGGATCAACGTGAGAAAAGGAGGATGCGGTTTGAACGTTTTATATCTGAAATATGCCCTTGAAATTGCCAAAACAGGATCGATCAACAAGGCGGCGGAAAATCTGTATATGGCACAACCAAACCTTAGCCGCGCCATCAAGGAATTGGAAAATTCGCTTGGTGTTTCGATTTTTGAGCGTACCTCGAAGGGAATGATCCCAACGCAGGAGGGAGAGACACTGCTCGCGCACGCTGAGGAGATCTTGCGGCGTGTGGACGAGGTGGAGTCGATGTTTCGGGACGGAAAGGTCTCCAAAATTGCATTTTCGCTTTCTGCCCCCCGTTCCTTTTATATTTCCCGCGCGTTTTCGTTCTTTTCGACCTCTCTTGCAAAGGATCGGCAGATGGAGCTGATCTATCGGGAGACCGATGCGCAGGAAACGCTTGCAAACGTTTTTCATTCGGAGTGCAAGCTGGGAATTCTGCGATATGATACGAAGCACGATAAGCATTTCCAAAGGATCTTTGAGGAGAAGGGGCTTCGGTATGAGATGATTGCCGAGTTCTCAGGCTCGGTGCTGCTTTCCAAATCGCATCCGCTTGCAATGCGTGATCGTGTGTCTCTCGAGGAGCTTTCCGCTTATACGGAGCTTTGCTATACCGACGCGCAAATTCCATCCTTCACCTCCGGAGATCCGCGCAAGAACAGCAGGGAGGATGAGGCGGAGCGACGCATTTTTGTTTGTGACCGCGCAAGCTGCATCGACCTTCTTGCGGCGGATCCCACCGTGTTTCATATTTGTGAGCCGATCTCTCCGTATCTTGCCGAGCGTTGGGGCTTGCGGCAGATCGAGCTGGGAGAATCGGACATCCTTTACAAGGACGTTTTGGTCTACCGTAAGGATTACAAGCTTACCAAATACGACAATGCCTTTATCACCGAGCTTTGCAACGCCAAGCGCGCATGCATCAAGCCTCGCTTTTGAGGTATATGCTTTCTGATATATCGGTGATATAAAAAATGTTGTTCAAATTCTGTCGAAAATATGATAGATTATATATATATGTATGAATATAAGGAGAATTGCAATGAAAATTACGGTTTGTATCGGTAGCTCCTGCCATATTAAGGGGTCGAGGCAGGTTGTGGCACAGCTTCAATCTTTGATTGCCGCACACGAGCTTCGTGATCGCGTGGAGCTGAGCGGAACCTTTTGTATGGGGAAATGCCAGCAGGGTGTTTGTGTCACGGTGGACGAGCAGTTTTATTCGGTCAGCCCCGATGCCGTGGATAGCTTCTTTGAAAAAGAGGTTCTCGCGAAATTATAATTTGATTTGGGTGTCATAATGTTCGTTATGACACCCATGATAGCGAGAGATACAAATTTGTTGAGAGATTGTTTCTTGGAGGACATTTGATTATGGTGATCGTTCAGGTATGTGTAGGTAGCTCTTGTCATCTCAAGGGCGCGCCGGAGATCGTAGAGATGATGCAGCGTGAGGTTGCGGAGCGCGGACTTGAGGACGAGGTGATTTTAACGGGAAGCTTTTGCACGGGTAAATGCAATCGCATCGGAGTGACGATCGCGGTTGACGATGACGTTTATACGGGCATCACGCCCGCCACCTTCCGTGAATTCTGGAATGACAGGGTTCTCACGGCTTTAGAGAAGAGCAGAGGTAATTGAGATGGCAAATTTCTTGACTTTAAATAAATCGAATTGCAAGAATTGTTACAAGTGCATTCGCCACTGTCCCGTAAAGGCGATCCGCTTTTCGGGAAATCAGGCGCATATCATTGGCAACGAGTGTATCCTTTGCGGACACTGCTTTGTCGTTTGTCCGCAGGACGCAAAGGAGATCGTAAACGAGACCGAGAAGGCAAAGGTGCTGATTCAAAGCGGCGACCCCGTGTACGTCAGCTTAGCCCCCTCCTTTATTGCCAATTATGATGGCGTCGGCATCAATTCGATGCGTGAAGCCCTCAAGAAGCTTGGGTTTGCTGACGTTGAGGAGACCGCGCTGGGAGCAACGATCGTCAAAACCGAATACGAAAGACTTCTTCACGAGGAAAAGCGCGACGTTGTGATCTCGTCCTGCTGTCATTCGATCAATCTGCTGATCCAGAAATATTTTCCGTCCTGCATTCAGTACCTTGCAAGCATTGTTTCTCCCATGCAGGCACACTGCGCGGATATCAAGCGCCGTCATCCCAATGCCAAGACCGTTTTCATCGGGCCTTGCATCGCGAAAAAGGACGAGGCGGATCACTATAAGGGAATTGTGGATGCAGTGCTGACCTTTGGTGAGCTGACACAGTGGTTGCGCGAGGAACGGATCGAGCTGAGCCGAGAGGTGGATCAGACAGAGGAAAGCCGAGCAAGATTTTTCCCGACCACGGGCGGCATTCTCAAGACCTTTGCGCAGACCGAGCCCGATTATACGTATATTGCGCTTGACGGTGTTGAAAACTGTATGGCGGCACTCCGTGATATCGAGAGCGGAAAGATCCACAAGTGCTTTATCGAAATGTCGGCTTGCGTGGGCAGCTGCATCGGTGGCCCCGTTATGGAGAAATATCACCGTTCCCCCGTCAAGGACTATATGTCCGTAACGGGATATGCGGGCAAGCGGGATTTCGACGTGGATCAGCCCAACCCCTACCTACTCAAAAAGGACTTTACCACCATTGAGAAAACGCTTCAGAAGCCGAGTGACGTGGAGATTGCGGAGATCCTCAAGCAGATGGGTAAGACCAAGCCCTCGGATGAATTGAACTGCGGCTCCTGCGGATACGATACCTGCCGTGAGAAGGCGATTGCGATCCTGCAGGGCAAGGCGGAAATTTCTATGTGCTTGCCTTACCTCAAGGATAAGGCGGAGAGCTTCTCGGATAGCATTGTCAACAACACGCCAAACGGACTCATCGTCCTCAATGAGAAGCTGGAGGTTCAGCAGATCAACCTTGCGGCGCGCAGAATTATGAACATCCGCTCTGCCTCCGACGTGCTTGGCGATCAGGTCGTTCGGATTCTCGATCCCACGGTCTTTATGCGCGTGCTGGAAACCAAGCGCAGTGTTCGTGAGCAACGTATTTACCTTGCGGAATATAAGAAATATATCGAACAGACGGTCGTTTACGATACCGATTTCCATCTGCTCATCTGCATTATGCGTGACGTGACCGATGAGGAGAACGAGAGACAGAAGAAGGAGAGCATCAGCCGCCATACCGTGGAGATTGCGGATAAGGTGGTTGATAAGCAGATGCGTATCGTTCAGGAGATCGCGTCCCTGCTCGGTGAGACCGCTGCAGAGACCAAGATCGCGCTGACGAAGCTGAAGGAGTCGATCCGCGATGAATGATTTGTGTGCCGATATCGGATATAAAAGCATTAACCACTATGGCGAGCAGCTTTGCGGCGATCACGTAGACGTCGTTGAGCAGGATGAAAGCTCTACGGTGGTTGTATTAGCAGACGGATTGGGAAGCGGTGTCAAGGCGAACATCCTGTCTACCTTGACGGCAAAGATCATTTCCACGATGATGGCGGAGGGGCTTTCTCTTGAGGATTGTGTTTCCACCATCGCGGCAACGCTGCCGATCTGCTCGGTGCGCGGAGTTGCATACTCCACCTTCACCATCATTCACCTTGTAAATAACCGCGAGGCAGAGCTGATCCAATACGATAACCCACAGGTCATCCTGATTCGTAACGGATCGAATTATGAATATCCCAGAACCGAGATGAACATTGGCGGAAAGAAGATCTTCAAATCGGTCATCCAGCTTCAGGAAAACGATCTGTTCGTTTCGATGAGTGACGGATGCCCGCACGCAGGACTCGGACTTTCCTATAATTTCGGTTGGAAGAGGGAAGACATCATCTCCTTCCTCGAGGGCGTTTCAATGGTGGGCTACACTGCAAAAACGCTTTCCACCATTCTCATAGACGAGTGTAATAAGCTTTACGGAGAAAAGCCGGGAGACGACGCAACGGCGTGTATCATTCGCATCCGTCGCCGCGAGCCGATGAATCTTCTGTTCGGTCCTCCCTCCAACCGCAATGATGCGGACAGAATGATGGCGCTCTTTTTCTCCAAGGAGGGAAAGCACATTGTCTGCGGAGGTACCACCTCGTCGATCGTTTCCAAATATCTCGGAAAGCCTGTTCGTGCCAGCCTTAATTTTGAGATGTCCGACGTTCCTCCCATTGCGGAGATCGAGGGCGTCGATCTGGTTACAGAGGGCGTCATTACCATCAACAAAGTGCTTACGTACGCAAAGGATTATCTTGCGGATAACAGTAGCTACGAGCAATGGAGCTTTAAGCACGATGGCGCGTCACTGATCTCGCGTTTGCTTTTTGAAGAGGCAACGGATATTAATTTCTACGTTGGAAGAGCCATCAATCCCGCACATCAGAATCCCGATCTTCCCATCAACTTCAGCATCAAGATGAACCTGGTTGAGGAGCTTTCGGAATGCTTGCGAAAAATGGGAAAGCGGATCAAGGTCAGCTATTTTTAAGAAAGAGGTCGTTTATGCGTAAATTCGATACAAAAGTACAGTACTTAAAATATAAGGTCTTGCGCGAGGTCGCGCGTGCCGCGTGGAAGGATCAGCTGCAGGAGACCATTCTCGATATTCCGCAGATGATCGCACCCGGAAAAACGCCTACCATGCGTTGCTGCGTCTACAAGGAGCGTGCGATCCTCGGTGAGCGCATCAAGCTTGCTATGGGAGGGGATAAGACCAACCCCAACGTCATCGAGGTCATCGATATCGCGTGCGATGAATGTCCTGCCGCAGGCTACGAGGTGACCGACTCCTGCCGCGGATGTCTGGCACACCGTTGCGAGGACGTCTGCAAGCGCGGTGCGATCACCTTCGACCATAACCACGTTGCACACATCGATAAATCCAAATGTATTGAGTGCGGTGCCTGTGCAAAGGTTTGCCCGTACAGCGCAATTCACAACCGCAAGCGTCCCTGCCAGGTAGCTTGTAAGGTCAAGGCGATCTCCATCAACGAGGATAACGCGGCTTCCATTGATAACAATAAGTGCATTTCCTGCGGTGCGTGCGTTTACCAATGCCCGTTCGGTGCGATCTCCGATAAATCCTACATCCTTGACGTGGTGGATCTGATCAAGAAGAGCAACAATAACACCGATTACAAGGTCTATGCAGTTGTAGCTCCCTCCATTTCGAGCCAATTTACCTATGCAAAGCTCGGACAGGTGATTTCGGGAATGAAGCATATGGGCTTCCACACGGTCATCGAGGCGGCACTTGGCGCGGATATGGTGGCGCAGGCAGAGTCTCGCGAGCTTGTGGAGCGTGGATTCCTGACCAGCTCCTGCTGTCCCGCGTTTGTCGATTACATTAAGAAGGCGTTTCCCGATCTGTTGCCTTACGTCTCCCATAATCTTTCCCCCATGGCGGCAATCGCAAAGTATATCAAGGATCGCGAGGAGGATGCAAAGGTCGTATTCATCGGTCCGTGTACCGCAAAGAAGGCAGAGGCACAGCTTGAGACCGTGAAGCCTTATATTGACAGTGTCATCACCTTTGAGGAGCTTCAGGCGCTCTTTGATAGCCTTGATATGGATATTATGACGCTTGAGGAGGATGTGCTTGACAATGCATCCTATTTCGGACGTATCTTTGCACGCTCCGGCGGACTTTCCGATGCCGTTGCGCAGGGACTCCGCGAGCAGGGCTTGGATAGCGAGTTTGAGCTCAAGCCTGCAATTTGCGACGGTATTGAGGCGTGTAGAATGGCATTGCTCAAGAAGAGCAAGAATGTCCTGGATGCAAACTTCATTGAAGGTATGGCTTGTGTTGGAGGTTGTATCGGAGGAGCAGGATGTCTGACGCACGGAGAAAAAAATAAGCTTGAGGTCGATAAGTACGGAAGAGAAGCATTGGAAAAAACGATTTCCGACGCGCTTTCGTTCCTGCCGTAAGAAAACAAAAAATATCCGCTCACCGTTTGGTGAGCGGATTCTTTTTATTGTATCAGCCTCTAATGGTGATGCCCATTTTGAATTTGAGATCGTTGAGTATCTTCTTGGAGACCTTGTCTGCCTCCTCGACGGTCAGCGTACGGTCAGCCGCGCGAAGCGTGACGCGCAGAGAAACCGACTTCTTGTTCTCGCCGATCTGAGGACCGCGATAGATATCGAAGAGTGCAACGTTTTCCACAAGCTTTCCGCCTGCCTTTGCCATCACGCTCTCAATTGCACCAACCTCCATCTCCTCATCGCAAACAAAGGAGAAGTCACGGGTGGTTGCGGGATACTTGGGAAGGGGACGGTATGCCTTTTCGGTGTTGGAAGCCTCGAAAATTGCGTCAAAATCAAGCTCTGCAATGAAAACGGGGATCGAGAGACCGTAGTTTGCGGTCATAAGCGGGTGTGCCTGACCGAAGATACCGAGCTGCTTGCCGTCTGCCGCGGTTACGGTAGCGCATCTGCCGGGGTGATAGGATGCGTTTTCCGTGTATGCGGTGAAGGTCGCGCCCTGAATTCCTACGAGCTTGAGAAGGTTTTCGCATACACCCTTGAGCGCATAGAAATCGGTGCTTGCACCGTATGCACCCAGCGTGAGGACACGGCGCTCCTCGGGAAGCTGCTTGCTATCCTCGTTGGGAAGATAGATCGATGCCAGCTCAAAGAGAGATACCGCCTCATTGTTGAAGTTGCAGTTACGAGCCACAACCTCCATCATAGAGGGCAGTGCGGTGGTTCTCATCACGCTCGTATCCTCACCGAGCGGATTGGAGATGACAACCGAGCGGCGCAGAGGGCTGTTCTCGGGCATACGGATCTTATCGTAGAACTTGGGGCTGATGAAGGAGAAGGTGTGGATCTGCGAAAGTCCCATACCAACCAAAGCCTTTTCAACGTCAACCTCAAAGGTCTGCTTCTTGTTGCGTCCGCCGAGCGTGGTTTCTGCATTCATATAAGAGGTTTCGATCTTGTCATAACCGTAGATACGGCAGACCTCCTCTGCAATGTCGTTCATACAAGCAAGGTCGGCACGGAAGGAGGGAACAATGATCTTGTCGTCCTCCAGACGGCAGCCGAGGCGCGTGAGCGTGCTTTCCATATGCTCTCTCGGAATGTTCATACCGAGGAATTCATTGTAGCGGTCGGGCGTGAAGGGAAGAACCGTTGCTTCGCGCTTGGTGGGATAAACGTCGATCACACCGTCCACAACGTCGCCTGCACCGAGAAGCTCAACCAGCTCGCACGCACGCTCCAAGCCGGGCATACAGTTCTCGGAATCCAAGCCCTTTTCAAAGCGGGCGGAGGACTCGGTGCGCAAACCGTTCTTTTTTGCGGTCACACGGACGGAAGCACCGTCGAAGCAAGCCGATTCAAAGACGACCGTTGCGGTGTCTGCGGAGATCTCGGAGTTTGCGCCGCCCATAACGCCTGCAAGTGCGCAAGCCTTCTTGCTGTCGGCAATGACGAGCATCGAGGAATCGAGCGTGTGGTCCACGTCATCGAGCGAGAGGAACGCTTCCTTGTCGGCTGCACGGCGGACGTCGATCTCAGCACCGTCAAGGCATCTGTAATCGAACGCGTGCATAGGCTGACCGTACTCGAGCATTACGTAGTTGGTGATATCAACGATGTTGTTAATGGGGCGAACACCCGATGCGCGCAATCTCATACGCATCCAGAGCGGAGAGGGAGCGATCTTGACGTTCTTGATCACTCTTGCGCAGTAGCGGGAGCAAAGATCGGGCGCGGAAATTTTGACGTTGAGGTAGTTTTCTACCTTGTCACCGTCACCGCAGCCCTTGACGACGGGCGCTTTAACGGTCATATCTCTATCAAAGGATACTGCGGTTTCTCTTGCCAGACCGATGACGGAGAGGCAGTCGGGACGGTTGGAGGTGATCTCAAACTCTACGGTCGTATCGTTGAGAAGAAGGACGTCACGGATATCGTCGCCGATGCGATTCTCGCAGTCTGCATCGAGAATGAGGATTCCGTTCTCCTCCTTGCCGGGCATTTCGTGCTCGGTCAGCTTTAATTCACCCATCGAGCAGAGCATACCGTTGGATTCGATCCCGCGAAGCTTACCTGCCTTGATGACGATGTCACCGGGGAGCTTTGCAACGGGGAGTGCGGCGGGAACAAGCGCGCCGACAAAGACGTTCTGTGCGCCCGTGACGATCTGAATATCGTGGCCGTATTTTTCGCCCGCATCCACCTTGCAGATCCACATATGATCCGAATCGGGGTGCTTTTCCATATAGGTGACCTTTGCTACCACTACGTTCTCAATATCCTCGCCGAGAACCTCAAAGCCCTCTACCTTGGAGCCGGTGATGGTCAGCTTGTCTGCGTACTCTTTATTAGAGATTCCGTCGGTGTTGACGAAATCGGATAACCAGTTTCTTGAAAGATTCATATCAATATTCCTCCGTATCAGAATTGCTCGAGGAAGCGCTCATCGTTTTCGTAGAAGAGACGAATGTCGTCAATGCCGTATTTCGTCATCGTAATGCGCTCAAGTCCGAGACCGAAGGCAAAGCCCGAATAAACCTCGGGATCAATGCCGCAGTTGGAAAGGACGAAGGGATGTACCATTCCTGCACCGAGAATTTCGATCCAGCCCTCACCCTTGCACAAACGGCATCCCTTGCCGCCGCAAACGAAGCAGGAAACGTCGACCTCTGCGGAGGGCTCGGTGAACGGGAAGTGATGGGGACGGAAACGGATCTTCGTGTTTTCGCCGAATACGCGCTTTGCAAAGATCTCCAGCGTGCCCTTCAGGTCACCCATCGTAATGCCCTTGTCAACGACCAGACCTTCAAGCTGATGGAAGAGAGGGGAGTGGGTTGCGTCAAGTGCATCGGAGCGGTAAACGCGTCCGGGAGAGATGATGCGGATCGGGGGCTTCTGCTTTTCCATCGTGCGAACCTGAACGGGAGAGGTCTGTGAGCGCAGAAGAATGTTCTCTGTGATATAGAAGGTGTCCTGCGTGTCTCTTGCAGGGTGGTTTTCGGGAATATTCAGTGCCTGGAAGTTGTAGTAATCAAGCTCAACCTCGGGGCCTTCCACGATCGAGAAGCCCATACCGATAAAGACGTCCTCAAGCTCGCGCTGAACACGGGTGAGCGGATGGATGTGACCCATAGGAGCGGTTTTTCCGGGCATCGTAACGTCCAGCTTTTCTGCCTTGAGCTGAGCCTCAAGCTGCTTTGCCTGCGCTTCCTTCATTTTCTCGTTGATGGCAGCCTCAATGTCTGCACGCACCTCGTTGGCAAGCTGACCAACGATCGGACGCTCCTCGGGGGTAAGTGCGCCCATTCCGCGGAGAACTGCAGTCAATTCGCCCTTCTTACCGAGATACTTGATCTTGAGCTGCTCAAGATCCGCATCGTCTGCATGGATCGCTTCCAGCGCTTCCACGCGGATTTTAGATAATTTTTCTTTCATTTTATATAATCCTTTCTGATAATGTACGTCTTTGATGGGAAAAGAAAAAACGCCTCTCCCGAAACAACTCGGGACGAGACGCAAAGCTCCCGCGGTACCACCCAAATTCTGGCGTGTGCCAACTCTTGCCGACAGATAACGGTGTCAACCGAACCGCGCTACTCACAGGGTTCACACGGTCTGCTCCAAAGGGAAAGGCGTACGGTGTCGAACGTTCTGCTTTCAGCCCGTGACAGAACTCTCTGTAAATCCGCTTGTAACCGCTTGCCGACTTTTTCATCGCATTTTATTACCATAATATTATAACATATCGTTTTTTTATTTGCAAGAGAAATTGAAAAATATTTTTGAATTTTATAAAAAACTTCGGCTGTTGCATCTGCAACAGCCGAAGAAAGATATTTACTTTTTGTCAGCACTCTTGTCGTCAGTGCTGTCTGCGCCTTCCTCCAAACGCTTCCAATCGATTTCAGGGAAGTTATCGAAGATGGTCTTGTACTCAATTACAGGATTTCCGTCTGCATCCAGAACGTTCTTGCCCTTGTTGTTCTTCACGTTTTCGGTGTAGCAGAAGCGCTCATAGTCCTTTACGTCGGACTTAGTGAAGATCGCGGGGGAATAATAGTCGGAGGAGACCTTTGTAATCTGATCGCTGACAAGCTGTGCGTTCTGGTTGAATACGATCGGGATGACGGGGAGATCGGTCAGGAGAAGCTTCTCTGCCTTGTGCAGAAGCTTTGCACGCTGAGCTGCCCAATCATCGGGATTCTGAGAGGGGGTGATGCCGTTGTCTGCGTAGACCTGCTTGACAGCCGCATAGAATGCGCGGTATTCCTCAACCGATTCGAAACGACCGGTAAAGTTCCAATCATTCTCGGTGAGGGCTGCAAAGTAGGGAACACAGTAGATCGCTTCCATCAGAAGATCGTAAGCGACACTGGAGTAGCCCGTTACGTTGGTGGTGTTTTCGTTGAAGTTGTTTACGTTTGCTGCCGCGCCGGAGAAGGAGGGAGCAAAGCTGGAGAGCATAGAGTATGCGGTTGCGGAGTAGGCAACGGAATCAAGAATCGCAACCTCGTAGTCGCCCTGTGCAAGATCCTCGGTGAAGAGGTCGTCGCAAAGATCGGTGGGAATCTGGTTTTGCTCCTTGAAATAGTCGTTGTTGACGATGGGGTTGACCTCTTCAACGGAAACGTTAAATCCGAGTCCGTCGGAGCCCCAGAACTCTGCGAGCATATTTGCAACCGTGAGGTGAACCTCATTGTAGGATGCAACCTTGATGGTAAAGGTGAAGGAATCTGCGGGGATCTGACCGTCGCCGTATCCGATTCCTGCTGCTGCGAGGAACTGCTGAACCTTTGCGGATTCGATCGGCGTTGCCGTGGTGTTGAGAATGTGACCGCCGTTGGTGCGGAAGTCGGAGTTCTTATCGGTGTCAAAGATTCCTGCGGGAACGAGTGCGCTTGCCGCCTTTGCGTAAACAAGCTTCTTTGCAATCGCCTCACGGTCGATCACCAGGGAAAGCGCCTTGCGTACGTTTGCATCTGCAAAGAGCGCGGTGCCCTCGGCAGAGCCGTCGTCGATCAATGCGTTCTCATTGAGGTAGCATACGATGGTGGAGAGTGCGTCGGAAACCTGAACGTTTGCCTTTACAAACTCATCCTCGCGGATGGAGAGGGGAATATCGCCCATATAGAAGAGCTTTCCGTCCTTATAGTCCTCGAGAAGCTCCGCATCGGTCTTGGTGCAATCTACAAGCAGGCGGTAGTTGGTAACAGCCTCGTCGATGTCGTCCTTTTCGGTGTCTCTGTTGTAATACGCGTTGCGCTCAAGGTAGAAGTAGCTGATCTTCTGCGTGTAGCTCATTTCTTCCTTGGTCAGGGGAGCACCCTTGCCGTCGGTACCGTTCATATCGTACTCGACCTCGCTGTCCTCCTCGAAAACGACCTTACCGAGCTTGTAGGGGCCGCTGGTTACGATGGTGGAGCCCTTCTTTGCCCAGTCTGCATTCTTGGAAACCGCACTCTCAAGAAGGGGAGCGGTTGCAATGGAGGTCAGGTTCAAGAGGAACTGATCGTAATCGGGTCTGCCCTCAAAGGTGATGATGAGGTGATCGGTATCGACAACCTCAACGCCAAGCTCATCGATGTAGACGTTGGTTTTACCGCCTTCCTTGATGAGACGCGCGTTCTTAATATCGTAGAGCAGGGAGGCTGCGGCATAGCTTGCATCGCACTTGAGCAGGCGCTTCCACGCGAAAACAACGTCGTCCGCATTGACGCGGGTACCGTTGCTCCAGTATGCCTCCTTGAGGTAGATCTCCATAAAATATTCATTGGTCTCCTCGTCATAGCCCGTGGTATACTTCTTTGCCAGGGCAGGATCGAGCTTGCCGTTGCTGTCGAGCGTGAAGAGCGTGTCGAACAGCATGCTCGCAACCTTTGCCGTGTTGGCATTGTAGTAGGCATTGACGGGATCAAGATCATAGATGTCGTCGGACAGATACATGGTGATGTAAGGTCCCTTGTCATCCGGATTTTCCGATTTTCCGCAAGCGGTAAACAGCGGGACAATCAGAAGAACGCAGAGCAAGAGAGCAATAATCCTCTTTGACATGGTGATGAAAATCCTCCTCTTTTTTACTGAAAAAATCGATGTGGGCATAATTTGCCCTATGTACCTCTATATTATATACTATTTGTTAACAAATTTCAATAGGTTACAGAATTTTTTAATGTATATTTTGTGAATTTTCTTGGAAAAGTAGCAAGGAGGTATCAAACGGGAGATTCGGAGGCATAAATTATGGAAGATTTTGCAAGAAGCGATTTGGCGTGCGAGCAAAAGGATATTGCAAACGCGACAAGCTCAGAGGAGCAGGTGCGCCAAGTCGGCTTCGTTACGGTGCGTTCCGTTACGGCGGAGCCGAAAAACGCGGGGAGCGGGCGATATATTACGCTGGAATGCGGCAATCTTGCAAAAACAGAGGAGGATGAGGAGCTACTTTGCCGCGTAATTGCAGGGGAGCTTGCGGGACTTGCGAAGCGATTGACGGGAAAAGGGGCGGGAGATCTGAGCGTGTTTGTCGCAGGGCTTGGGAACGCATCGTTGACCGCGGATGCTATCGGGCCGGAAACGGTGGCGCGTCTCACGGTAACCCGTCATCTCCGTGAATATGAGCCTCATCTTTATCAGGATCTCGCGTGTAGTGCGATCTCCGCCCTTGCTCCGGGTGTTTTGGGGCAAACGGGGATCGAAACGCTGGAAATTCTGCGCGGAACGGTGCGCGCGGTCAAGCCCGATCTTGTCATTGTGATCGACGCGCTTGCCGCAAGGAGCTGCAGTCGGCTTGCGTCAACGATTCAGATTTCGGATACGGGGATCACTCCCGGGTCAGGGGTTGGCAACCACCGCATGGGGATCGACCGCGAAACGCTCGGCGTTCCCGTGATCGCGCTCGGTGTCCCGACCGTTGTCGATTCCGCCACGTTGGTTTGGGATGCTCTTCAGGAGGCGGGGATCGGGGAGATCTCCGATTCTCTCCGCAAGGTGTTGGAGCAGGGCAGATCCTTTTTTGTCTCTCCCAAGGAGAGCGATCGATTGACGCGACGCGTTGCCGAAATCCTTTCCCGATCGATCGGTTTGGCGTTTGCTGACAAGCTTTTTGACGGTGCGATGTCATAATCCTGTCCTTGGTCGCATAAAATGGAGCGACCGTCAACAAGGAGGATTTTGAAAAAATGGAACAGCTTCCAAGTGCAAACCGATCTCTTCAATCCAAGGAAAAAATCAATTCCGGAGCATCTTTTTGCGGAAAGTACCGCGTTTTAGCCGCTTTTCTCATCTCTGCGGCTGTATTGACCGCTGCATTTGCGGCAAGCAGCATTTGGCGCACGACCGAAAGCGGAGCAGCTTTTTTTGAGAAGATCGCAGGATTTTTTGACCGCGATGATGAGACGTCGCCCCCCACCACGGAGCAACCGTCTGTGCCGCCTGTGCAGGAGGATGCACCTCCGAGTGCTTCGCCTCCCATCTCCGAGGAAGGTGTTCGGATCGTAAGCCGCGACCTCTCTCACGCAGAGCTTGGGGCAACCTACTTTTTGAACGAAACGCCGTATCAGCCTGACGTGGAGGCTCTTTTGAATGCACCCCCAAGCCTTGCTTTTGATAAAAATTCGGACAAACCGCTCGTTCTCATTGTGCAGACACACACCTCGGAATCCTATCTGCCGTCGCGCGAGGATGCCTTTTCGGGGGACGTCTCCGAACTGACGTATTCGAAGGACCGCGAGCAAAATATGCATGCCCTTGGGCGTGAGCTTGCTGATCTTCTGAACGGGAAGGGGATTCCAACCTTGCACTGTACGGTTGATCATACGGCAGATGGCGGAAGCG
>JAZQWH010000077.1:0-7692 GCA_045632205.1 Eubacteriales bacterium
AGTATAATAGATACGTTCGCAGGTGTAACTCAATGGCAGAGTGTCCGCTTCCCAAGCCGAATACGCGGGTTCGATTCCCGTCACCTGCTCCAAAAACAGAGGCGAGCCCTAAAAGGGCTCGCCTCTGTTTTTTCAGCAGACTACACAATCTGAACCCGTGCATATTGCGACGCAATATGCTTGAACGTGCGGAGATAGACAATCGATTCGCACCGCACGCAGCGCACGTTTGGGTTCAGATTCCCGTCACGGCATTTCAGGGAGACCACAAAGTGGTCTCCTTTTGTTCTTTTCAGCAGACTTCACAATCCGAACCCGTGCATATTTGCTTGCAAATATGCTTGAACGTGCGGAGGAGAACGAACGATTCGCACCGCACACAGCGCACATTTGGGTTCAGATTCCCGTCACGGCATTTCAGGGAGACCACAAAGTGGTCTCCCTTTGGGTTTTGCAGTATGCTACACAATCTGAGCCCGTGCATATTTGCTTGCAAATATGCTTGAACGTGCGGAGGAAGACAAACGATTCGCACCGCACACAGCGCACGTTTGGGTTCAGATTCCCGTCACAGCATTTCAGGGAGCCCTAAAAGGGCTCGCCTCTGTTTTTGGAGCAGACTTCACAATCCAAACCCGTGCATATTTGCCTGCAAATATGCTTGAACGTGCGGAGGAAAACGAACGATTCGCACCGCACACAGCGCACGTTTGGGTTCAGATTCCCGTCACGGCATTTCAGAGAGACCACAAAGTGGTCTCCCTGTGGCTAACGCCACTATTATGTGAAAGAATAGTTTTTCAAAAATACAGAAAACACCGAAAAGAAAAATTCGCCGTCTCCGGGACGAAGAAGCTGCATCGAACAACTCGCCGAATGATATTGGCTGTGAAAAAAAATGAATGGGGGGAACCCCCACTTGTGTGTTCCCCCCATTCGGCTTCGCCGAATCCCCCCTTCGTGGCGCTTTTTGAGCGCTTAGGGATTTCGCCGTCTGCGGACGGCGACCAACGCACACGCGTTGGATCGGTGCCGCCTTTTGAAAAAGGCGGGCGAAAACTTTTTTATAAGCTTGATAGTGCAAAAGCCCTTGAGTTCACCTTCTCTAAAGCTTTTTGAAAGTGGGAGGGAGCGCGAGGGGGGGAGGAAACTTTTTTCAAAAAGTTTTCTCCCTCCCTCGCATAAAAGCCTTCTCTCCTCTCAATAAAAAGTAGCGACTTCTTGAGCGGGCTTGACAGCGAACTCGGTGGAGGTGACGTAGAGGACGGGGCCTGCACCGTGATAGAGCTTATGCTTTTCGAGCTTGATCTTACCCGTAAAGGTGATCCAATCGCCTGTTTTTGCGGCGGTGGGCTCGGGGAAGATGCACACAAGCGGATGGTAGGCGATATCGTCCGCGCAGCAGGTCATCACGTGACGTCCTGCGAGAAGGCTGTTGCTGCCCATTTGCTTGTCGCGCGCAACGATGCCCTTGAAGCGAAGCGTTTTGCCATCGTACTTGCTCATATCCTCGGAAAGATCGCGGTAAAAGATCGCGTAGAATTCGTCGGCGATCTCCACAACGTCGGCATCCAGATCGTAAGGAAGCGGATCCTCGATCTCATCGTATTCGACGTGTCCGTCGGGATAATCGTAGGTGATGGCGCATCCGCGAGAGATCCCGCGCACGATCTTATGGATCTCCTCCTTGTCGATCTCCGCGGGGGTGCGATTGAGCACGATCATCTCGCAGTTGAGAAGCTTGTCAACCATCAGCTGACGCATATTGGCATTGTAGGAGAGGAAGGTGTTCGCATCGGCAAACATCATCTCCTGGTAGATGCCCCAATTGTCGGGCAGATTTTCGTAGAGCGTGTTGAGCATCCACATACCGTTGTACTCGATGATGATGCGGTCAAGACGGTATTTTTTTGCGATTGCGGTCAGGTTTTCTTTGGTAAAATCCGATTCGTTCTCGATCAGCTCAAGATAGACGTTCTGACCGTAGAATCTGCTCGGATCAAGCTCGTCCACACCCTCTTCGCACTGAATGATGAGCGTTTTCTCGCCCGAATTGAACTTCTTATCCTCCATCGACTCCTGAATGATATGCGTCTTGCCGCCCTCCAGGAAGCCCGTGAAGAGATAAACGGGATATTTAACAGCCATAACGCCCTCCTCAATGTGTGCCGAACAGATGCGCGAGCGCGTGCTCGTCAAGTCCTGCTCCAATGACGCACAGACGTCCCATAACAGCCGCAGAGCCGTCGCGAACGTCCGCTTCGCCGGGGATGTAATCGAAATGGATCCATCCGCCGTCGGCATTCTCTACGATGCCCTTTGCGCGCAGAACCACGCCATAGGTATGCTCCTCGACCAGCGCATCCAACGCCGCGGTGAGCTCTTCCTTGGTGAATTTCTTGGTGGTCTCAACACCCCAGCTGACAAAGACGTCGTCTGCGTGGTGGTGATGATGCCCGTGATCGTGATGGTGGCAGGAGCAGTTGGGATCCTCACACTCCTCGTGACCGTGGTGATGGTGATGCTCGTGCTCTTCGTGATCGTGATGGTGGCAAGCGCAGTTGGGATCATCGCACTCGTCGTGACCGTGGTGATGGTGATGATGCTCCGCCTCCTGCTTGAGACGCGCAAGCTCCTCCTCGATCGTGTCACGGCGCTCCATAGCGGCAAGAAGCTGCTTGCCGTCCAGCTCGGACCAGGGCGTGGTGACAACCGTTGCCGTTGCGTTGTGCGCGCGCAGAAGTGCGACCGCCTCATCCAGCCTTGCCTGTGCAACGCCCTCGGTGTGAGAGAGCACGATGCAGCCTGCGTTTTCGATCTGATCGTTGAAGAATTCACCGAAATTCTTCATATACATTTTGCATTTCTTTACGTCTACGACCGTGGTAAAGCCGTTAAGCATCTCCGCATTTTCGGAAACACTCTGCACCGCACGGATAATATCCGAAAGCTTGCCCACGCCCGATGGCTCGATGAGAATGCGGTCGGGTGCATAGGTATCCAGCACCTTGTGCAGCGCCTTGCCGAAATCGCCGACGAGCGAGCAGCAGATGCAACCGCTGTTCATCTCGGTAACCTCAATTCCCGCGTCCTGCATAAATCCACCGTCAATGCCGATCTCACCGAATTCGTTCTCGATGAGCACCAGCTTCTCCCCCGCGTATGCCTCGGTGAGCAGCTTTTTGATGAGCGTGGTCTTGCCCGCTCCCAAAAATCCCGAAAAAATATCGATCTTAGTCATTGCTTTGTACCTTCTTTATTTAAAATCATCTTTCATTATACCCCCAATACGCAAAAAAGTCAATGATTCCCCAAAACTTTTTCAAAATTCAAGGCGCAAAGAGGGGCGAACGACGCCATTGACGTCGGTCGCCCGTTTTGCTGTTTCATTTTCTTAATCGTCGTAAAGCTTGCCCCAACGGCGACGGCGAAGCAGATGCCACAAAAGCAAAAGCACCAAAGCCACAACGATGATTCCGCACAGAACGTAGATCCCCAAGCCGATCGAGCTCTCCACCTTCAGCTCCTCCCAAAGGGAATTGAGCATCGTGAGCTGATCGGGCGTGAGATTGAGGTACGCCTGCGTTTGTACATTCTCTGCCTGATCGTAGAGAATGCTCATCGCATCCTCGTGCAGATCGGTCATATAAGAGACGTAGTCGGGGTTGTTTCGTACGGTAGAGAGCGGGGACGCGTAGCAGGTATACTCCGCGTTTGCAATTCCGATGTCCTCACGGCACATAAAGTTGATATATTCGTGCGCGAGATCAACGCTCATTGCGTTATGCGGAATGCACATCGCATCTACGTAGCTGTTCGTATAGCTCGGATAGTAGAACGCAAGCGCGTCGTTATCCTCATACATCGAGAAGAAATCGCCTGCATAGTACGCCGCGACAGCCGCAGAACCGCTCTTCATCTTGTTGAAGATCTCGTCCATTACGTAGCCCTGCACCACGCTCTTCTGTGCCTTGAGAAGCTCCAGCGCCTCTCTCCACTGCTCCTCGGTGGCGTTGTTGACGTCATAGCCGAGGGAGTACATTGCCGTACCGAACGCATCACGGTTGTTGTTGAACTGCAGAATGTCACCCGTATAATCGGCATCCCACATCAGCGACCAGCTACCGAGATCGGGATCATCCGGAGAAACGATTTCGGTGTTGTAGATAATTCCGATCATTCCGTAGAAATACGGCACGGAATAGATCTCTCCCTCGCCCGCCGCGGTCTCGTAGTAGACGTTCTCCCCTTTGAAGGAATCGTCCACCGATTGATAGTTGGGAATTTTGGAAAGATCAAGCCTCTGGAGCAAGCCCTCCGAAAGCATCCGCTCGATCATATAATCGGAAGGAATGATGACGTCATAGGAGGATGCGCCGCTGCTGATCTTGGCATACATATCCTCATTGCTCGAAAAGGTGGAATAGTTCACCTTCACGTTGCGGCCAAGCACGTCGCGGCAGTATTTTTCAAATTCCGCGTTGACGTCAAGCGAGCCGTCCGAGCCGTCCGAAATGTATTCGCCCCAGTTGTAGACGTAAATGGTCTCTGCCTCTCCGCTCCCTCCGCAGGCGGAAAGAATGACGCAAAGAGACGTGAGCATCACGAGCGCGAGTGCGCAAAAAAGAAGTCTTTTTTTCATCTCACTTCACCCCCGTTTTTTCTGCTTGCGCTCGCCCACGGAGCCTGCCACGTTGACAAGGATGAGCAGGACGAGGATGGCAACGATCATCAGCGTACAGAGTGCGTACATACTGAACTTGACCTCGTGCGCCGTCTGATTGTAGATGTAGAGCGGAAGCGTCTTAAAGTCGGGCGACGATACGAAATGGCTGATGACGAAATCGTCGAGCGAGAGCGTAAAGCTCATCATCAATCCCGAAACGATGCCCGGCAGGATGGACGGAAGCTCCACGCGCAAAAAGGTCTGCACAGGGGTGCATCCAAGATCGAGAGCCGCCTCTGCAAGGCTCTTATCCATCTGTCGAAACTTCGGCAGAACGGAAAGAATGACGTACGGAAGATTGAAGGTGGTGTGCGCGATGATCATCGTCCAGAAGCCGAGAATATCGCTCATTCTGAGCATCGTCATAACACCGACGAACAAAAGCATCATCGATACACCCGTTACGATATCGGGATTCATCATCGGGATATTGGAGACCGACTCCATCGTGCGCTGATAGCGCTTGCTCTGTGAGCGGTAGATGGAAAACGCCGCCAACGTGCCAAGCACGGTTGCAAGGCAGGAGGAAATGGTTGCCAGGAGCAAGGAATTCTTGAGCGCCTTGAGTGCTTCTCCGTCGCGGAACAGATCCTTATACCAATGGAACGAGAAGTGCGAAAAGCTGCTCAGATTTCCCGAATCGTTAAACGAAAACAGAATGACAACCAGAATGGGCGCGTAAAGGATCAAAAAGATCAGCGCCATATAAGAGCGTGATAACCATTTCATACGATGATGTCCTCCTCTCCGTCGGAAAAGCGGTTCATAATCGCAACCGAGATCAAAATCAGGATCATCATGACCAGCGAGATCGCCGCACCCGTATGGTAGGTAACCGCGTTCTTGAACTGACGCTCGATGACGTCACCAATGAGGTCGAACGAGCCGCCACCCAGCTTCTGCGAGATGTAGAAGGTGCTGATGGAGGGCACGAATACCATCGTCACGCCCGAAACGATGCCGGGAACCGTGAGCGGCAGGATGACGTGAAAGAGCGTTTTTGCACTGTTACAGCCAAGATCAGCCGCCGCCTCGATGTAGCGCGTGTCGATCTTGGTCAGCGAGGTGTAGATGGGCAGAACCATATAGGGCAAAAAGTCATAGACCATACCCAGAATGACCGCCGCATCGGTACCGATAAAGGTCAGCTTTTCAAAGCCCAGGCGCACAAGGAAGGTGCTGACAAGTCCGCCGTTATCGAGCAATGCCATCAGCGAATAGGTGCGGATGAGAAGGCTGATCCACATCGGGAGCATCAAAAGCACCATCAGAATGCTGCGCGAGCGCGCGGACGCGCGAGACATACAGTACGCAAGCGGATAGCCGATGAGGAGGCAGATGACCGTTGCGATCAGCGAAAAGCCGATCGACATCACAAAGGTTTGCGAATAGGAGGAAAGCGAGAGCAGATTCTCCAGCGTAAAATTGCCGTTGCGGTCGGTCACTGCGAAATAAAGCACGAACAGAAGCGGTGCAATGATAAACAGCAGAGACCAGAGCAGATAAGGAGCGGCAGCGGCTCGCTCAAAGAACGAACGCCTCTTTTTCATTCCTCATCTTCCTCCGTAGCGTCGGAGAGACGGTCCAATTCATCACTGAAGGACGAGTAATCTCCGAACATACCCGAAAACTCGGACTTTTTCATAATATGAATGGCATCGGGCTCGATGTAAAGACCGATGGTCTCGCCCTCTGCGACAAAATCGGTGGTCTGGATCATCCACTTGAATCCGTCCACGTCGACGATGATCTCGTAATGCACGCCCTTGAAGGTCACGCCCGTAACCGTTCCGCGGAGCATTCCCTTTTCAACCGAAACCACGTCCACGTCCTCGGGACGTACCACAACGTCGACCGCCTCGTTGGCGTCAAAGCCCTTGTCAAGGCACTCGAAGGTGTGTCCCGCAAAGCGCGTCTTATAGTCCGCAAGCATCACGCCGTCCACAATGTTCGATTCCCCGATAAAATCCGCAACGAATGCGTTTTCAGGCTCGTTGTAAATATCGATGGGCGTACCGATCTGCTGAATGCGACCGTTTGCCATGACCACGACGGTATCGGACATCGAGAGCGCCTCCTCCTGATCGTGGGTGACGTAGATAAAGGTGATGCCCGTCTGATGCTGAATGTTTTTCAATTCATTCTGCATATCCTTGCGAAGCTTGAGATCAAGCGCCGCCAAGGGCTCGTCCAGAAGCAGGACCTTTGGTTGATTGACGAGCGCGCGCGCAATGGCAACACGCTGCTGCTGACCGCCCGAAAGCGTGCTGACACGACGGCGCTCAAAGCCGCGAAGGTTGACCATGGCAAGCATTTCCTTAACCTTTTCACGGATCTGCGCGTCGGGGCATTTGCGAAGTCGAAGCCCGAAGGCAATATTATCAAATACGTTGAGGTGCGGGAAGAGCGCGTAGCGCTGAAACACCGTGTTGACCTGTCTTTTGTAAGCAGGCACGTCATTGATGCGCGTGCCGCCGAAAAAGACGTCTCCCGCGTCAGGCGTCTCGAAGCCGCCGATGATGCGAAGCGTTGTTGTTTTTCCACAGCCCGAAGGACCCAGCAGGGTGATAAACTCCTTGTCGTGGATTTCCAGACTCATATCGTCCAGAACGGTTTCGCCGTCAAAAGACTTGGAAATGCCGTTCAGCCGAATCAGTACATCCTTGTTCATTCCGAATAAATACTCCTTTTTAATAAAAAATATCCATGGAACAAAACGGGCACCCGCCCGCTGTCGGCACGCGTATTCCAAACGGCGGCTGATTTCCGCAGGATACACCGACACTAGCCATAAACTTTAATCTCTATTGTAACAGATATAGTGTAAAAATGCAATAGATTTAGTAAAAATTCTTGCAAAATTCGTCGTTATCCGCATTTAACCCGAAAGAAACGGGGTTATTTCCCGTCATCTGTCGTTTTTCTCCGAAATTCTCCGTAATCCTCCCGTTTCAACCGATTTTTCC
>JAZQWH010000078.1:0-3019 GCA_045632205.1 Eubacteriales bacterium
ATATATAAAAAGGAAGGAAAACAAAATGGCAAAACCAAGAAGTGGGTTGGGACGCGATTTTTACGCACTCCTTGATGACAATATTCTGCCCGGAGATAAAAAATCCGCAGCAAACACCATCCGAGTTTCCGAAATCGAGCCGAGACGAGATCAGCCCAGAAAGACATTTTCTCACGAGTCGCTTGAGCAGCTTGCTGATTCTATCGGCCAATTTGGCGTTCTTCAGCCGATTATCGTGCGCGAAAGCACGCTTCTTTCGGGAACGTATGAAATTATTGCAGGCGAAAGACGTTGGAGAGCAGCAAAAATGGCAGGTCTCAGCGAAATTCCCGCAGTCGTGCTTGACGGAGACGATTTGAAGGCTGCGCAGGTCGCGGTAATCGAAAACGTACAGCGCGAAGACCTCAATCCTCTTGAAGAAGCACTCGCATACGAGACGTTGATTGACAAATTCGGGCTCACGCAAGAGCAAGTGGCAAAGCAAGTGGGCAAAAACCGTTCCACGGTTACCAATATGCTCCGTCTTCTCGATCTGCCCGAACCCGTTTTGGAGCTCTTAAGAGACGGATCGATCACAACAGGCCACGCAAGAGCGCTCCTTGGATTGAAAAACTCCGAGAAGATGGAATCTCTCGCTCAGAGCATCGTTGATAAAGATCTCTCTGTCCGTGACGTTGAGAAAACAATCCGCCTGTTGAATTATGAACCTTTTCCCAACGAAGAACCCGACGAAAATATTCAGCGAAAGGCATATATGCGCGATCTTGAGCACCGCGCGGTCACGATTCTCGGCAGAAAGGTCAAAATCCTGAAAACTCCGAAGAAAAAAGTCATCGAGCTCGCCTATACCGACGACGAAGATCTTGAAGAACTCCTCAAAACCATTTGCGGAGAGCAATTTTTCAGCGAAAACGAATAAAACACCATAAAAAAGGAAGTAATAACAATGTTAGACATCAAATATATCAAAGAAAAACCCGATGAAGTAATTGCAAGACTTGCAAAAAAGGGAAAAGACGCCAAAGAAGACATTGAGATGATTCTCAAGCTGGACGGTGAGAGACGCGCTCTTATTAACGAAACAGAGTCGCTCAAGGCAGACCAGAACAAAACCAACAAGCTCATCCCTCAGTACAAGAAAGAGGGCAAGGACGTTACTGCCATTTTTGCAGAAATGAAGCTCCTTGGCGCAAAAATCAAGGGAAATGACGAAAAGCTCAAGGAAGTTGAAACGCAGCTGACCTCCTTTATGCTTGGATTGCCCAATCTCCCCGATGAAGATCTTCTTCCCGGTGGAAAAGAGAACAACGAACCCCTTCGCTACTTTGGAGAGCCCAAGAATTTTGGATTTGAGCCGAAAAATCACGTTGATCTTTGCACCGATCTTGGTCTGATCGATTATAAGCGCGGTGCAAAGCTCTCCGGAAACGGATTCTGGATCTATTCCGGCATCGGCGCACGTCTGGAATGGGCAATTTTGAACTACTTTATCGATACACACATCGGAAACGGCTATCAGCTTATGCTTGTTCCCCATATGCTTGGTTACGAGTGCGGCTTGACCGCAGGTCAGTTCCCCAAGTTCCAGGATGACGTTTACTGGCTTGAGACTGCAGAGGACGAGCGCCGCCGCTTTATGCTTCCCACGGCAGAAACGGCACTTGTTTCCCTCCACAGAGATGAAATTCTGACCGAAGCAGACCTTCCCAAGAAATATATCAGCTATACGCCTTGCTTCCGCCGCGAGGCAGGCTCTTACCGTGCAGATGAACGCGGAATGGTACGCGGACATCAGTTTAACAAGGTAGAAATGGTTCAGTACACTCTCCCTGAGAAGAGCGACGAGGCGTTTGACGAGCTTGTTACCAATGCAGAAAACCTTGTCAAGGGACTTGGATTCCACTTCCGTACCGTTAAGCTCGCGGCAGAGGATTGCTCCGCTTCTATGGCTCGCACCTACGATATTGAGATCAACATTCCCTCTATGAATGGATATAAGGAGGTTTCCTCCGTTTCCAATGCACGTGACTACCAGGCAAGACGCGGCATGATGCGTGTTAAGCGCGAGAATGGAAAGATGGAGTTTGTTCACACACTCAACGGCTCCGGTCTCGCAACCAGCCGCATTTTCCCTGCGTTGGTTGAGCAAAATCAGAACGCAGACGGAAGCGTAACGGTTCCTGAGGTACTGAGAAAGTATATCGGAATTGACGTCATCAAGAAATAAGCTCTTTCCTTTAAAAATGCGGGCAGATTTTAGTGATCTGCTCGCGTTTGCTAAAAATATTCCGCAAAATTGCGGCAGAACGGAGATCCCATGCTAAAACCATTCGCTTTTGCTATTGGCGGCGCCTCGTTCTGGCAGAATCTGTCAGAATGGTATCAAGGCTCTGTGTTTAGTGAGATTTTTACATATTTGGAAGAAAAATACTTTTCTGTTTCGTTTCCCGGATATGAAAACTTTTCGATTGGCGCATCAACGGGAACAAATGTCAGAAATACGATCCTGGGTCTTGCGCTGGGGCTGATCATTGCATGCGCAATGGTTGCACACACCAAGAACGGACTCGGAAAGTTTGTGCGACGCATGCTCAGAGAAGATTGCACCTCTCCTGAGCAGGCAAAAACAATTCTTGAGCTTGGATACTTTCGCAATCCCTCCATCCGAAGAGAGCTGAAAAAGAGAGTTACCCTCGGCAAACTTGTCAGGTGTGTCGAGGAGGATCAGTGGCTTGCGTCACGTTCCGCGGAGGAAACAGAAAAGCAAGAAGAAGAAGAAGACAAGCCAACTGAGAAGCCAACCTTTAAGGACAGAATTCTCGGAAAAAGGAACAGAGACACATTTGTAATCGACTTTGCAACCGCCCACTTTTACATCCCCGAGGATCTGCGCTACCGTGCGGATATTCGGTTTGAAAAGAAGGGATCGTCCTGGCTTTTCTTTGCACTTGCAATGGTGCTCACGGTCGTTGCAGCGGCATTGGCGTGTATTTTTGCTCCCGACCTGTTCCGCCTTGCA
>JAZQWH010000079.1:0-15084 GCA_045632205.1 Eubacteriales bacterium
GACCTTCAAGGCATTCTTTGAGCCCACCATCACCAAGTCCTTCAGCGCGCAGATCCTGACCGACCTGGAGAACGATTGGCAGCAGGGCGGTATCAACACCTCCAATGACACCATTGAGATCGAATCCAGGGCTCCTCGCCACCGCGTGATCTTCCAGAAGCCTCTGCTTCTCAAGGCGGGCTCCACGCTCACGGTTTCGCTTCCCGACTTCCAGTGCCGCGTCGGAACCCCCGATTGCTCCGAGGCGACCTGCTCCGAGGGCGGAAAGTGTGTTCTGACCGCTGCGTTGATCTATCTGGAAAAGAAGGTCGAGGGTGAATCCGACAGTCTCAATGATTACAGCGTAATAGTTCCGTATTCCTGGCTCAGAGGAACCTCCTCCGTTACCGTTACCGAGGATACCTACGTTGCTCTTTGTATCAAGAGCTCTGCTCACGGCGGTACCATCGCATTCAACATTAACACTCCCACCGAGCATGGCGGTGACGTGAGCGCGATGTCCCAGGTAAAGATCCTTTACAGTGAGCCCAAGGCAGAGGGCCCCACCGCACTTGGTGCATATTGGGCGGACGAATTGACCGATGCGATCGGCAGAATCGATGAGATCCGCGAGAGTGCAAGCTCCTATCTCTCCGAGTTCTTCTTCATTACCGATACGCACTGGATCCAGAACGCACAGGCTTCCCCCGCGCTCATCAACTATATGTCCGAGCAGCTGGGTGTGAACAACGTTGTATTTGGCGGAGACCTCATCTATCGCTACAACGCAAGCAAGGAGTCCGCGATCAACAGTGAGATCAACGCCTTCTACTCTGCGTTCACCGATTTCTGCAAGAACGGTGAAAATCTCCGCATTTTCTCCATTCTCGGCAACCACGACCGCAACGACTCGAGCGGCAACACCGATGATAGCCTGCGTCTGTCCGAGCAGGAGGCATACGACCTTTATATGAAGCGTATGGAGGGCTGGGCAGTTACCGAGGCAGGCAACCCCAACCACGCATACTACGATGATACCGTAAACAAGGTCCGCTACGTACAGTTCTATTTCGCAGGCGGACAGTGGAATATGGAAGAGGACGCCAACACGCCCACATCCTTTGCATGGGCTTCCGAAAAGATCATGGAGCTTGATGATACCTGGACGGTCGTACTCTTCACGCACGGCTTCTTCTGCGGCACCGAGGGCTCTCAGACCGAGATCACCGAGGAGAGCGCAAAGATGGAGCAGGCTGTTCTCAAGCTCAAGTCCGAATCCCGCGCAGACATTGCCGCGTGGATCACGGGACACAACCACGAGGACCGCTCAAAGGTTCTTCAGATGACCAATCCGGAAACCGGTGAGCTTGTAACCGAGCTTCTTCTCCTTTCCTTCAATGCAGACTCGTACACGCATTCCGTCGGACATAAGATGTCTCTCGGCACGGTTACCGAGCAGTGCTTCAGCTTTATTCAGGTTGATGCGCTCAATAAGGTAATTCACGTCACGGGTCTCGGCGCGGCAGAGGATATGACCTTCAGCTACGGCAAGTCCGATGAGCCCATTCCCGAGGATGACGGAAACGGCTCCAATAAGGACGACGGAAAATCCACCGTCCGTGTTCTCAACGGTACGTTTGAGGGCGGCACGACCGTAGAGCGTGTGGAGAACGGCAGTGAAGTTACGATGACTGTCGGCAATATTCCCGATGGCTTCCGCTTCAAGCACTGGACCAACAGAGTGGGCACGGTTCTCGGAAGCGAGAATACGCTGACCGTAACCGTAGGTGCAAGCGAGACCTACATTGCAGTTCTTGAGCAGATCCCCGAGGTTGTGATCCAGCTTCAGAACGGTACGCTCGAGGGTGGACTTGAATCCGGAAGATTCCTTGCAGGCTCTGAAATTACCATTGTCGCAAAGGATGCCGCAGATGCAGGTCTGGATCCGAAATTCTGGTGCTTCTCTCACTGGGTAAACCAGAACGGAGAGATCCTTGGTGAGACGGCAACGCTGACCGCTAAGGTCTCCGAGGAGAACGACGTATGGACCGCGATTTATAAGAACGTTCCGAGACACACCGTCACGGTTATCAACGGTACGATCGCGGGACAGGGCTACACGCTTCAGATCTATGATGCAGGCGAGACTGCAACCATCACCGCGAATGCTCCCGCAACGGGAATGGTATTCGTTGGTTGGCAGGATGCAAATCAGGAGATCGTCAGCACCGATGCAACCTTCTCCTTCACCGTTACCGATGACGTGATCTACACCGCGGTATACGGGAGCGCGACCAACTAAATAACGCAAAACAAAACTGCGATGCTTCGGCATCGCAGTTTTTTTGTTTAGTGGCGCAGGGTTCGCATCGCGTTGAGAATTGCGATCACAGCAACACCCACGTCGGCAAAGGTTGCCGCCCACATATTCGTCAGATTCAGGATACTTAAAATGAGGAAGAGAAATTTGACCGTGATGGCAAAGGCGACGTTTTGCAGAACGATGCGACGGGTAAAGCGCGAAATTTCGATCGCGGTGGCAATTTTTTCGGGCTCGTCATTCATCAGTACCACGTCAGCCGCCTCGATCGCGGCATCCGAGCCAAGCGCGCCCATCGCAATTCCAACGTCTGCGCGTGCCATTGCGGGAGCATCGTTAACACCGTCCCCAACAAAGGCAAGTGTTCCTTTCTTTTCGCTCAGCAGACGTTCAAGCTCCGCTACCTTGTCGGCAGGAAGCAGCTCGGAGGCGTAGGAATCAAGGGAGAGCTCGGTGGCAATCGCGTCGGCAATTGCCGTTTTGTCGCCCGTGAGCATTGCAAGGTGGCGTACGCCAACGCCTCGCAGGCGGTCAATTGCGCTCCTCGCGCTTGGCTTGAGCGTATCGTCAATGGAAAGAGAACCGAGAAATACACCGTCCCTTGCCAGGTAGATTGCGGTCTTTGGGGAATTGCTTTTAATAAAAGGTATGTTTCTGCTTGTCAGCAATCGCTCGCTTCCGACCAGAACCGATTGATCTTCGATCCTCGCACATACACCGAGTCCCGGAATTTCCTCGATCCTTTCGGGGCGGGGAAGGCTATTGGTAGGGAATTTTTTGTAAAATGCTTCGCAGATCGATTGTGCGATCGGATGATTGGAGCCTTGCTCTGCCGCGGCGGCGAGCGTAAGAAGCTCCTCGGGCGTTCCCTGCACAGCGGAGATCTCGGAGACCGTAAAGCTTCCGCAGGTCAGCGTTCCCGTTTTGTCAAAGACCACCGTGTCGGTATTGGTGAGCATTTCCAAACGATTGGCTCCTTTGACTAAAATTCCGTGACGGGAAGCGCATCCGAGTCCGCCGAAATAGGAGAGCGGGACCGAGATGACCAGGGCGCAAGGGCAGGAGACGACCAAAAAGATGAGCGCGGTGTGTAGCCAGCGCTGCCATTCTCCTGTGATGAGTGAGGGGAGCAGTGCCAGCAGAAGCGCGCCGATGACGACCGTTGGGGTGTACCATCTCGCAAATTTGGTGACCGCGTTTTCTGCCTTTGATTTGACGAGCGCGGAGGATTCGACCAGCTCGAGGATCTTTGAAACGGTGGATTCTCCAAAGGGGCGGCTTACACGCAGGCGAAGGAGACCGCTGATGTTGATGCAACCGCTTTGCACCTCGTCGCCGACCGTTACCGCGCGCGGCAGAGACTCACCCGTGAGCGATTTTGTGTCCAATTCGCTCGTGCCGTCCAGAACCGTTCCGTCCAGGGCGATCCGCTCACCGGGACGGACGATCAGAATTTCACCGATCTCCACGTCCTCGGGCGAGAGAACAAGCTCCTCGCCGTTTCGCTCAACACGTGCTTCGTCGGGGCGAATATCCATCAGAGCGGCAATGGATTGGCGGCTTTTTCCAACCGCAATGCTTTCAAATAATTCACCGATCTGATAGAAGAGCATTACGAACACCGCTTCGGGGTATTCCGCAATGACAAACGCGCCTACCGTGGCGAGAAGCATCAATAGATTTTCGTCAAAGATCTGTCCGTGTGCGGCGTTCCGAAACGCCTTGCAGATCACGCGCCACGCAACGGGGAGGTAGGCAAGGAGATGCAGAGGGAGGAGGAGATACCACACGTCGGGGAGGACGTGCAGGAGGCGCAAAAGCGATAGGACGGTGAGCAGAAGAGCGGAGAGCAGGATGCGATGGAGTGTGCGTCGCTGCGTCCTTGTCAGCTTCATTTTACGATCACCCTGCAATCCGAATCAACACGGCTGACCGCACGGCACGCCTCTGCAACGATCTCATCCCATCGGGTGTCGTCGCCCTCAAGCACCAGCTTCTGTGCAAAAAAGCTGACCGTTGCGCTTGTCACGCCATCGATTTTGAGGATGTTCTTTTCCATTTTAGCCGCGCAATTCGCGCAATCGAGATTTTCCATAGCAAACGTTTTTTTCATTATGCTTCCATCCTTTCAAAAAGTTGTTTTTTCAAGTATATGCTCCATTCCCTGTGCGAGAATGGAATGAACGTGATCATCGGCAAGAGAATAGAACACGGTTTTACCGCTCCGACGGTATTTGACAAGCCTTGCCTGCTTGAGTACGCGGAGCTGATGCGAAATTGCGGAGATCTGCATCCCGAGCAAGGCGGCAATGTCGCAAACGCACAGCTCGGCTTCGTAAAGCACGGAAAGGATCCGCAGACGCGTGCTGTCGCCAAAGATCTTGTAGAGATCGGCGAGGGCAAACAGGCAATCCTCGGAGGGCTTTTCCGCGTTGGCACGTTGGATCCGTGCGGGATGTATTTTTTCTTCTTTGCATTGAGGTGCAAGCTCCTTCAATATCGGTTCCTCCCTTCAACAATTGAACAACTGTTCAATTGCATTATACACGGTCAGAGACGCTTTGTCAAGAGGAAAGGCTGAAATAGAAAATAAAAAAGGATCGAAAAATCGACTCGCTCCATCAACGTAATACTCCGCTATGAGTATCGCGCCAATGGAGCGAGTTGTCCTTTTATTGTGCCGCGCCGTAGCGTGCCGAGGAGCCGAGTGCGCCTTCAATGCGGAGCAGGCGGTTGTATTTTGCAACGCGCTCGCTTCTGCAGGGGGCACCCGATTTGATATACTCTGCGTTGACCGAAACGGCAAGGTCGGAGAGCGTGGTGTCCTCCGTTTCTCCCGATCGGTGAGAGGGAATAAAGCGGTAGCCCGCACGCTTTGCCGTTGCAATAACGCGGAGCGTTTCGGTGAGCGTGCCGATCTGATTGGGCTTGATGAGGATCGAATTTGCCGCGCCCTTTTCTATGCCCTTGCAAAGGCGACGTTCATTGGTGACAAAGAGGTCGTCTCCCACGAGCATCACCTTTTTTCCAAGTGTATCGGTCAATGCACGCCAACCGTCAAAATCGCGCTGATCCAGCCCGTCTTCAATGGAAAATATGGGGTATTTGGAGACGAGACGAGACCAATATGACATCAGTTCCTCGCGCGTGTAGCTCTTTTGTCGCTTTGGCATACGGTATTTTCCGTCCTCTCCGCACCATTCTCCTGCCGCACAGTCAAGGGCGATCCTGACACGGTCGGTATCGTATCCGCTTTCCTCGATCGCGCGGCAGATCAGCGAAAGCGCTTCCTCATCGTCCTCAAGATTCGGGGCAAAGCCGCCCTCATCGCCCACCGTGGAGGTATATCCCCCCTCGCGGAGCAAGCGCCCCAGCGTGTGGTAGATCTCGCATCCGATACGAATTCCATCGGAAAAGGAGGAGGCACCTACGGGAGCGATCATAAATTCCTGGATCTCAACGTTGTTTGAGGCGTGTGCGCCTCCGTTGAGGATATTCATCATCGGAACGGGCAAGCGCTCTGCCGCACACCCTCCGAGATAGCGATAGAGAGGAAGGTGATAGTGATTGGCGGCGGCACGGGCATTGGCGAGGGAAACGGCAAGAATGGCGTTGGCGCCCAATCTGCTTTTGTCCTCGGTTCCGTCCAGGTCACAGAGGATGCGGTCGATTTCGGATTGCTCGGATGCATAAAGTCCCGAAATAGCCGAGGAGATGAGCTTGGAGACGTTGGATGCCGCCTCCAAAACGCCCTTTCCGCCATATCTGCGCTTGTCTCCGTCGCGCAGCTCGCACGCCTCGTAAATACCGGTGGAGGCTCCGGACGGAACGCTTGCAACGCCTACTGTGCCGTCGGTCAGGAACACGGTTGCCTCAACCGTTGGATTTCCGCGCGAGTCGAGAATTTCCCGTGCGGTGCATCGAAGGATCTGCGGTTTATTCATAAAGGTTACCCCCTTCAAGGAAAGATTTTTCTGTAAAAGAAGTATGCGTCGGAAAAGGATTTTTTATACGCGCCATTCTGCGTGATCGGGCTTGCACGCAACGACTTGATTTTACATATATTGACATTGAAGGAGGTGATGGCGATGCGAAATAAGAGAAGGCAGACGGGCGAATGCCGTGCCACTGTCGGATCGGTTACGGAGGCGATGCGGGCGAGGGGCGTGCTTGTCGGCATCGGCTTGAGGGCGGAGGTTATCAAATTGGACGAGGCAGAGCGTGGAGGATGCGCATATGCGCTCACCTATCCTTGCGAGGCGGAGTCTGAGGCGCGCACGGCTCTGCGTGAGGCAGGGATCCGCGCGAGGTTTGGAAGGTGAATGGAATGATCTATCTTGACCACGCAGCCACAAGCTATCCAAAGCCGACGGGCGTGATTGCGGAAACCGTGCGGTGTATGCGGCTATACGGTGGGAATGCGGGCAGAGGATCGCATCGCCTGGCGCTCGCAGCGGCAGAGAAGATCTATGCCTGCCGAGAGGAGATCGCTTCGTTTTTCGGCTCTCAACATCCCGAAAACGTGACCTTTACCGCAAATGCAACCGCGGCGATCAATCTTGCCGTCAAGGGGCTTCTACGGGATGGGGATCACGTTCTGATCTCGGATATGGAGCATAATGCCGTGCTTCGTCCCATTGCCAGGCTGGCGGAGGAGGGAAGGATCACATACGACGTCTTTCCGACCCTTGTTTGCGATCCGAACCGAAGTGCAGCGCGTATCTGTACGGCGATCGCGCGCTTGATCCGATCGAATACGCGGTTGCTTGTCTGTGCGCACACCTCCAATATCTGCTCGGCATCCTTGCCTCTTGAGGAGATCGGATCGCTCTGTCGCAGAAGGGGGATCAGGCTGGTGGTGGATGCGGCACAGTCGGCGGGGCATCTTCCTATCTCAATGGAGGGGATGAAGATCGACGCGCTTTGCGTTCCCTCGCACAAGGGCTTGCTCGGCCCGCAGGGGAGCGGATTTGTCCTTTGGGGAGAGGGCGTGCACGCGAATACGCTGATCGAGGGGGGAAGCGGGTATCAATCGCTTGAGAGCAAAATGCCGGAGAGCCTTCCCGAGCGGCACGAGGCAGGAACGCTCCCCGCGCCCATTATTGCAGGGCTTGCCGTGGGGATCCGCGAGGTCAGGGAAAGGGGCGTTGAGGCGATTCGGGCACACGAGGGCAAATTGACGGCTCGGCTCTGTGAAATGCTTGCGGAGCTGGATCGCGTGCGTGTTTACGTGCCGCAATACCGTGGCTCGGTCGTGCTTTTTTCGGCGGATTCCCTGCCGTCGGATCAGATCGGACGGGAATTGGATCGGCGCGGGATCTGTGTACGCACGGGCTTTCATTGCGCCGCTCTGGCGCACAAAACGCTTGGGACACCCGATGCGGGAGCGGTGCGGGTCAGTGTAGGGATGCATACGAGACAGAGCGATCTGGATGCGCTTTACACGTCTCTTCGGGATATCCTTCAATAAAAAAGCGCGATCGCAAAAAAACAGCGATCGCGCTTTTTCATCAGGAGAGCCTTGAAAGCTCCTCCACGGCATGCTCCTTGCAGATCGGTGTACCGTGCTCGCGCAGATAGAGCCGTGTGCCCGAAGCGTTTTCAATGCTTCCGTATTCCACGATAAACGCAAGCTCGTCGGGAATGGAGAAGGGGGAGGCAGCGAGAAGCATCAGGAACAGATGATAGCACCCAAGCGTGTCGCGGTATGCCTCGCTTTCTCCTATGTAACCGATCTTGACGAGCCTTTCGCAGACCGATAACAGACCGTCAAGGGTAGGGAAGCGATAGGCAAGCTCCCTGTGGTAGCAATCCGAAATGCGCACGGGGGCGCGGTGGGGGAGCAGACTGTGCCTCCCTGCTTTTGCATCTGTCGCATCGTTCTCCTTTTCCTCTCCCAGATTACTGATAAACATTTCGCAGCCGCCCTCACGTGAGGGAAAATATTGCACCGTGAGGCGATCGTGATCTGCCTCAAAGCCTGCCTTCTCCCTCAATTCGTTCAGGAGGCGGCGAAATGCGTGATGTATTTTAGCGGGGTTCGATTCGATTGCGTTGCTGTCCAACTCAAAGTGTGACATATCCGCGGGGGTCATCATTAGCTTGAGCTTTTTTGCGTTGATGCGGATCAATTCCATACGTGTCACTCCTTTCGACGTAGCCAAAGCGGCTCATAATACATTATAAGCCGAACCGATGAAAAATGAAACCCCTAAAATTCTGGTAAATTCATTGACGGGAGGGCAATAATGTGATACAATACAATCAGAAACAGGAAAGGTAGGATACGTATGGAAATTTGTAAGATTCTTTCCGCCGTTGACCACACGCTCCTCAGCCCCGCGGCAACGTGGGAGGAGATCCGAGAGATCTGTGACGACGGCATAAAATACCGCACCGCATCGGTCTGCATCCCCGCGTGCTACGTCCGCGCGGCAAAGGATTATACCAAGGGGGCGCTTCCGATCTGCACCGTCATCGGCTTCCCAACGGGCTATTCCACCACCGCGTGCAAGGAGACGGAGGCGGCGGATGCCGTTGCGAACGGCGCGGATGAGATCGATATGGTCATCAATATCGGGCTTCTCAGGGCAGGGAAGGATGCGGAGGTGCTGGAGGAGATCCGACGTGTCCGCGCTGCCTGTGAGGGGAAAATTCTAAAGGTGATCGTGGAGACCTGTCTGCTTTCCGAGGAGGAAAAGATCCGCGCCTGCGAGATCGTGAACCGATCGGGTGCGGATTTCATCAAGACCTCCACGGGGTTTTCCACACACGGTGCAACACCCGAGGACGTTGCGCTCCTCGTGAATCACTCTGCGTCTCACGTCAAGGTCAAGGCGGCGGGCGGTATCCGTACGCTTGCAGATGCGGAGCAATATCTTACAATCGGCGCAAGTCGCCTCGGAACCAGCGCGATCGTCAGGATCGTAAAGCTTCAGGAAAAGGAAGGTAATTGATATGTCTTGTTGTCCCACTCCCCACATTAACGCGCTCCCCGAGCAGTTCGCAAAAACCGTGCTGATGCCGGGCGATCCTCTGCGCGCAAAATTTATTGCAGAGACCTATCTTGAGGATGCAACGCTTGTCAACAGCGTGCGCGGCATCAACGGCTATACGGGCAAATGGAAGGGCATTCCCGTTTCGGTCATGGCGAGCGGAATGGGAATCCCGTCTATCGGAATTTACAGCTACGAGCTTTTTAACTTCTTTGACGTGGATAATATCATCCGCATCGGAAGCGCGGGATCCATCCGGCCCGACGTTCATACCAAGGAGCTTGTCATTGCGATGGGGGCTTCCACCAACTCCAGCTTCGCGTCGCAGTATGATCTCAACGCGAATTTCTCCGCCATTGCGGATTACCGTCTCCTCCGTCACGCAACCGACGTTTGCGAGGAAAAGGAGATCAAATGCCACGTCGGAAATCTGATGTCCACGGATATTTACTACCACGAGGACGCGGAGATCAATCACAAGTGGCAAAAAATGGGGATCCTTGCGGTCGAAATGGAGGCGGCAGGACTTTATATGAACGCCGCACGCGCAGGCAAGCGCGCTCTGGCGATCTGCTCGGTCTCCAATAACATTCTGACGGGCGAGGAATTGCCCGTGGAGATGCGCGAGACGGGCTTTACGGATATGATGGAGGTCGCTCTTGAGGTCGCTTACCGTATGGCGACCGAAGAAAAATGAACGCGCGGGAGCTTCTTCGCGCCGCGCACCGAGCAAGAGAGCGGGCATACGCGCCTTATTCGCTTTTTTCGGTAGGTGCGGCGCTTGAATGCGAGGACGGAACGGTCGTGCTTGGATGTAACGTGGAAAACGCATCCTTCGGTGCAACGCTTTGCGCGGAGCGGAACGCCATTGCTGCGGCAATTGCGGCAGGAAAACGCAGCTTTGTACGGATTGCGATCGTTGGCGGAAAATCGGACGGTACGCCCTTGCACGCCTGCGCGCCCTGCGGCATCTGCCGTCAGACCTTGAGCGAATTTTGCGGTTTGGATTTTGAGATCCTGACCGAGGAAAACGGAGAGGCAGTGAGTCAAACGTTGGGCGAGCTTCTTCCGTCTGCATTTTCGGCAGAGCTTGGGGGGAGAACCCGATGAAGAGAGTGATTTCAACCGCAACGATGCGGTACAGTGATGCCGAAACGATCCGTCACGGGATTTCGGGACGTGAATTGATGTGGCGCGCAGGGCAGGCGATCTACAATTCCCATTCCTGGCAGGGGCGCGTGGCAATCGTCTGCGGAAGCGGAAACAACGCGGGCGACGGCTACGTATTGGCGCTTCTTCTGCATCGCGATGCGATTCCCTGTACCTTGATCCGTCTTTCGGACAAGCTTTCCGAGGACGGTGGATATTACTATGCAAAATGCGCCGAGGCGGGCGTTGACGAGCAGTATTTTTCTGCCGAGACCTCGTTTGATGCATATGACGTGATCGTCGATTGCATCCTCGGCACGGGCTTTTCGGGGACTGTTTCGGGCGCTTATGCCGAGGCGATCAAGCGGATCAACGAAGCGAAAAAATTCGTGATCTCGGTCGATATCAACAGTGGCTTGGGCGGTGACAGCGGTCAGGGAGACTGCGCGATCCGCTCGGATCTGACGCTTTCGATCGGATACTATCAATACGGCCATTTTTTAGGACGCGCGAAGGATCTGATGCGACAAAAGCGCAATCTTGAGATCGGAATTGATCTTTACGGAGAGAGTGCGGGAGTCGTGGAGGCGTGCGATCTTGCAACGATCCTGAAAAAGCGCCCACAAAGCTCCCACAAGGGGGATTACGGCTACGTAACACTTCTTGGCGGATGCCGCGAATATGCGGGCGCCGTTAAGCTTGCCAATCTGAGCTGTGCCGCCCTGCGCTGTGGGTGCGGTGTTGCCACGCTTGCCGTACCGAACGCGATTGCGGACAGCGTTTCTCCGCATTTGCTGGAAAGCACGCTCGCGCCGCTTCCCGATGAGGACGGACACGCAATTCTCGATACGTCTGCGATCGATCGCATTCTTTCGCGCCGCGCGGCAATCGCAATCGGAATGGGATGGGGAAGAAGCCCGCACAATTCCGAAATTTTGCAATACGTACTGAAAAATTACGCGCGATCCGTCGTCATTGACGCGGACGGACTGAATACGCTTGCCGAAATGGATCGGGAGATCCTCAAGCAAACAGACTGTCGCGTATTGCTCACACCGCATCCGCTTGAGTTTTCACGGCTTTGCGGACACTCCGTTGCGCAGATCCTGGAGGATCCCGTTGCAATTGCGCAACAGTATGCACGGGAGATGGGCGTTTGCCTCCTGCTCAAGGGTCCTTGTACGGTCGTAACCGATGGCGAGGAGACCTTGCTTGTCGACCGCGGATGTGCGGGAATGGCGACCGCAGGAAGCGGAGACGTTTTGTCGGGTATCCTTGCGGGCTTGCTTGGATATTCGGAGTTGACTCCCTTAACGGCGGCTTGCGGCGCGTATATCGCAGGGCTTGCGGGCGAGCTTGCGGCGGCAGAGCAGGGAGAGATCAGTATGCTCGCATCGGATACGGTGCATCAGATTTCACGCGCGATCGGCGCAATCCAAAAGGAGTTCAGATTATGAGAGAGATGTTAAGATTTGGGAAGATCGATTACGTGATCCGCTATCCCGAGAGCTTTGAGTGCGAAAAGCGCTATCCGTTGCTTGTGTATCTGCACGGAGCGGGCGGACGCGGACGCGACACGGAGGTGCTTCGCAATCATTCCTTTTTTGAGGATTCCGAAAAGTATTGCAGGGATGCGGTTACCGTCGTGCCGCAGTGCTATGCAAACACGTGGTTTGATATGTACGAGCAGCTGATGGCGTATCTTGAGGCGATGTGCAATCTTGATTTTGTCGATCCCGACCGTGTCTACGTGATGGGCGCGAGCATGGGCGGCTACACCACCTGGCAGGTCGGAATGTCCCGTCCCGACCTGTTTGCGGCGATCGTACCCATCTGCGGCGGCGGAATGTATTGGAATGCGGCACGTCTCAAGCATATGGCGGTCTGGGCGTTCCACGGAGACGCGGATACCACCGTTTCCTGCGAGGAAAGCAAGAAGATGGTTGCGGCGATCAAGAAGCGCGGCGGACTTGATAACGCACGGCTGACGATTTATGAGGGCGTGCCGCACAATTCCTGGACTCCCACCTTCCAAAACGAGGAGATGTGGGCTTGGATGTTTGCACAGACGCGTCATTACGAAGAGGTTGTCAACGAGTTTGGCGATCCCGCGAAATTCGGATAATAGAAAAAAGATGACTTGGAGCTTTCCAAGTCATCTTTTTTTAAAATTCTTCAATCCTTACCTCGGCGTAATAGCGGTTGACAAGATCGGGGCTGACACGTCCCGTCTCACAAAACTGCGTGTTTGCCGTGCCTGCCGCCATTCCGAGGCGCAGACAGTCGAGCAGAGGCATTCCGCGGTCAAGGCCAAAAGCAATTCCGCCAATGCAGCTGTCTCCCGAGCCGACCGTGTTGATCACCTGTACACGCGGAGAGCGGAGACGGTAGCAGCGACCCTCCACCAAGGCAACGGCGCCGTCCGCACCGAGTGTGATAAACGGGATCGTCACGCCCTTGTCGGCAAGCGAGAGGAGCGCGGCACGCAGATCCTCGCGACCTCCGATTTTTTTGCCGAGAAGAGCCGACAGCTCGTCTGCGTTCGGCTTGACCATAAAGGGCTTTTGCTCGATCACGTCGGCAAGTGCCACACCGCTCGTATCAACGATCAGGCGCACGCCGCCCCCTTTGGCAATCTCAATCAGTCGACGGTAAAAGGAGGAATCAAGCCCACGCGGCAGACTTCCCGATGCGACAGCGACCGAGCAGGTGGGGAGACGTGAGGAAAACGCCTGCAAAAATTGCTCGCATTCCGCACTTGTAACAAGTGGACCCTCTGCCAGGATCTCACCCGAACGCCCGTCCCGATCGGTAATATTAAAATTGATGCGCGTTTCTTCCGCGATTTTGGTGAATGCCTCGGTGATGCCGAGCTTTTGCACCTCCTCGCAAATGAAAGTGCCGCTTTGTCCACCCGCAAAACCCATCGCACAGGCGTCAGCGCCCAACGTCTTTGCAATTCGGGCAACGTTCAGCCCCTTGCCGCCTGCCGTTACGGTAACGGTCTGCGGTCTGTGGACCTCGCCCATTTGGAAGCGGTCGACAAAATAGACGCGATCGATCGCGGGATTGGCGGTAACGGTAAGGATCATAGCGTCCTCCTATTCATACGGTAAACTGCTTTTGTGATCGTCCAAAAAAGAAAAAAGCAAGCTCTTTTTCTCTCTTTTTACCTGAAAACAGAGACTCCTGCATCCGCTCTCGGCGGCGTGGGAGGTAAAGAGTAAAATACTCTTGTGTCCTCAGAGTCTCCAATGTCAGTATACCATATAATTGCGGCTTTGTCAAGAAAAATACGACTCCCACGAGCTTGGGCACTTTGCAAGCGGTACGGAGAGCCGCCGCGACCGCAAACGCCGCAGAGGCGCAATTTGCGCTTGCCTATGATATGGCTTATGAGATCGGGATGACTCAACGTGAAACAAGCGCATTTGTTCGTTCATTTGCTAACAAAACAAGCAACTTGACAGATGGGGAAAAAAAGAATATAATGATTATGACCGGTACAAGCGTGTATTTTATAACCGCAGACGGTTATTTTTCCGGGGAACTGATTAAAAGCTTTGTAGTTGATGGAAACGAAGAAAAAATAAAAGCGTTTTGGAAGGAGTTTGAAAATGGAGCTGACAGAGGATCAGAAGTATTTGATTCGTGGCTTAAAGAGTCTTGGAGCAGAGGGCGAGGAAGTCGTCGGCATTATGCTGGCACTCGAAACAGAGGATCAAGTGGCGGATATGATCGAGTGGCTTCGCGCACAGATAAAGTCGAAGATATATCCAACTATGAGCGACGTGATTGGGAAAACAATGGAGATTTTCCAACAGTAACACATTCTCACGAAGAGGTTCAAGAGCTTTTAAGAAAGCTGAAAGAAATCTATCAGACGCGCGGTTATTTCTCCCTCGCCGCAGAGGCGGAAATACTGCGCAGCTGAGTAATCTGAAGCAGATCGTGGAAACCGCGCCTTTGTATTCCGAGGCTCAAAACGTTGAACATAAAAAATTCAACTCCTTCTCCTATTACAGAGCAAGAGTTGAATTTGAGGGTAGCACGTTTGATATTTTGGTGAACGTAGGAAAAACCAAGAACGACGGTACGTATCACATTTACGATATTACGCCGCATAATGAAAATGGAAGAACCGCCGGCCAGGCACCTCCTGGTCTTTCGCGGGTCACGAAGACTGGCGCGATTAGAAACGGTTCTTCCATTGACAGTATAACCGAAAATAGGGAAAATGTCAAGAGGAACGGCGAAAATAATTCAAAGACCAATTTCTCCCTCTCCGCAGAGGGCGGAATATGAAGAATTTTCCAAGGAGGTAAAAACATATGGATCCGTGTGGAGTGGAAAAATCAAGTCCATACAGAGAAGCACTGATCGGATTGATATGCTCAATCGATCAAATCGTACATCTGCAGGAGAAAAATCAAGTGCTGTTGGTGATGTTGCGCTTACAAAAATAGAGACAAGCGTCATGGGTAATACGGTTCTCAAAAATGAAGAAACGACATACCTGTTACCTGTCTCTAATATTAGTATACCACAATTGATTCAAAAAAATCAACCCTCGGGATGAAAATTTTTTCAAATATATCCCGAACGAGCTTTTGAACGCAGATCAACTTGATGCAAAGCGCC
>JAZQWH010000080.1:0-7166 GCA_045632205.1 Eubacteriales bacterium
TCCGAGCGAAACGAAAGTGCCGTATACGTTAATAATCCCACCGTTCTGATCAACGTTTACGGCGGTACCTATACGGACAGCGCGTACGCGTTCAACGCGCATGACAATTGCGGTCAGACCACCGTCATCGCACTTCACGAGGGAATCGTTTACAACGACTTTTTCAAGAACGGAACGGTTGACGTTACCCAAAGCGACCTCAACAACGGTCGAATCGTTGTGGCAGAGGATTGCGAGATCGTAAAGGCCGACGGCAAGAATACGGTCACCGCAAAGGCGGAGTGATCCTGCCGCACAATCATCAAAGACATCAAAAAAACCTCCACAGCTTGTGGGGGTTTTTTATTTTTTTGAATTTTTTTCTAAAGCTATTGACAAAGACAATACTTCGTGATATGATGTATTACGTAAGGAGGAGTATTCTATGGATATTCAAATGAAAAGAGGATTGCTTGACGTGTGCGTGCTCGCCGCGATCAAGGACGGAGAATCCTACGGCTACAAGATCATCAAGGATTTAAAGCCGTATGTGGAGTTGTCCGAATCAACGCTCTACACTATCTTGAAGCGCCTGGAATCTGCGAATATGCTGACGGTGCGAACGGCAGAGCACGGTGGCAGATTGCGCAAGTACTATCGCATTACCCGAACGGGAATGGGAAGGATCGAAGACTTTAAGAGCGAGTGGCGAGAGATCATGATGATCTACAAATTTGTAATGAAGGAGGATGCGTGAAATGCGCAAACAGGATTTTTTAAACAGACTGCGCGCAAGAATTTACGTTTTGCCCACGCGGGAGAGGGAAGAACGCTTGAATTTTTACAGCGAAATGATCGATGATAAAATGGAAGAGGGACTTTCGGAGGCAGAGGCGGTTGAATCGGTCGGCTCGATCGATTCGATCGCATCCCAGCTTCTTGCCGAGTTTGACACGGCGGATAAGGGCGGAAGAAGCATCCCGAAAAGGAGATTTGAGAATGGACAGTTGGTTATGCTGATTGTCGGCGCGCCCTTGTGGATCCCGCTCTCGATTGCGGCAATCGCGATCCTTTTCTCGCTTTACGTCGTATTGTGGGCGGTGATCGTCACCCTCTGGGCGGTGTTCGCATCGGTTACGGCGGTCGCACCTGCCGCGGTTGTTTACGGTGCCGTTCAGGCGATCTCGGTGAGCGTACCGACGGGATTTGTGATGATCGGCGGAGGTCTGTTCTGCGCGGGACTTGCGATCCTTGCCTTCTTCGGTTGTTTGGCGGCAACGAAGGGCTCGTGGCGGTTGACTCAAAAAACGGTTTGCGGGATCTGCGGATATTTTGCGAAGGGAGGACGTGTGTGATGCGTAAGGGAACGAAAATTTGGCTGATCGTTGCGGCATCTCTGCTCGCTCTGGGCGCACTCGTTTTTGTGGGTGCAATGACGGCACACGGTTGGAATTTTATGAACTTGAGCACGGTCAAGGTCAGCACCAATACCTATGAGATTGAAGAGGCATTTTCAAATATTTTGGTGGATACCGATACGGCGGACGTTGTGTTTGCTCTCTCCGAGGATGGAAGGAGCCGCGTGACTTGCGACGAGGAAAAGAAATTGTATTATTCCGTTTCCGTACAGGATGGAACGCTGAGGATCGACCGTGTGGACGAGAGAAGATGGTACGATCACATCCGCATTTTTGATTTCCATTCCAAAAAGATTACGGTCTACCTCCCGCAGAGCGAGTATGCCGCCCTTTCCGTAAGGGGAAGCACGGGACGCGTGGAGCTTCCGAGCGGCTTGAAATTTACAACCGTGGATATCCGTATGAGTACGGGAAAGGTCAATTGCTCTGCATCTGCCACTGAGCTGATCCGAATCAAGACGAGCACGGGAGACGTTACCGTCGACGGGATTTCCGCAGGTGCGTTGGATCTCATCGCTTCTACGGGAGACGTAAAGGTTAAAAACGTCAGCTGCGCGGGCAACGTAGCAATTCACCTCTCTACGGGAGATACCACCCTCACGGGCGTCAGATGCAAAAATCTGATCACCGAGGGCGATACGGGCAAGCTCACGATGACCGACGTGATTGCAGCCGAGCGGTTTGAGATCGAGCGCGAAACAGGTGACGTACGCTTTGAGGCGTGCGATGCCGCAGAGCTTGATATCGAGACCGACACGGGCGACGTAAAGGGAAGTCTGCTGACTGAAAAGGTCTTTTTCGTGGAGACTGACACGGGTGAGATCGACGTACCCAGGACGATGAGCGGCGGAAGATGCGAGATCTCCACCGATACGGGCGACGTCAAAATTACAATTTACAATCAATAATTGGAGAAAAAACGAGGCGCTCAAGCTTTAATCCCTTGAAGCAAAATAAAAACGGCACGCAATTGCGTGCCGTTTGTTTTTTTAAATGACGTAGTATTCAAAGCCGTCGCGGGCAACGATGTGGGGGAAATTGAAGCGGATGTTGTATTCCTCCAGCTTTTTGACGTTGGCAGCACCGAGGTGGCTGAAGATCATAATACGCGTCTTGACGTCCTTGAGGATCTCTGCCGCTTTGTCCACGGCGAGGTGAACAAGCTCGGAAACGACGAGATCAAATTCCTGCTCGCGCGCGATCTGCGGAAAATCGTGATAGTCGTATGCGAGGTCGCCCGTAAACAGCACCTTCTTGCCGTCGTCGGTTTCAATCATATATGCGTAGCTCGGAAGCGCGCCGTTTTGCACGTGGTCGGTACGGATCGCGGTTACCTTAATGCCATATTCGTCGTAGATCACGCCGGGGGTGGTGACGTGGGGCTTTACGTACTTGTTGTTGGAAACGCCGCCGCTGTTGTACTGCGAAGCAGTCCATGCGTCAAGTCCCGCAATGCCGTTTTCATCGGGGAAATAGATGTCCCAGTGGTCGATCGCCTTGTGATACCAAAGGGTATTGCAAATGGTGGGCAGCTCTGCGGTGTGGTCGCTGTGCATATGCGTGATGAAGAGCGACTTGACGCTCTCATAGGGAATTCCGTGCTGCTTGAGCAGATAGATGATGGGAGCGCCCGCATCAATGAAGAATGCGTTGCCCTTGTGCTCAAAGTAGACAGCGGTGCAGAAGCGTCCGCGCTCGGGATGACCGTGGCTGGTTCCAAAAAAGATAAGCTTCATAGGAGTATATTTCCTTTCCTTAAACTACGTAGTATTCAAATCCGTCGATGGCGACGATATGGGGGAAATTAAAGCGAATGTTATGCTCCTCAAGCTTTCTGACGTTGTATTCGCCAAGATGCGAGAAGATGAGGAGACGGGTCTTGACGTCCTTGAGGATCTCTGCCGCCTTGTCGGGCGCGAGATGTACAAGCTCGGAGACGATCAGATCGAAATATTGCTCCTTTGCGATCTGCGGGAAATCGTGGAAATCGTAGGCAAGGTCACCCGTAAAGAGTACCTTCTTGCCGTCGTCGGTCTCGATCATAAAGGCATAGCTTGGGGTGTTTGCGCCGCAATGCTCGGTGCGGATCGCCGTGACCTTGATGCCGTATTCCTCATAAAAGGTTCCCTCCTCAATGAGGTGCGGATGGAACTGAGAATTGTTGTTTGCCCAACCGAAGGTCCATGCGTTGAGTGCGTCAATGCCTCTCTGCTCGGGGAGATATGCGTGCCAATCGGCATCCTTGTGATACCAGAGCGTACCGACGATGGTGGGAAGCTCCGCGGTGTGGTCACCGTGCATATGGGTGATGAAGAGCGCCTTGACCGTGGATTTTTTGATTTTTCTCTGTGTCATCAGGTAAACGATAGGTGCGCCCGCATCGATAAAAAAGCCGTTTCCCTTGTGCTCAAAGTAGATAGACGTGCAGTATCTTCCCGTTTCGGGATGACCGTGGCTGGTGCCGAAAAACGTAAGCTTCATACGGAATTCTCCTTCTCTTATATGGGTTTTTGAGGGATCGACGATCCAACTACATCATAGCATAGATGCGTGTTTCTGTCAATGTGTTTTTCGATTTTTTCTATGTATTTTTTTTCGAAAGTGGTGGAATTGAAGAGCTGCGTGTGGTATAATAAGATTGGATGACGGCGCGCGCCGAGGTGCCGCGTCGGACAAGCGGAGAGAGGTGTTTTTTATGACGGATACAAGGAATTCGACGTTGCGGTTTCATCCCGTGTCAATCGAGGATCGCAAGCGGTATGAGGAGCTCCTTTGGGCAGGGGAGACGCGCGGATGTGAATATTCCTTTGTCAATCTTTTTTTGTGGGGCGAGCAGAGCCTTTGCTTTTGGGGAGATTTTGCCGTCTTGTTTTCGCGCTTTGGGGAGCGTTGTATCTATCCCTATCCCGTCGGAGTGGGAGACCGCCGTGCGGTATTGGAGGAGATCCTTGCGGATTCGTGTATCAACTGCGCGCAATGGCGTTTTTCGGGTATTTTGCCAACGGAGCGCGAGGAATTGGAGCGGCTGATGCCCGATCGGTTCGAATTTTCCTCAAATGAGGGCTCCTTTGATTACGTCTATGACATAAACGATCTTGCCGATCTGGCAGGGCGGAAATATCATTCCAAGCGCAACCACTGTAAGCGTTTTGAAGCGGCTTATCCCGACTATGAGGTCGTACCGATCACGCCCGAAAATCTTGAGGCGGCGCGGAAAATGTCAGAGGCGTGGTATGAATCGAGAAGGGCAGAAAACCCGGATGCGAATTTTGATATGGAGATCCGCGCGATCGGACGTGCATTCGACTACTACGGGGCGCTTGATCTGGATGGCTTGATGCTGGTGTCGCACGGCGAGGTGCTGGCAATGACAATGGGAAGCCGTATGACAGAGGATACCTTTGACGTCAATTTTGAAAAGGCGATGCCGCACGCAGAGGGGGCATATGCCGCAATCAACCGTGCGTTTGCGCGATATATCCGTCAAAAATATCCCACGGTCCGCTATCTGGACCGTGAGGAGGATATGGGGATCGAGGGGCTTCGTCGCGCCAAGATGAGCTACTGTCCGCACCACCGTATTGAAAAATTCCGCGCGGTCTGCAAGGAGGCTTGCAAATGACGTTTACTTCGCCCACGTCGGCACAGATCTCCGCGCTCCGTCTGCTTTGGAAGGAAGCGTTTGGGGATACGGATGAATTTTTGGATCTGTTTTTTGACGTCGCGTTTTCGCCCGACCGCGCGCTTTGTGCGATGGAGGGAGAGGCGCTTGCGGCGATGCTTTATTGGTTTGACTGTACGCTGGAATCCAAGCGCGTAGCATACGTTTATGCGGTCGCAACGGCAAGAAATTTCCGTGGACGCGGTGTAGGCTCTGCCTTAATGCGGGAATTGCACGGGCGATTGCAAAAATCGGGCTACGCGGGGGCGATCCTTGTGCCGAGTGAGGCGTCCCTGTTCGAATTTTACGCACGCTTTGGATATACGTATATTACCGAGCTTGCCGAGTGTGAGGCTAAGGCAGAGCCGACGGAGCTGAGTCTCAGAGAGATCGATGCCGTCGAATATGCCGAGAGGCGGCGTGCGCTTTTGCCTCGGAATGCGATCGTGCAGGAGGGGGTCTGCTCGGAGTTTCTTGCCGCACAAGCCTCGTTTTACGCATCGGATGATTGCATTCTCGCCGCGCACCGTGAGGGAAATCGCTTGATCTGCAAGGAGATCCTGTATGCGGATGACGTCTGCCCACCGATGGGAGAGATCGTATCCGCGCTCGGCTGCAAAAGCGGTCGTTTTCGGACGTCGGGGAGCGGTATGCGCTTTGCGGCGTACTGTGATCTTGGAGGAAAAATACTTCCGCGCTACTTTGCGTTTGCGTTTGATTAAAGGAGAAAAGTATGAAGAAAAGCAAGAAGAATACATCGTGGGGAAGCCTTCTTTGGATGTGCTTGCTCTTTGCCATCGGTGCGCTTTGCGGCTTTTTTGCCATTCAGTGGGTCGATCTTTCCTTCCTGACCTCACTTTCTCCGCGTATGCAGTTCCTCGGATTTGTGTTTCTCTTTGCATTGGTCTATCTTGCCTATCTGCTGCAGGTGATCCTGCACGAGACGGGACATCTTTTGGTGGGACTTGCCTATGGGTATCGTTTTTCCTCCTTCCGTATCGGCAAGCTGATGCTGCTCAGAAGGAACGGACGGATGCAATGGGCGCGCTTTTCCCTTGCGGGAACAGGTGGACAGTGCCTCCTGATTCCGCCAAAGCCGAAGGACGGGAGGATTCCTATGGTAGGTTTTTTGCTCGGCGGATCTGCGCTGAATCTGCTTGCGGGGGGTGCCGCTCTGCCGCTTGCGTATCTTGTGCGCGAATATGCGTTTGCAATGATATTTTTCGGCGCGTTTGGGTTGATCGGCATCTTTTCGGCGCTTCTCAACGGAATTCCGCTTCGCACAAAAATGATCGCAAACGACGGTGCGAACGCATTGGAGATGAAGCGGGATGCAAGAGCCGCATTGGAATTTGCGCGTCACCTGGAGATCAACGCACAAAGCGTGGAGGGCGTGCGCTTGCGCGAGATGCCCGAAGGATGGTTTGCAATGCCGAGCGCGTCGGAGCTGCGCAGCAACGCATTCGCGGAGCGTGCCGTGTTTCACTGTAACCGCTTGATGGACGAGGGGCGATTTGAGGCGGCGGCTGAGGAGATCCGTCATCTCTCGGATGTCGATTCCGCAATGGCAGGGGTACATCGGAAGCTTCTGATCTGTGATCGGATCTTTTGCGAGCTGGTCGGGGAATGCCGCACGGAGGTGCTGGGGGAGCTTTACACACGCGAGCAATATAGCTTTATGCGCTCAATGAAGGATTATCCGTCGGTGATCCGCACGGAATACGCCTATGCGTTGCTCTATCAGCACGACGGCAGTAAGGCGCGTATGCTGCGCGATGCGTTTGAAAAATGTGCAAAAAGCTACCCGAACGTGGGCGAAATTTGCACCGAGCGTGAGCTTCTTGCCTGCGCGGACAGGATAAGATCGGAAAGAAAATAAAAAACGGAGGATCCCGTGACGGGATCCTCCTCTTTTGTTTGGATCAGAGCTGAGGGGTTATATGCTGCTCTCCGACAGACGAGGTAACCTCATCGATGCTTTCGGATTGCGAGCCGACGATCGCCTCGATCTGGCGTTTGGTTTCTGCTTTGTCATAGGTACGGTAGTGCAGATGCAGAATATCGCCCTCGTGGAGAGAGGGATCGGCATGACGTAGGCTGTTGGGATC
>JAZQWH010000081.1:0-8850 GCA_045632205.1 Eubacteriales bacterium
GATCCCCGCGCTCAGACCTTATATTCAAAAGGCGATCGCGTGGTTGCGCTCGCTCCAACCCACCAAGGAGGATCTCGCGGAGATCTCGCGCGTGCGCACGCTTCATCTCCCTCCCGCGCTCGTGCTTTTCTCGTTTCTCTTCCTCATTCTCGCAAGACTCGTCGATACCGCCCTGCTCAAGAGAGGAAGTGCCACGATCGGCGCGGTCCTGCTCCAGATCCTGATCTTCGTCGTCCCCGCCGTTCTCTATTCCTCGCTTCGGGGAGAAAAGTTCACAAAACGCATCCGCCTCACGCTCCCGCGGCTCTCTCAGCTGTGGTTTTGCTTCTGCATTCTCGTCGTAATGATCACGGGAAGCATGCTGACAAGCATTCTCACGGGCGGGATCGCCTCCCTTTCGGGCGGATTTGTATTATATAATACCTTCAACGCGCAGAGCAGCGGAGATTTTTTCGGTGTTGCCACACTCGTCATCGCCTATGCGCTCGTTCCCGCCTTTTGCGAGGAGCTGGTGTTCCGCGCTTATCTGTGTGCTGAATATGAGCATCTCGGCGTGGCGGTCTCCATTACGGCAAGCGCGCTCTTCTTCGCAATGCTCCATTTCTCCTTCCCCCTGCTTCTGACCTATCTGCTCCTCGGTGCGCTTCTTGCCGCCGTGCTCTACGCAACTCGCTCGTTTTTTGCGGTTTTTGCGCTCCATTTCTGTTATAACCTGTTCTGTCTGTTCGGTCAGCCTTATCTTTCGGCGTTCTATCTCCGCGCAGGCACCAACGATATTTTCTTCTTCTGCATCGTTACGCTCTTTTTGCTCTTTGCCGCCTTTTCCGCGGGAGAAGCACGAAAGATCTATCACCTTTACGCGCGCGCAAATCTTTCCTCGGCGTATACCACCGAAACGCCCCTCAAGCGCACGCCGCAGATCCTCTTCCGCGCACTCGCCTCCCCAATGACGGCGGCGTGCATCGTGATCTGGATCGTGATGTCCGTCATCAATCTCTAATCAATCCCCGAAAGGCAAACTACTATGGAAAACATCCGTGAAGAATCTCTCAAAAAGCATTACGAATGGCAGGGCAAGATCGAGGTCGTCGCACGCTGTCCCGTCAATGACCGTCGCGATCTCTCCCTCGCTTATACTCCCGGCGTTGCGGAGCCTTGCCTCAAAATTCAGGCAGACCCCGATCAATCCTATGAGCTGACCAGACGAAGCAATCTTGTTGCCGTCATCACCGACGGAAGTGCGGTGCTGGGACTCGGAGACATCGGTCCCGAGGCGGGAATGCCCGTTATGGAAGGAAAATGCGCACTCTTCAAGACCTTTGCAGACGTCGATGCCTTCCCTGTCTGCATTCGCACACAGGACGTCGACGAGCTCGTCCGCACGATCTATCTCATTTCGGGAAGCTTCGGCGGCATCAACCTTGAGGACATTGCCGCGCCGCGTTGCTTTGAGATCGAGGAAAAGCTCAAGCAGATCTGCGACATACCCGTTTTCCACGACGATCAGCACGGCACCGCGATCGTGGTTGCCGCCGCACTCCTCAATGCACTCAAGGTCGTAAAAAAAGAGATCTCCCGCGTACGCGTTGTCATCAACGGCGCAGGCTCCGCGGGATGCGCGATCGGACGTCATCTGCTCGCAATGGGTGTGACGGATCTGACGATGGTTGACCGCTTTGGCATTCTTTGCCGAGATATGGAGGGACTCAATCCCGCGCACCGCGCACTCTCCGAGATCACAAATCCCCGTGCGCTGCACGGTACGCTCGCCGATGCAATGAAGGACGCGGACGTCTTTATCGGCGTTTCCGCTCCCAATATCGTCAGCGAGGAGATGGTACGCTCGATGGCACCCGACGCCATCGTCTTCCCGATGGCAAACCCAACTCCCGAGATCATGCCCGACGCAGCAAAGCGTGCGGGTGCGCGCATTGTAGGCACGGGACGCTCGGATTTTCCCAATCAGATCAACAACGTTCTGGCATTCCCCGGAATCTTCCGAGGGGCGCTTGATTGCCGTGCCACCTGCATCAACGAGGAGATGAAGGTTGCAACCTCTCTCGCCCTCGCCGCGCTCATTCCCGAGGAGGAGCTGAATGAGGAAAACATCATTCCCCCCGCGCTTGACCGCCGCGTCGCTCCCGCCGTTGCCGAGGCAGTCATCGAAGCCGCTCGGAAAACGGGTGTGAACCGAATTTAAAGCAAACAAAAAGCCTGCCGCTATTCTGCGGCAGGCATATTTTTTTAGTTTTGTCTCCAATACTTGTCACCGGAGAAGGAGAAGGTAAAGGGATCGTCCACGGAAGGCTGATTTTCGTCGGGCGAGACGGTCAGGATATCCTGACGCGAAAGAAGCAACACGCCCCACTCGGGAGAAGAATATTCTTTTTTCATCATGTAACCCCTTTCATTTTCAATCGACATAAGTATCCTTATATATTCTATCATAAAAAATCAGGGTTGTCAACGGTTTTAAAAAAAATATTTTTGCCTCAGAGCAGCTCGCGGCGAAGCATCTCTCCGCTCTTATGGGAAAGATACGCGGGCGGCACGTCCAGAACAGTCTTGCATCCGCGCGCGCCTTCGGTGTACAGGCGATATGCCGCTCTTGCATATGCAACGATCACGGAAGCGGTAAATTCGGGATTGGAATCGAGCTTGAGGCTATATTCAATGACGTGGCGGTTCTCCCCGTTGAGTCCCGTTCTTCCCGTGCGGATCACAAAGCCGCCGTGCGGAATACCGCTGTGGTCACGGCGAAGCTCCTCGGCACTGATAAAATGAACAACGGTGTCATAGTCCGCAAAATAGTTGGGCATCGTTTTGATCTCTCGCTCGATGCGGTCGAGATCCGCCCCCTCCTTTGCAACCACAAAGCACTCGCGCAAATGCTTTTCTCTCGCGCTCAGCACGGGAGCGGAGCCACTGCGCACCGCATCCAGCGCATCCTGCACGGGAATGGTATATTGCTTTGCATCAAGAACCCCGTCAATGCGGCGGATCGCATCGGAATGCCCCTGGCTCACGCCCTTGCCCCAGAAGGTGTAGTCCTCGCCCTCCGATAAAACCGCACCTGCATAGAGACGGTTGAGGGAGAACAGACCGGGATCCCAGCCGACCGAGATCATCGCAAGCTTGCCGCCCTCTCTTGCCGCACGGTCGACCGCCTCGAAATGCTCGGGGATCTTCGCGTGTGTGTCAAAGCTGTCTACAACGATAAAATCGCGTGCAAGCGCAGGGGTTTGCGTGGGCAGATCGGTTGCACTTCCGCCGCAAAGGATCATCACGTCAATGCATTCCTTCATCGAAACGACCTCGTCCGCCGCGTAAACCGCAACCCCCTCGGTCAGCGTGCGAACGGTTTTGGGATCGCGTCTCGTAAAGACCGCAACCAGCTCCATATCCGCATTCTGACGAATGGCACACTCCACACCGCGTCCGAGATTTCCGTAGCCGAAAATGCCAACTCTGATACCCATACAAGATCCTCCTTGGATTCCTGAAAAAAATACGCGTTTATTATATCAAAAACTTGCCGTCCTGTCAACGGGTTGCAAAAAAAAATGTTGCAACGGAAGCCGAATTCCTCTTGACAATGAATCGGCAGAATTTTATAATAAGATTAGGGAAGCAATTCCTATCCGTTCGGTATTCTCCGAAGCCTAAAACAGCAGGATCACCCATCAAAATAACAACATTCTCCATTCCCTTTTCCAAAAAACGGGGGTATAATAAGTCATCACTCGAAAAAGGAGACCGTTATGATCTGTTCCGAAGAAAAAACAAACTACTTTTCTCAACCCTCCATTGACGTTGTCGGATCCGCCGAGGATCCCCGCACGCATATTTTCCAGCTGACCGAAAGTGGCGTGATGGTACGCCGTGTCCATATCAAAACCGAAAAAGGCGGGGAGCCGATCGAGATCCTGCAGTTCACCGATACCCATCTCAATATGCTCAATGCGCGCGACCTGGAGGAGAACGATCCCGTCTCAAAAAGCTCCTATGAAAACCGCACCACCAGACGCTTCCGTGACGGCGGAACCGTTGGCACCACCCGTGCGGCAATGGAGCTCTCTCCGTTCTTTGATCAGACCGTTGTTACGGGCGACGTCATCGACTACATCACGTACGGCTCGTTGGAATTGATGCGGGAGCTCATCGTCGAGCCCTGTCCCTCGGTTCTTGTGCCCATCGCAATGCACGATCTCGTCAGAAGGATGCAGGGCACGGTTGAGGAGACCACAACGCTTGAGGAGCGTCAGGAGCTGGTCAAGCCCTATTGGCCGCACGATATTTTCTACGAATCCCGCGTGCTCGGGGATAAGGTGATGCTCATCGCGCTCAACAACTGCGTTGGAAAATATTTCGATCATCAGACCGAACGCTTCAAGGCGGATCTTGCACGCGCGCGTCGGGAGGGTCTTGTTGTCCTGATCTTCCAGCACGAATCCATGTGTACGCACAACCCCAAGGAAACCGCGGTCATCGCACTCCGCCAGGACGACCGACGCTTTGATCCGAGCAAGCCCTACGATTACTGTAACCAATTCTGCGGAAACGATAAGAATACCGACGAGGAATCCAAGCGTCTCTACGATCTGATCTACTCGGGCGCAGACGTCATCAAGGGCATCTTCTGCGGACACGAGCACGCCGATATTTACACGGAGGTCGTCGCGTATTACTATGACGAAAACGGAAACAAGATCGATACCGTCATTCCGCAGTACGTCCTCACGGGAAATATGTACGATAAAGGTCACATCCTGATCGTAACCGTCGACTAAAAGGAGAAAATTACTATGGCAATTTCAAAAAGCACCTCGCTTTTCGATCAGTACGTCAAGGGTAGCGAGGAATTCAAATCCCACATCTTCCACTCAACCGTTGCGAACGCAGAGCTTGAGACCGAGGGCATTTGCCATAGGGGCAAGCCCGTCTACCGCCTTTATTCCTATGACGAGGCACAGGCAGAATCGATCATATGCGAAAAGATTCTGGACGTAAAGCCCGACGGCTCCTTCCGTTATCTCCACAGCTTTGACCCTACAAGCCTGGCAGTCTATCAGAATGCCGTCTCCTTCCGCGCACAGCTGACGGGCATTGAGGATAGCGAGATCCTCAAGATCACGTTGCACGAGTACGAGCAGGAGGCAACCGAGCAGACAGAGCCAAAGCCACGCAGGATCCGTGGGCCAAAGCCGCTTCGCAACGTCCTGTTCATCGGCAATTCCCTGCTTCTTGGTCTCGAATGCAGATACGGAATGTGTTCCTCCTCGCCCCGAAACGATTATTTTTATCACGTTTCGCAAGCGATCTCCGCGGAATTTCCGGATTGCACCTTCCACAAGCTTCACGGCAGCCCCATTGAGCATGCCGAGACCCCCGAGGCATTTGAGGAAGCCTTTTACAAAACAGAAAACGTTTACACCAAGCGCCCCTTCGTCGAAAGCCTCACGCCCGATCTTGATCTCATCATCCTGCAGATCACCGATAACGTCAACACGGATGCAAAAATAGAGACCTTCCACAAAACGGCGCCTCTCCTGCTGGAGCGGATGCGCAAGCTTTGCCCGCACGCAGAGATCGTTTGGGTGTACGGCTGGTACCACAAGCGCAAGCTGAATGCGCTCCTGTCCCGTCTGTTTGAGGACTATGACGTCGAGCCGGCGGATATCCGTCCCCTCCGTTACCGCGCAAACGAGGCACCGCACGGTCAGCTCTACGAGTCGATCGACGGCACGAAAAAGGTGGCAAGCGATCTTTGGATCACCCATCCCGGCGACAACGGCATGAGAATGATCGGCGAAATGATCGTCTCCATCCTCAAGGAAACCAAGCTTCTTTCCTGATCCCCTATCCGCTTACGTTCGATCGGAAAAGCAACCGCAAATACCGCAAAACGGCTCTGCTCTCCCCCCCCGGTTGCTTTTCCACACTATAAAAAGCCATCTGTTCCAATGGAACAGATGGCTTTTGTTTTTTGAAAAACCGATTACTCCTCGGTCTCGGATTCGGACTTTTCTTCCTCCGCAGACTCTGCATCGGAAGGCTTCTCCTCGTCGGAGACCTCTTCGGTCGTCTCCTCGGTGTCAGCCTCTTCCTCCGCATCTGCCTCCGCGTCATCCTCCGCGCCCTCGGGCACGATCGGATTGATATCAAAGCCAAGATTGATCGGCTCGGGACGAGGATTGTTCTTTGCCTCCTCTTCCCGCTTGCGAGCCTCCTCCTCAAGCTTTGCAAGGCGCGCCTCGTTGTCGCGGCGACTGCGCTCCGCCTTTTCCGCGGCGATCGCCTCAAGCGCCTCAACGGTTGCATCCTCCTGCATTGCGGCTGCGAACTGATCGCCGTCCATACTCTCGTGCGTGAGCAAATACTGTGCAACGAAATGGAGTCGGTCGATGTGATCCGAAAGGATCTTCTTTGCCGCCTCATAGGACTCAGCGATCAGACGACGGATCTCATCGTCGATCTCGGCAGAGGTCTTTTCGGAATAGTTCTTACCCGAGCTGAAATCACGTCCGAGGAAGACCTCGTCGCTGTTATGCTCCGATCCGTAGAGGACCGTGCCGAGTTTGTCGCTCATACCGTAGCGCGTGACCATTCCGCGCGCAACCTTGGTTGCCTGCTGAATGTCGCTCGATGCCCCGGTGGAAATATCGTCCAGGATCAGCTCCTCGGCGATCCGCCCGCCAAGGCTGATCTTGATATCGTCGAGCATCTCACCGCGCGTGTAGTAGGAAACGTCCTTTTCGGGAACGCGAATGGTAACGCCGCCCGCTCTGCCTGCGGGGATAATGGTGATATGCTTGACGGGATCGGTGTGCTTGCAGTAGTAGGTGACTACCGCGTGACCTGCCTCGTGATATGCGGTAAGCTTGTTGTCCTTTTCGGAGCGGACGCGCGATTTCTTCTGCGGGCCGAGCAGCTCCTTCATATAGGATTCCTCAATGTCCTCCATCCCGATGAGCGCCTTGTTCTTCTTTGCCGCAAGCAAAGCCGCCTCGTTGAGCAGATTTGCAAGATCCGCACCCGTAAATCCAACGGTGCTCTGCGCGATCTTATGAAAATCAACGCTCTCCTCCATCGGCTTGTTGCGCGCGTGGACCTTCAGAATTTCCTCTCTGCCCTTCATATCGGGGTAATTGACCGTAACCTGACGGTCGAAGCGTCCGGGACGAAGCAGCGCGGGATCGAGAATGTCGGGGCGGTTGGTTGCCGCAATGACGATAATGCCATCGTGAGAGCCAAATCCGTCCATTTCAACGAGCAATTGGTTGAGCGTCTGCTCGCGCTCGTCGTGTCCGCCGCCAAGACCTGCGCCTCTGTGACGTCCGACCGCATCGATCTCATCGATAAAGATGATGGAAGCAGGCGTCTTGCGCGCATTTTCAAACAGATCGCGCACACGGGACGCACCGACACCGACGTACATCTCCACGAAATCCGAGCCGGAGATCGAGAAGAACGGAACACCCGCCTCGCCCGCAACTGCCTTTGCCAGCAGGGTTTTACCCGTACCGGGAGGGCCTACGAGCAGGACACCGTGGGGAATGCGCGCGCCGAGCTTGGTGAACTTTCCGGGATCCTTGAGGAATTCAACGATCTCGACCAGCTCTTCCTTTTCCTCGTCCGCACCCGCCACGTCGGAAAACAGAACGCGATTCTTGTCGTTGGGAGCAGGTGTTTTGACGCGTGCTCTGCCAAAGGAATTCATTTTTCCGTTCTTGCCGCCGACCTGGTTAAAGAATATGATCCAGATCACGACAAAAATAACGATCATAATGATCCACGGCAGGAAGCTGACCCACCACGGATAGACGGTGGCAGGCTCTACCTCATAGGTAATGCCGCGCGTGAGGATCGCCTCGTCAAGCGTCTCTCTGAACTGCCCCACGTCCGCCAACTGATAATATTTCTGGGTTCCGTCGACCATATGAAGCGTGAGGTCGCCCTCATTGCTCAAAAAGACTCCCGAAACCTGATTCTCCGTAATATAGCGATACACCTGATCATAGGTGAGTGCCTCATCCTCCGCACCGCCCGAGAAGAGCGTAGAGAGAACGACAACAATCAGAACCAGAATGATGCCATAGAACAAGAGGTCATGGACAATACTGCGTTTCTTCATGAAATTCCTCCGTTAGAAATTCTGCGTTTATTTTTCGTAAACCGACGGATCAAGCACCCCAACGTAGGGCAATCCGCGGTATTTTTCGTCATAGTCAAGTCCGTATCCCACAACAAATACGTCCGGGATCACCTTGCCAACGTAGTCCGCCTTCAGATCCACCACGCGGCGGTCGGGCTTATCAAGCAGCGTACAGCATTTCACGCTGTGCGCGCCGCGGTGCAAAAGCAGCTCGCGGAGCTTCTGCAGCGTTCTGCCGCTGTCAATAATATCCTCGATCACGATCACGTCCGCATCGGTAATATCGCGCTTGAGGTCAAGCTGGACTGCAATAAAGCCCGAGCTCTTGGTATCCGCACCGTAGGACGATACCTTCATAAATTCGATGCTGGAATGAAGCGGGACGCGACGGATGAGATCGGTTGCAAAAAAGATCGATCCCTTCAGCACGACCACAAACACAAGCTCGTGCTCGGAATCGCGATATTCCTCTGTCATCTGTGCGGCGAGACGGTCACAGATCTGTGCCAATTCCTCCTGATCTACCAAAACGCGATTGATGTCACCTTCGTTGTAACGCATGATGTATTTTATCCTTTCCTATGTTATTTCACACACGGTCAATTGAATTCCTTGCTCCGCAGAGAGATGAGAACTCCCTCCTGCTCCGAGCGATCCTCCCGCAGCCCGTCTCTTTCTCCGACGTACGGGACCCA
>JAZQWH010000082.1:0-18713 GCA_045632205.1 Eubacteriales bacterium
CAGGTGACGTATTTTTTGATACGGTTATCTTTAATTACAGCGGATCCGCTAATCTCGAGGTCATTACGTACCATGCCTTAGCGCTTGGATTCGTTGCATCTGCATTCAAAACGACAAGCGGAAGGCTTACAAAAAAACGCACCTCGGAAATCTTCAACACAGGTGTAACCACAGTTTCCACCTATCTTCTCCAGGGCATTTTCGGCTTTGGAATTACGATGCTCGCAACACTTGCTCTGACCGATTTCTTCCCTGCGGCGGGCGTGCTTTTGCCGTTTGGATTCGGACAGGGAACAGGTCAGGCGCTTAATTACGGCACGATCTATGAGGTTGAACACGGATTTTTGGGCGGAAAAAGCTTTGGGCTTACCATTGCGGCGCTCGGATTCCTTTCCGCAAGCTTTGGCGGTGTCATCCACCTCAATATTATGAAGCGGAGCGGAAAGCTTGTTCTTTCAAAGCGAAGAGATGGCAGTGTGCAATCCAATGAGATCAGCACCGAGGGTGAGATCCCGATGCAGGAAAGCATTGATAAGATGACGGTTCAAATCGCATTCGTTATGCTTGCTTACGTTGCGGCCTACCTTTTGATGGTTCTTGTCTCAAGTCTTTTGCCGGGATTGAGATCGGTTATCTTTGGATTCAACTTCTTGCTCGGTGTTCTGACAGGTACACTGATCAAAATGGCGATGAACTTTATGTACCGTAAAGACATTATCCACAGAAAGTACATCAATGATTTTTTGATGACACGTGTAAGCAATTTCTTCTTCGATCTGATGGTTGTTGCAGGTGTTGCGGCAATCCGTCTGGACGTGCTTGAGAATTATTGGGGCATTATGCTTATTCTCGGCTTCGTCGGGCTGGTCATCACCTATATTTACAACCGCATCGTTGCAAAAACGCTTTTTCCGGACTACGCGGAGGAGCAATTCCTTACTATGTACGGTATGCTGACGGGTACGGCAAGCACGGGAATTATTCTGCTGCGAGAGGTGGTCGAAGAGGTCAAAACTCCCGCCGCGGACAATATGGTCTACCAGAACTTTCCCGCAATCGTGTTTGGATTTCCAATGATGTTTTTGGCGACTCTGGCACCTGTCGAGCCCGAAATTACAATGATCGCTTTTGTTGTATTCTTCCTTTTGATGAACGTTCTTCTTTTCAGAAGTAAGATTTTCCGTTCGCGCAAAACAAAAAAGAAAAAATAAAAACTAAGAGCCTACGAAGCATCGTAGGCTCTTTTCTTTTAAACAAATATGCTGAAATCCTCGGGGAGGAATCGGTTGGATGCGGAAGCGAAATCACACATGAAAAGTGTCTCCTCTCCTTCATCGGTGACAAAGGTGATACGGTATGCACATTGCTTTCCCTCTGCGGGAATCGGTGTGGCAATGCATTTCTTGCAACGATTATTTACCGTAGGACGGTGACACATCGTTTCCCAATCGGTTCCCATTTCCTTGGAAAGTGCCAGGAGCATAGGGCCAATGCGAAGCGTTGCACGATTGGAATCGGTATTTTCCGCAGGCTGGTGCATATTATATCTCATTTTGAAAAACGAGGTGAATGGGAGCATATCACGAGGAAGATCGTCATTCCAAAGCTGTGGCTTATCATCAAATTTCACTGCTATAACCGTTTCTCCTGCAGGAATTTGCATTTCGAAGTAGGATTTGCAAGCAGGGGAATGAGACTCACCGTTGCAGGTGACAGACGTGGTGTTGCTCCAAGCAGGGATGCGGAGAGCGACGGTGCGTGTGCGATCGGACGTAATACAAATTTCCGTTTTGCAAAGGCTTGTGTAGCCATCCTTGATGCTAACAGTGACGCCGTTTGCCGAAAAGCTGATCGGCATATAGAAATTGATGCGAAGGTCCTCTCCTTGCGTGGTTACCGCGAGTGCCGACGCGTGCTCAAATGCGCGTGGGATATTGTTGACGCAGCAATGGTTGTGCTTCATATTCATATCAAGCACGTCGTATTCCGTAACGTGATGGGACATCGAGCGGATTGCGCGCGCTCCCCATTTTCCGTCACGCGTAATGCTTGCGAGTAGGGAATTGAGGAAGGAATCCTCATAGTAATCCAGATAACGAACCTCACCTGTGAGCAGATAAAGCTCTCCTGCAAGACGAAGAAAATGAACGATGTCACAAGGCTCACTGATCGCATCCTCAACCGAGGAAGCAAACAGAAAACGATCGTTAAATCCGACGGAGAGCAGACGGTTATACTCGTATCGGATCAAAAGATCAAAGAATTTTTTGGAGGCAAGTAGATATTTCTCGTCTCCCGTTACACGGTAAAGCTCGCAAACGCCCTCAAAGCAGGACATCATCTCGTACGCTTTTTGATTGTCAAAGCGGCGTTTTGCAACAGCGTGCGGATTGTTATAATTCCAAAGATGAACAGGAATTCCCGCAAGAGAATTTTTGATGATTTTGATGCAATTCGTCTCGTCGTTTTCAAATCCATCCGCAATCGAAAGGGCAAACTCCAAGATCTTTTCGTTTCCCGTGTGGCGGTAAAGCAACAGCATCGGCTTTAAGATCGAGCCGGATGCAACCCCGAAAAAGGTGCCTGTTTCGCAGGGATTTACACCTGCTTCCCGAACCGTATCCACAAGTTGAATAGCGAATTTCTCAGCACTTTCCAATATATTTTTGTCCCCAAGCAGCTCGTATGCCTCAACAAGTCCCCAAAGCGTATATTTCTGACACCAGATATTCCAACAAAAATCGCACCGAAAACCGATTGATTTCAACCCCTCATCCTTTGAGCAAGGAAGGATCAGCTTACTGTTTTTATAGGTTCCGATGTAGCCGTCCGAATTGGCTGTGGCAATGATCTTGTCTACGCTGTTGCGAATGATCGCCTCAAGCTTTTCGTTTTTTTGGTACAGACAAGCGCGAACCGCACTGATGATCCATTTTCCCCAAAATTCTCCACGCCAAAGCCCAACAGGGGCATAATCGTCGTCCGTACGGGTAAAAAACGGCGCTTCTGCCTCTGCCAATACCGTTTCTACGGCAAAGTCTGAGGTCATTCGTTCAAAAATTATTTTCTGATACGTTTTTTCGACAAATCCAAAAAGCTTTGCGTGATGTGTTTGGATTTTGTCCTTGATTTTGTATTCGATCATAAAAGCTCCTTATTGGAATAAAATCAAAGCCCTTCATGAAACGCAGGAAAGCGGTTTCGATCAAAAGCGGATATCTGTCTGATAGAAGCTGCAGCCGCGGATATGATCAAACGGTGCATCATCCTTGATGTAGTAAGCGACGTAAATTTCTCCATCCTCAAATTGTACCCAACCCGTATAGCCGTTGTCGGGCTTAGGGTTGCGATCGTGATCGATTGGCATAATGCAGCACTGTTGCGCGTTTCGATCGGCCTCTGTAATTTCGTCGGCGGAAAGAAGCGCTGCAAACGTATTTTGCGAGCGCTTGCTGATATTGCCGCTTTTACCGCCTTGCAAATAACGGTAGGTCATAAGAAGATCACCGCTTTGCAAATAGCCGATGGTAGGACGGTGACAACCCTGAATGGGGGTAGGGTAAACGCCTTCCCACGTTTCACCGTTGTCGTAAGAAATCGCCTTTTGACATTCTGTGCCGTTCCAGGAATTCTCACGCATATATTCAACGAGCGTTCCGTCCGGAGCCTCAACGATATGTCCCTCGCAAAGATTGTATCGGGGATCTGCGGCAACCGTAATGCGATCCGACCAGCTTTTTCCTTGATCGTCCGTGTACCAAAGATATTGTTCAAGCTTGTCCGATTCGGGATTATACTTATGAGCGGAAAGCAGAACACGCCCGCTTTTTGTCAAACGAAGGCGATCGGGACATATTCCTTTTGCAGGAGTTTCGAACGGCCCGTCCCAGCTTTCTCCGTGATCTGTCGAGGTCCAAGCATATACCGTTGTCTCGCCGTGATCCTCGTCGACTCCCAATTCTCCCGTTTTGCCGATAATACGGTCGCAGACGATTACAAGCGTCCCATTGATGTTATTGATGCGCGCATTATTATAAAAATCGTAAACCGTTCCGTAGTCGGTAAGTCCCCGTTTCTCGGTCCAGGTTCTGCCTCGATCCGAGCTTTTGACAATGCAAAGGCGAGACCCCGTTCTGTCGAGATGCTCTGAGCATTCGGTGAAAACGCATACGAGTTCTCCGTTGTCGGCAAGCGCCAAATCAGGCCACGCATGCGTTTTTTGATCATCACGTGCAATAATAAACCGTTGCATATTCATTCACCTTTTATGCGTTGAGCAAAGGAAGTACAAAATCCAACAGATCCTTCTTTTCCTCTGCGGTCAGCTTCTTAAAGGGATCGCGGCAATCGCCCATAGGAATTCCAAATGCATCCAGAATTGCCTTTTCACAGGGCATAACACCATATTGACACATCTTTTCTACAATCGCGTTCGCCACGTGCTGGATCTTCTGTGCCTCAGCGATTTCGTTTTTCTTAAAGTGATCCACAAGCTGAATATACTTGTCTGCCATAAAGTTATAGGTGCTTCCGATTGCACCGTCCGCGCCCATCGTAAGACCTGCGAGAAGCATCTCGTCAAAGCCGTTATAGAAGATCTTGTTGGGGAAGCGTGCCTTGCTTCTCTCCATAATATAGAAATCACCGCAGGTATATTTGATTCCTGCAAAGCGATCATCCTCGAGGAACGCAGAAATCTCTTTTACGCCCATTTTTACGCCCGAAAAATCCGGGAAATGATAGACGAGCATCGGGAGATCCGCTGCCGCAGAGAGTCTGCAATAATAGTTCTTGATTTCATCAAAAGAATACTTGAAATAGAAGGGAGCAACAGAGGAAACGAGATCATAGGAAAGTGCTTTTGCGTGCTTTGCAAGCTCAATGGAAACGCGCTCGTCCAAGGAACCGATATGTGCGATCAACGTGCTGTCGGGCGCGGTGCTTTTGACAACCTCCATAATTGCCTTGCGCTCCTCCGTGGAAAGCATAAATGCTTCCGCGGTGCTTCCGCAAACGTAAAATCCCGTTACTCCCATTTTGAGATTGAACTTGACAAGATCCTCAAGTGCTTTGAGGTTTACCTTGTTCTGCTCATCATAAGGTGTCAGGAGTGCTGTGAAAATTCCACGTAATTCTTTCATTGCTTTATACCTCGCTTTTTTGATTATACTATTAATTTATCACAAAAAACAGCAAAATAAAAGACAAATATTGCTTATTTTTTTATTGAGGTTGCTTTTTGGATATCAAAACGCTAAAATAAAGGAAGGAGGTGACGATATGACGAATTTAACCTATCACGAAATCGGAAAGGATCGATTTTTTAAAATCTGGCACGCAGGTGCAGATCACTTGTTAATTTACATGAATACGGACGGAGGAAGCATCGTATGCAGTGAAAAAACCTATCCGATTAAAAAAGGGGTGCTTTGCTTTATCGGGGCAGGAAAATACCACTATACGATGCCTGATGAGCCGGAGCAATACGAGCGAACGAAGCTAACCTTCGACGAAGGATTGATTTCAAGCCTGCTTGACGGAAAAAGCTTTTTATCACGATTTTCGAAGGAGGCTTTCGTTTATGCAGTGATTCCGTCGGAGCTTGACGGTGAAGTTGAGTGTCTGTTTTCCGAGATCAGGGAGGCGGAGCAGGATTTGCGCTACCGAGACGTAATTCTGCTTCATTCCACACTCAAGCTGCTTGTTTTGCTCGACCGGTATTCGTTGGAAAGCACCCAGCCATCCTCAGGATTCATCAACAAGGCGGTGGAATATATTTGCGCAAATATTTTTCACGAAATGACAATAGACGAAATATGCACGGCGATCCACGTCAGCAAATATCACTTTTGCCGAACGTTTCGGGCAACTATGCATATGACGGTTATGGACTATATTCTGAAAACCCGCATCGTTATAGCGGAAGGAATGCTCAGAAAAAGCAAATTGTCGGTTACAGAAATCAGCGAGCAGTGCGGTTTTTCAAGTATTTCGTATTTTTGCCGTGTTTTCAAGGAGGAAATCGGAAAAACGCCGTTGGAATACAGAAAGGAAAATGCCTCGTCTGTGTGCATGTCGTAGAATAATATGTGAATATTATACAAAAAGCATTTACAAATATTGACATATGCGATGATTGGTGCTATAATCCACCTTAACCATAATTATATTATAGGAGGAAATCATGAATATGAAGAAAAGCGTTGTTGCAAGTATGATTTGTTTGCTGATGGTTCTTTTTGCCGTTTGCGGACTTTCTGCTTGCTCCGATTGTTCTCATGAATTCGGTCAATGGACGGTTACCAAGGAAGCCGGCTGTGAATTTATGGGAATGCAAGAAAGAGTTTGTTCCGAATGTGGGGAAATTGAGAAAGAAGCAATTCCCGCAAAGGGACACAACTATGGGGAATGGATCGGACAGCATACCGCTCCTTGCGGAGAGATCGGTCAGCTCGGTCACTATCACTGTGACGGATGTGATGCCGACTTCGACAGAGATCACAACCCCATCACAGATCTCACCCTCGTAATTGAACACGATTGGGCGGAAGCTACCTGTACGCTTCCCAAGACCTGTGGCAATTGCGGAGAAACCGAAGGAACTGCGCTTGGACATATCAATACCTGCCTCAGCAACGGTCTCTGTGTGCGTTGCGGCGCGGAGTACGATGCGCCCATCACGCACATCTTTGATCAGCAAAACACCTCTGCCGCTTATAAAAAATCCAATGCCACCTGCGACGCAAAGGCAACCTACTATTATTCCTGCGTTTGCGGATTGAAGGGCGAGGAAGCATTTGAATTCGGCGAGGCGCTCGGACACACCTACAGCATTTGGAATTCTAACGGTGACGGAACGCATACCCGCGTTTGTATCAATGACGATACCCATACCGAAACCGAGGAGTGCTCGGGCGGCACCGCAACCTGCACTGACCGTGCGGAATGCGACGTCTGTGGAGAGACATACGGCGAGCTTCCCACGCACACCTGGAACGCAGGAGAAGTACAAACTCCTGCAACCTGTACCGAAAACGGTGTAAAGAAATACACCTGCGCAACCTGTCAGGCGACCAGAACCGAACCGATCGCATCGACAGGACACAGCTGGGTAGGAACCCGAAGCTGCGAGAGCGGGCGTTCCTGCTCTGCAAACGGCTGTAATGCCACCGAGCCTGCGTTGGGACACAATTACGTTGAAACCTCTTCTACCAATGCAGACTGCACGCATGCAGCAACTGTAACCAACACCTGCACCAGATGTCAGGATAGCTATACCAATTCCATCGAAGTCGCAAACGGCCACGATATTGAGGGTGTTACAGCCGACGAAAGACGTGTGGGGAATACGTGTGAGTACGTATATTGGTATGAATGCCGCGAGTGCCACGTCGACGTAGAGGGCGCACACGTCTTCCAACATACTTATTCGGGCACCATCACGTCAAATCCGACCTGCGAGGATGACGGTGTTATGACGCAGACCTGTACCAATCCTCATTGTCCCACCACCGCAGAAAAGCATTCTTATACGGAATCGATCGAGGTAGATGCGAACAACCGCGCAAGCTACCATAAATGGGTAGAGGGCACGGTAGATACTGACAATAAGCGTATCGATACCTGCCACTACTGTGGTGAAACCAGAACGGTTACCGTCTTTACCGGTAATGAGGCAACCGCAAATGATGCAAATGATCTCAAGAACGCCGATCTCCAGCTCAAGGTGGAATCCTCCTCCGGCGGAGCGGATGAAAACATCGGCGTCAATCTCGGTAACGTAACCGATCAGATCCAAGGCTCTGTTTCGATCAAGGCAGAGAAGCTTGAGGGAGATGACAGACCTCCGTTGCCTGCAGGAGCGGAAAATCAGATTGGTGATAACCCCGTTTATAACTTTACGATCAACGACGGTGCAGTTCATCACTTCGGTAACGAATACGTAACCGTCACTGTTCCTTATACGCTCGATCCCGAAGAAGATGCCGATGCGATCTTTATTTGGTTCGTAACGACCGATGAGCAGACGGGTGAGCCTACGGTTGCGGCGATCAAGGCAGAATATAACGAGGCAGGCTACGTCACGTTCAAGACCAATCACTTCTCTTACTACACCGTAACGAGCCTTACCCCCGAGCAGAGATGTGCGGTCTACACTTGTAATTACAGAGAAACTGTTGTAGAAGGCGACTGCCTGAACGATAGCTATATTATCAAGCTTTGCGTTCGTTGTCATAAGACCGTTAAGGAAATTACCGAGGTAGCTGACGGACACAATTACAGCACCGCTACTACCCCCGCAACCTGTACCACTGCAGGTAAGACCGTTCACACCTGTGCGGATTGCGGTCATTCTCATGAAACCAAGCTGCCTGCAATCGGTCACGCGTGGACAAACACGGTTGTAGCCCCCACCTGCGAGACAAATGGCTACACGCATCACGATTGTGACAACTGTGAGTACGCCTATGACGATACCTACGTTGCGGCAATCGGACATCAATATGCAGCTACCTGGACTTGGGCAGATGACGGTTCCTCGGCTACCGTTCGCTTCACTTGTGCAAACGATGCCACTCACACGGTAAACGGAACCGTTACCGTAACCGCAAAAATCTATCCCGCAAGCTGCACGAAGGGCGCAAGAACCGAATACACCGCAAAGGCTTTGCTGAACGGTGTGGCATATACCGACGTTAAGACGTCCGGAGAGGGTGCTCCCAACGGACACACCTACACCGAATGGCGATATGACGAGAACCAGCATTGGCACGTATGCACGGTTTGCGGAGTGAAGGATCATACCGCCGCTCACACCTTCAAGGTAAGTGCAGATTCCACTCCTGCAACCTGTGAAAACGACGGACACACCGTATATACCTGTGACTGTGGATACAGCTATGAGGTGAAGGTGGATGCACTTGGACACGCATGGACCACAACCGTCGTTTCCGCAACCTGCGATTCCGCGGGTTACACACGCCACGTTTGCTCCAGATGTGAAAAGAGCTACGATGACACTCCTGTTGCGGCACTCGGTCATCGCTATACTCCTGTCTGGACGTGGGCAGACAATTACTCCACCGCTACCGTTCTCTTCGTCTGTGCAAACGATAATACGCACACCGCGCAGGGAACCGTTACGGTGAGCGCTTCCACCGAGCCTGCAACGTGTACCAAGGGCGCAAGAACCGAATACACAGCAAAGGCAACTCTCAACGGCATTGCGTACACCGACGTAAAATCTACCGGAGAGGGAACCCCGAACGGACATTCCTTTGGAACGCAGTGGATCTATGACCAAAACGGACATTGGAACAAGTGCGCTAACTGTGATGAAAAGGCTAACGTAGCCGATCACACGTTTGCAACGAGTCAGATTACCAAGCCCGCAACCTGCGTGGAAAACGGCGAACGTACCTACACCTGCGAATGCGGTGCAACGAAGTTGGAAGTCATTGAAAAGACCGGAAACCATATCTACGAAAACGGTGCCTGCATCACTTGCGGTAAGACCGTAGAAGTATGTCAGCACACCAATATGAGAGACGTTGCTCTCGATCTGAGTGTGCACAACGGTTGCGAAGGCTCCGAATTCATCTATCAGGTATGCGAATGCGGATACAAATACTTTGACATCGACAGTTTCGGATATATGTTTAGAATGTGCCTGATGGAGATCATCGAATCCGATGAATGGGATGAAGAGGACGGAACCTTCCACGAGATTCATTCCGAAAAATGTATGGATTGCGGATTGTGCTTCTATGCCAAGGGAGTTGGAGCTGTCAACGGTTGTATCTGGACGACCACCTATGATATCAAGATCACCAAGGGCGATACAGTCCTGCTTGAAGGTGTGTCCGCAACCTATATTGAGAATGATCACAACGCAGAAATTCGCACCATCGATCTTTCCCAGTACAGCACCTGCGGCGGCTCCTATCTTGCATCCGTATGTAAGGATTGCGGAGACGTACTGACGATCGGACAGGTTTTGCCCGGCTGCTTTGACGGAAAATTCCAAGAACATATGGATACAAATTCCGGAACGGAAGCCGACGGCAGCACTTATATGATGGCTACGATCGATTGTCCCGATTGTGGTCTGAAGTTCGTTCAGAAGATGACGGAAAAGGTGCTGAACGCCTGCGAGACGCTCCGTGTGATGACGATCACGATTTACAAGAACGGTGAAATCATCGAGGAATCGAGTCAGTCGATTATGAGTGGCGAGCACGAGGCGGTTTACGAATACGAGATTCCCGAGGGCAATACCTGTAAGGACGGATATCTTGAAAAGATCACCTGTAAAAAATGTGGATTCTCTAACGTTCATCGCAGCGTCGGTCACGTCATTTCTCATCAAATGGTGAATTTGGATCAATATACCTCCTGCGGCGGTCATCTGTGGGGTGATGTTTGTGAGATTTGCGGTGTTGTCACCGAAATTTACGAATTGAACGTTAATTGTCGCGGAGAAGCAAGGAACGAAACGGTTGTTGTCGACGGCGTGACGCGTGAGAGAACAACGATGATCTGCAAATCCTGCGGACTCAAGTTCGTTATGGACGAATGGGAAGAGCAGGAGTCTGCTTGTATAACCGTTCAGTGCGAGGCATATTACATTTATCAGAACAATGAGCTGATCATTGAGACTAAATCTGAAAATACCGAGTATGATCATTCTTACGTTTATGACGTTACTTTAGTCGACGAGGAGAATTGCGTAGGTACATTCATTGAAACATGTACAAAATGTGATCATTATTTTAAAGGAGAGAGCACCGGACACGGAAATTGGACTCATCGCGAAGAGATCGATGCAAAAAGGATCGGACTGTGCGGCGGAAACATTTGGGTCAGTTCATGTGTTATGTGTGGAGAGACCACAAATGTACGTGAAGAATATTTAGATTGCAATTGGTATTACGAAGGTGAGACAGAGGATGGCAGTCAGATTTTTATCTGTGAAAAATGTCAGAGTATCAAGCTGGTAACCGAGGTCAGGGGCGAGCCTGATGATAAGTGTGAGTTCACGGTAACAGTTACCTACACGTATGCAAATCAAGCAAATCCGAATAATTTCTATACTGTTTCCTATTCTTATCAGGATGAAGACCATGAGTTTGAAATCTGCGACGTAAAGATGAACGGCACAACCTGCAGCGAAGGTTACACATTTTCTTACTACTGCACCAAGTGTGGGCAGACCTACAACGGCGGTTATGCAAGCCAGCACATGGTCAAGAGCGAGATCACAAACCTGGATGAGCTTGGTATGTGTGAGGGTGCCTATGCTTACGAATACGTATGTATGGTCTGCAATACCGTAACGGGCGGCGGAGTTCAAACAAACAGCTGTTATTTTGGCAATTCGGAAAAAGAAGACGGCTTTGAGATTTCGGAATGTCAATTCTGTCATACCGTTCGCCACAAAAAGACAACGTACGGCAAAAAGGACGAAAACTGCCATTGCGATGAAACAATAGTTTATAAGTTTGTTCTTAACGGGGAACTCATTTACGAGTGTACTAATATTTTCAGAAAAACGGATTGTCACGAATATCAGTACGAGTACGATCTGTACGGTGAAACCTGTGACGACGGCTATTGGGTAACCGTAACCTGCGAGGATTGCGATTGGACCGAGAGCAGAGACGACTCCGGCCACCGCTCGGAAGCAACATGCGTCGAGTTGGATCAATTCGGTATGTGTAAGGGCGCACAAACCCGCACGGAAATCTGCCAAATCTGTGGAGAAATCTCCACCAATGTGGATATCTGGAACTGCATCTGGGGACCTGAGTACGAGGCTGAGGATGGATTCACCGCGCAGGTGTGTGAGAGGTGCCATACCGTACGTTATTGCAAGGTCATCAAGGGCGAAAAGGATGAAGATTGTCGGATCATCGATACCGAAATCTACCTCTTTGAGCGCGACGGTGAAATCTTCCATACCTTTAATCACCTCAATTCTTACACCGAGCACGATTATCAATACGACTATGATATGCAAGGTGAGTCCTGCGAGGATGGCTATAAGATAATCGAAACCTGTAAAAATTGTGATTACTACAATGAATGGGAGGAATCCTATCACGGCACCCGCACGATGGTATCCTATGATCTTAGTGAATACGGTGCTTGCAACGGCTATTTCGGTGTATATCAGTGCGTGTGTAAGAAATACACCGACACAAACTATTGGTTCTGTGACGGTGCGATTTCCACGCAAAATCAGTACCGTGACGAGCAAGGTCATTTGCACTACGTAGAGGTTTATTCTTGCTCGACCTGCGGATTGTACGTTTCCATAGATCGCTATTCCGTAAGGGATGCGGAAGCCTGCACGCTTGAAACCAATTATTCCGTCGCAATTGCAGTCGGTTCACTGGTTGACCGTGTTGAGTTTACTTCCTATTCGGAAGCACATGATTATGAGGTCACCTACCAATTCGCAGAAGGCGCAACCTCCTGCGAGGGCGGCGTTACGCTCTTCTATGCTTGCAAGGATTGCGAGTATTCGTACGATGAATTCTTTGATTACCATCAAACCTATGAAATTGAGCATATCGACCTGGATCTCTACGGATCGACCTGCCACGGTTATATGTCTCTTGTAACCTGTGCCTGCGGTGCAAGAAAGTACGTCGAAATGGGTAATGCACTTTGCGAGCTGGACGATGTTTGGACAATCGTTGAAATCGAGAATGCTCTTGCAGGCCCCTTCTACAACATTATGCAGGATTACACCTACGGGGATGCAAACACCGATGCACATATTTATACCTGTGCAGTTACCGATCCCGAGAAGTGCAACCTGAGAATTCTCAAGGTTTCCTATTGGCTGCACGACGAGGCATCCTGCACGGCGAAGCGCTATGAGAGATGGTGGTTCGGTTATAACGAAGAAACAGGCGAATACGTGCATGAGATCGAATTCTTCACAGGAGATATTGCAGTTTATCACTCGATGGATCAAGTCCCGTTGCCGGATCCCGATCCCAACGATGAGTTTGTGACAAACGGAAGAAAGAATTTCTGTACTGTCTGCAATAGCTACAATCAATATCTCTATACCTCTGATGAAGACGGAAACATCGTAAAGGATGAGTATAAGGCGATCAACACGCTCCAAAACACCGACGACCGGTACATAGAAAAAACCTATGAGTATTTCGACGATTACCGTCGCGAATACGAAAAGATCATCTATGCAGACGGCAATGAGTATATTTCGGATTCGATCATAGATTATACCTACACCGCATTCGGCTGTGAGGGCTACAAGGAAACCAAGCACGTAAAGAACAACGGTGAGGAATACAAGGAGGAAATCGCATACGTTTCCTACAAGAATCATACGTATATGATTTACGAGTACAGAATCGAAAACGAGGGAACTCAAAACGAATACTGGACTCGCACCGATTATTCCGCTCCCGGCTGTGACAGAATCGAAACCTATTGCGATAGCGAAGGCAATTTCGAAACCAAGTCGATAACCCAACACTGTGGCTGCTGGAATTGGGAAACTGTCAAGGAAGCAACCTGCACGCAGCCCGGTCTTGAAAGACGTCTTTGCTGTGTATGCAACAATTACGTTGACGAACGTCCGATCGAGCCCAATCATAATTGGACTCCCATCATCTACGAGGAGCATTACTATTGTGCGATTTGCGGATTGGAGAATTCCAACGGTGCAAGCGGCGATATCGTAATGGAGGATCTGACCGCTGCACTCGGAAACAACGAGAACTACGTTGTCGGCTACTACGTACGCGATGAGATGATTCAGTATCTTACCTACGTTGTTCTTGTCCTTCCCGACGGATACGAGGAGATCATCGACGTTGAGATCCTTGCGTGCGAAGACATCTGCGGCTACTACTTCAGCAAGGCAGAGGTTGAGGCTTTCGCAAAAGCTCTCGGACTTGAGGACTATGACGTCAGATTTACGTTCTCTCCCTACGGCGCGGATAACAATTTCGATTATGCGATCACGTTTACCGAGGAGCCCGAAACCGTTACCGTAACCGAGCCCTCTGTATTTGTCCTGCCTGCAGAAAACGGTGAATGCTCCTTCAAGATTGTAACCGAGGAGACTGCCGATTGGGAAATCTACACGGGCAGCAATTTCTACTGCAGCATCAAGATTACCGATGATGAAGCAGGAGAGATCATTTATGACAGCGGATGGGGTGAATACGATTATTTCGTATCCCTTGACGGTGGCAAGAGCTACACTGTTTATTTCCACTTCAGCGAGGTTGGTTATGAGGACCTTTACGTAGGCTTCCACGTTTCCACCGTCGAAAAATAAAATTTAATTTTTCAGCCGTTCACTCCTAAGAGTGGACGGCTGTTTTTTACTAAAAAAGCAGTATTTGTACTTGACGAACGAAAGAAAATGATATATAATAGATGTATTCTTTTTTTAAGGGGATGAATGATTATGAAAATCGTTGTCAAGGTGGGAACCTCCACCCTTGCTTATCCTACGGGACATATGAACATCCGTCGCGTTGAAATGCTTTGCCGCGTTCTTGCGGATCTCAAAAACGCAGGAAACGAGGTCGTGCTCGTATCCTCAGGCGCAATCGGAATGGGTGTTGGAAAGCTCTCGCTCAAGGAAAAACCGAAGGATATTCCTACCAAGCAGGCTGCCGCGGCGGTCGGACAATGTGAATTGATGTATACCTATGACCGACTTTTCCAGGAATATAATCACACGGTTGCGCAAATCCTGCTTACCGGATCGGATTTCCGTCACGAGGATCGCTATCAAAACTTCCGTAATACCATCTGTCGACTTCTTGAGCTTGACGTTTTGCCGATCATCAACGAAAACGATACCATTGCAACCGACGAGATCAAGGTTGGCGACAACGATACCTTGTCGGCAATGGTCGCAGTGAGCGTGGAGGCAGATCTTTTGGTTTTGCTTTCGGACATTGACGGTCTTTACGATGCAGATCCTCACAAGAATCCGAACGCAAAGCTGATTCCGCGCGTGGAAAGCATCACCGAGGAGATCCGCGCACTTGGCGGCGGTGAAGGCTCATCTCTCGGCACGGGTGGAATGCGTACGAAGATCCACGCGGCAGAGATCTGCACACAAGCAGGCTGCGGAATGGTGATTATGAACGGTACAAATCCCGAGCTTATGTATGATCTCTTTGATGGAAAAAACGTCGGAACATATTTTGTGGGAACGAAAAGCTGATAATTGGAGATAAATATGACTACTCTTGAGATATTGAAGCGCGCAAAAGCGGCGGCTCCTGCGCTTGCAATCCTTTCAACCGAAAAAAAGAACGAGGCACTCTGTGCCATGGCAAATCGCCTGGATGCCTGCACAGAGGAAATCCTTGCGGCAAATCACGAGGACGTTGAGGCAGCAAAAGGGAAGATCAGCGACGTAATGATCGACCGTTTGCGATTGACACCGGAACGGATCCACGCGATGGCAGATGGAATCCGCGAGGTCGTGCTGTTGCAGGATCCCGTCGGTCGCGTTGAAACGACGCATACACGTCCCAACGGTCTTCGTATCGACCGTGTTCGGGTTCCTGTGGGCGTTGTAGCAATGATCTACGAAAGCCGTCCAAACGTCACGTCTGATGCGGCGGCACTTGCGCTTAAAAGCGGAAACGTATGCGTGCTTCGCGGCGGAAAGGAAGCATTTCGCTCCTCCTATGCAATTGCGCAGGCGATGCGCGCGGGACTTGCAAGCATCGGTCTTTGCGAGGATTTTGTGAATATTCTCGAGGATACCAGCCGTGCTGGCGCCAACGAGCTGATGACTGCGGTTGATTACGTTGATCTCTTGATCCCTCGCGGCGGTGCGGGCTTGATCCGTGCGTGTGTAGAGAACGCAAAGGTTCCTTGCATTCAGACGGGCACTGGAATTTGTCATATTTACGTTGATCGGGATGCGGATCTTGAGATGGCTTTGGATATCATCGAAAACGCAAAGACATCCCGCCCCTCCGTTTGCAACGCGGCTGAGGTCTGTCTGATCCACCGTGATATTGCAAAAGCATTTTTACCAATGCTTCAAAAGCGATTGGTCGAGGATCGGATCGCAACAGGGAAGTGTCCTGTCGAGCTTCGCCTTGATCCTACTTCTGCCGCAATCATAAATGGTACACCTGCCTCCGACGAGGATTTTGATACAGAGTTTCTGGATTATATTCTCGCAATCGCGATAGTAGAGGATACACGCGCGGCGGTTGCCCATATTGCGGCGCACTCAACGCATCACAGCGAGGCGATTTTGACAAATAATGCGGAAAATGCCGCGTTTTTTACCTCTTCCGTAGACAGTGCGGCTGTTTACGTCAACGCATCGACACGCTTTACAGACGGAGGAGAATTCGGTCTGGGGTGTGAAATCGGCATTTCTACGCAAAAGCTTCACGCAAGAGGCCCGATGGGACTTGAGGAGCTGACGACCTATCAATACAGAATTTTCGGAAACGGACAGATCCGTTGAAACGGATTGGAAAGGATGAGTATGAATACGACCTTTGGGTTTATCGGGTGCGGAAATATGGGCGGCGCTTTGATCGAAGCGGTTGCCAAGAGTATCTCGCCTGAATTTATCTACATTACCGACCAAAACAAGGAGAAGGAAAAGGCTTTGGCTTGCCATCTCGGTGTAAAAGGCGCATCTGTGAAGGAAATCATTGAATCGTGTGATTACGTTTTCCTGGGAGTCAAGCCGCAGGTATTTGGAGAATTGTTTGCAGAGCTTGCTCCGATGCTTGCAAAATGCCCAAAAAAGCCTGTGTTGGTTAGTATGGCGGCAGGAATTTCTATTGCCGCTGTGGAAGCATTCGCAAGAGCTTCTTGCGGTGTCATCCGTATTATGCCCAATACGCCTGCATCCGTCGGAGAGGGAATGATCCTTTATACCTACAATGCGCTCGTGAGTGACTTGCAGATCGAGAATTTCTGTAACGCAATGTGCAAGGCAGGAACGCTTGATTCTATTGAAGAAAATAAGATCGATGCGGCGAGTGCGCTTTCGGGCTGCGGTCCTGCGTTTGTATATCTGTTTGCGGAAGCGTTGGCAGACGGTGCGGTCCAATGCGGTCTGCCGCGTGAGAAAGCAATGCTTTATGCGGCACAAACCATCAAAGGGGCTTCGGAGCTTCTGCTTCAAAGCGGAAAGCATCCGGGCGAATTGAAGGATGCAGTTTGCAGTCCCGGAGGAACAACGATTGCGGGGGTTCACGCACTTGAGCTTGGTGGGTTGCGTGCAACTGCGATGGATGCCGTCACTGCGGCATATAAAAGGACTCTGGAGCTGAAAAAGTAAAAAGAATCTGACATTTCTATTATTTTCTCTCATAATCAAGCAAATAAACGCACGGTTTACAGCAATATTTTACTCTACCTATGGTTTCTTTCTCCTCACTAAACCTTTGGTAGGTGGATTTCTGCATTGAAACGCGGTATGCTGTATGCAACAGGAGGTCGCAAATGGATCAATTGAAAATCGGAAAATTTATTGCTGAGTGCAGAAAAGAAAAAAGCTTGACGCAGATGCAGTTAGCGGAGAGGCTGGGAATCACCGACAAAGCAGTTTCAAAATGGGAGCGAGGCATTGCGATGCCCGATTCTTCCATTATGCTCGATGTTTGCGGAATTCTCGGAATCAGTGTCAACGAATTATTAAGTGGGGAGAAAATCAATATGGAAGAACAAAGTAAAAAAACAGAAGAGTTGTTGATTGAATTCAAAAGGAAAGAGGAACGATTAAGAAAAAAGTTGTTTATCAATGCTTGGATATTTCACACAATTTTATTTTTGTTTTATGGTGCAATAGCTGCATTATCGATTTTGGCTTCTTATTCTGAGTATAAAATTGCTTCGTTTATTATATTTTGTGTGTCAGGCGTGGTTTTTATGGTTGGCGGAGTATTTGTTTATAAAATGGAATATGATGCCGGTCCGTTTGTTTGTCAGGATTGTCAGCATGAATTTATACCAAAGTTTAGAAAGGTGTTTTTTTCATTTCCGTTGCCGGTAAGTTACAAAATTCGTGCCAAGTGTCCAAAATGCAACAAAAAAACCTGGGCAAAGAAAATTTTACCAAAATAATAACAACGCGTTTATATAAAACAAAATTTTCTGATTTTTCATGACTGACTGTTAATTACAATATTTGTTGTTCACAATTCGCTTCGTAAAATTCATCAATTACGGAGCAAAGGACATCAAAGGAAAGAAGAATTTTATGAAAAAACTGCTCACTCTTTTGCTGACATTGACACTGTTGGCAACAGCAACCGCACTTGTATCCTGCGGTAAAAATGACAATCCAACCAATCCCCCCGAACAATCGCAGCCCGGTGCCGGCGGTGATTCTACCACCGATGGCGGTACAACTATCTGTGGCGGTACGACTTCGGGGAATGAGCCCGAAGGCGACGAGCCGACAAGCGGAACCGGTACGACCGAAGATGAACCCGAAGGCGATGAGCCGACAAGCGGAACCGGTACAACCGAAGGCGATGAACCCGAAGGCGACGAGCCGACAGGCGGAACCGGTACAACCGAAGGCGATGAACCCGAAGGCGACGAGCCGACAGGTGGAACCGGTACGACCGAAGGGAGTGAGCCCGAAGGCGATGAGCCGACAGGCGGAACCGGTACAACCGAAGGGAGTGAGCCCGAAGGCGATGAGCCGACAGGCGGAA
>JAZQWH010000083.1:0-1141 GCA_045632205.1 Eubacteriales bacterium
TTCCTGCCTTCAAGACCGATATTCGCGAGACCGAGAACGCATACGTTCTTGACGCTGAGCTCCCCGGCTTCTCCAAAGAGGATATCCACGCCGAAGTCAGAAACGGTTACCTCACGATCCATGCTGAACACAAAACCGAAAACGAGGAAAAGGACGAAAAGAAAAATTATATCAAGAGGGAGCGTTCCTACGGCTCCTTTACAAGAAGCTTTGATCTTGACGGTATCAACAGTGATGAAATCTGTGCTTCCTACAAGGACGGTATTCTCACATTGACGCTGCCTAAAGCAACACAAAAAGTCGAAGAAGGCAGACGACTTGAAATCCAGTAAATAATCGGGGGACCCTTCTTCGTAAGGGTTCCCCACTCTATTTTTAAGTACATCGAGGTGAAACGTATGAATATGAATCAATTTACACAGAAAAGTATTGAAGCGCTTCGTGATATGCAATCAAATGCCTTGGAAAACGGTAATCAGCAGATCGAACAGATCCATCTGCTCGATGCCCTTGTATCCAAGGAGGATGGACTAATCCCTAACCTTGTAAAGAAATCCGGCGCTTCCATAGAAAATATAAAGCAGCAGATCGAGCAGGCGATTTCTTCCTTGCCAAAGGTCAGCGGTATGCAAGCAGACAAGCTGTATCTTTCGAGAGAGCTTGATGCAGCCTTCACCGAAGCGGAGGCACAGGCGCGGAAGATGAAGGACGAATTTGTTTCGGTGGAGCACCTTATGCTTGCCCTCTTTGCCAAGGGGGATATGAAGGTCAAGGATATTTTCCGAAATGCAGGTCTTACGAAGGATGCCTTTCTGGCGGCTTTGAAAAACGTTCGCGGCAGCAGAACGGTCACAAGTGACAATCCCGAAGAGACCTACGACGTTCTCAAAAAGTACGGTCAGGACCTTGTCGCCAAGGCAAAAGAACAAAAGCTTGACCCCGTTATCGGTCGTGACGACGAGATTCGAAACGTGATCCGCATTCTGTCCAGAAAAACAAAAAACAACCCTTGCCTCATCGGTGAGCCCGGGGTTGGTAAGACTGCGATCGCGGAAGGACTTGCGCTCCGTATTGCCAAGGGCGACGTTCCCGACAACCTGAAGGATCGCATTATCTTCTCACTCGATATGGGTGCGCTGAT
>JAZQWH010000084.1:0-7694 GCA_045632205.1 Eubacteriales bacterium
GATCGCCTCGTTCTCGCGTCCAAAGGAAAGCACGAGCTTATGGTTTCCGATATATTCGTCGATCATCGCGGTCTGCTCGGCACGCGTTTTGGATTGCTCGCGGAACATCGAGAAGGTCCTCTTTGCGATAAACGCGGCAACGAAAAGCGAGAGCGGCGTGATGAGGATGACCACAAGCGCAACGCCGGGCTTGAGCGCAAGCATAATTACGAGCGTGCCCGCAATGGTGAGGATACCCGTGAAGAACTGCGAAAAGCCCATCAGGAGTCCGTCCGCAAACTGCTCGACGTCGGTCATCATACGGCTCACCGTATCGCCCACCGAATGGGAATCGAGATAGGAGAGAGGAAGCCTTTGGAGCTTCGCGAATGCCTCGCGGCGCAATCTTCTGACCATCCCGTAGGTAATGCGATTATTCAGAACGTTCATAACCCACAAAAAGAGCGCGGAGGCGGCGGTATAGATGCCGATGAGAAGGATGGAACAAAGCACGCCGTCGCGGTTGACCGCGCCCTTTCCAAGGATATGATCGATTGCGCGTCCCGTTTCAAGCGGAATGAGGAGCGAGAGGACGACGTAGCCTGCCGCAAGCAGGAGAGAGAAGACGAGCGCGATGCGATAGTGCTTCAGATCGCGCAGCACACGGCGGAGCGTTTTTCCGTCGAGATTGAATTTTCTTTTGCTCATTTGCCGTCACCCGCCTTTCTGAACTGCGATTCGTAGATCTCGCGATAGACCTCGCAGGAGGAGAGAAGCTCCTCGTGCGTGCCGAGCCCGACAGCCTGTCCGTCCTCAAGCACAAGGATGGTGTCGGCGTGTCCGATCGATGCGGTACGCTGAGAGATAATGAAAACGGTCGGATTGTATGGGAGCGATTTGATCGCGCGGCGGAGCGCGGCATCGGTTGCAAAGTCGAGTGCGGAGGAGCTGTCATCCAGGATCAGGATGGGAGCGCGGCGAACGAGTGCGCGTGCAACGGTCAAGCGCTGACGCTGACCTCCCGAAAAATTCTTTCCGTTCTGTGTGACGGGCGCATCAAGACCGCCTTCCTTTTCCAGGACAAAATCCTTTGCCTGTGCCAATTCAAGCGCCTCCCAAAGCTCTTCGTCGGTAGCGCTTTCATTGCCCCAAAGCAGATTGGAGCGGATGGTCCCGCGGAAGAGGACTGCCTTTTGCGGAACGATTGCGATTCTGTCGCGCAGCTGCTCGGTGGGGTAGGTGCGTACGTCCTTGCCGAATACGCGCACCACGCCCTCGGTGGCATCGTAAAAGCGCGGAATGAGGTTGACGACCGAGGTCTTGCCCGATCCCGTTGATCCGATGATCCCGACGGTCATCCCTTGCTTGACCGAGAAATTAACGTTGGTGAGGGATGGCTCCGCGTTGCCCGCATAGGTCAGGGAGACCTTTTCGAAGGTGACGGCGCTGTCGTCCGTTGCTTCTGCATCGGATTCTACGGTATCCATATCCGTGGGAAGCTCCAATACACCCTCCACGCGCTTGGCGCAGACAAGTGCCTTGTTGACGAGGAAGATGGTGTTTGCAAACTTGACCAGCTCAACGAGGATCTGTGCCATATAGTTGGTCATGGCAACCACCTCGCCCTGCGTCATATGTCCCATATCGACGCGGATCGCACCGGACCAGATGAGGGCGATGGTTCCCGCGTTGACCAGCACGAGCGTGAGGGGATTCATCAGCGCATTGATACGGCCGACGAAATTTTGAATGCGGAAGCGCGATTCGTTTGCCTCCGAGAAGCGAGCCTCCTCCTCAGCCTCCTTGCGGAACGCGCGGATGACGCGCACACCCGTGAGTGTTTCGCGCGTATGAGAGGTTACACGATCAAGATTTTTCTGCGCCTTGCGGTAGAGCGGAATGCTTCCGAGCATAATGCCGAATACCACAACCGAGAGAAGCGGAATGACGATGACAAAGATCCAAGCGCTCCGCACGTCAACGGTGAATGCCATCAGCATCGCGCCGAATACGATAATGGGGGAGCGGAGGAAGAGACGGAGCGTCATATTCACTCCCGATTGGAGCTGATTGACGTCGGCTGTCATTCGCGTGATGAGCGTGGAGGTGCCGACCTTGTCCGTTTGCTGATAGGAGAAGCCCTGCACGTGCGCGAAGAGGTCGCGGCGCAGCCCCGTGGAGAAGCCGACCGCCGCCTTTGCGGCAAAGTATTGGGCGATGATGGCGCAGATCAGTCCGACGAGCGCGAACGCGATCAGAATGCCGAAGCGTCCGAAGAGATACCCCGTATCTCCCTGCGGAATTCCAACGTCGATGATCTGCTTGACCACGATCGGTACGAGCAGGTCAAAGATCGCCTCCAGGAGCTTGAACAGCGGACTGATGATCGACTCCTTGGTATAGGGGCGGAGATATTTAAGTAGCTTTTTCATGTAAAGATACGATCCTTTCCGAAAGTCCTTTCATTTTATTATTACCGTAATATAATATTATATCCTATTTTTTGGATCCGTAAGGGGATATAGTGTGACAAAACTGTGAACGTTTTTTTAACGAGCAAAAAAACTCCCGCGCAGATCACACGCGGGAGTCTTGATTCAGCGCTTACGCTTGGTGTGGTGAGGCTTTGGCAAGCCGAGGTAGGCACCTGCAATTGAGAGGAGCAGGAAAAGGGCGTGCATCATCCAGGCGATCCACGCGGCGTGCGAGGAGGCGTAGGAGTGAAGCAGGAGGGAAAACGGGATCATCAGCACAAGAAGTGCCGCGCCGTTGCACAGTCCGCAGAGCAGAGCGGAGTGTCCGTGGAGCCGTACTGCGACCGCGCCTCCGAGAAATGCCGTGATCGCCGATGCCGTCCACGCAAGAGGAGAGATCCACGCGGTGGGATCCTTGAGAAAATAGGCGCAGAGAGAGGCGAGGAGAAGAAGCCCCAAGCCGATGCAGATCGAATAAAGCACGCTTTTTCCGATCAGGGAAGGGGAGAGCGTTTGCGGAATGCTCTGCTTGCGAGCATTCTTGCGTGGGGCGCGTCTTTTTTTGGTCTGTTTCATAAACAAAAAGCCTCCGTGTTGAATTTGCTGATACAAGCATATTCACACGAAGGCTTTTTTAGACCTTTGAATCAGTCCTCTGCGTCCTCTGCCTTGACGTCGACGCGGCTGACTGCGGTCTTGAGAATGCGGATCTTGGTGCGGTCGTGCGCACTTTCGATCACGCAGGTCTCTTCCTTGATGCTGACGATCTTGCCGATGATGCCGCCGATGGTGGTGATCTCATCGCCTACCGCAAGGTTGTTGCGCATTTCGTTCTGTGCTCTCTCCTGCTTCTTCTGAGGACGAATCATAAAGAAATAGAACACAACGAAAATAACGACGATCATTCCGATGGAAAGAAAATCCATTTGCTGTTCCTCCGTAAAAAAATATTCCTAAAGATTATAACACATTTTTAGGTCGTATGCAAGGGGTAAATTGAAAATAATTTTTTTATGGCGTTGATTTTTCGTTTTTTTCAAAACCTTGCGAAAAATTTGCGCGTACGGTTGCATTTTTTCTCGGTTTCTGTTATACTATATCTATTAACGGCAAAGGAAACTGATTTTTATGAAGCAAGCATATCTGGAATGTGGAAAGATCATCAATACGCACGGCTTCCGCGGCGCGATCAAGCTTGAGAACCGAACCGATTCGCCCGAGGTGCTGGCGAGCCTTCCGCGCGTATGGTTTTACGAGGCGGACGGCACCTATCGCCCCGTCCGTGTCCTGCACGCGTCTGTACAAAAGCAATTCGTGATCGCGACGCTGGAGGGCATCTGCGATGAGGAAAGCGCCAACCGCTTGCGCGAGACGGTCGTTTACGCGGCGCGCGAGGATATTCCCGTGGAGGAGGGCAGTCACTTTATCGTCGATCTCATCGGACTTCCCGTCAAGGACGCGGATACGAGTGAGATTCTGGGCGAGGTGAAGGATATTGATACGCGCGGCGTGCGCGATCTCTATATCGTCAAGACCGAGCGCGGAGAATTTATGGTGCCTGCGGTCGATGCGTTCGTTGTACGCGTGGATCCCGACGATGCGGTCTATATGCGCCCCATCCCCGGACTTCTGGACGGAGGTGCGGAGAACGTATGAGATTTGACATTATGACGCTTTTCCCCGATCTCGTCAATACCGTTCTTGGAGAGAGCGTGATCGGCAGAGCGCAGAAGCGCGGTGCGATTACGGTAAAAACACACAACATCCGCGATTACACCGAGGACAAGCACCGTCGCGTGGACGATACCCCTTACGGCGGCGGAAAGGGGATGCTGATGATGGCACCTCCCATTTACAATTGCTACGAGGCGATCCTTGCCGCACAGGCAGAGGAGGGCTTCTCTCCTCGTGCAAGGCGTGTCATTTACCTTTCTCCTACGGGAAAGGTCCTCAATCAGACGAGAGCCGCCGAGCTGGCACGCGACTATGACAATCTCATCCTGCTTTGCGGACACTACGAGGGCGTTGACCGCCGAATCGTGGATGAGATCGTGGACGAGGAGATCTCGATCGGAGATTTTGTGCTGACGGGCGGAGAAATTCCCGCGTGTATTCTCACCGATTGCGTGGCTCGTCTGTGTGACGGCGTGCTTTCGGATGCGGAGTGCTATGAGAAGGAAAGTATTTCCTCGGGACTTCTGGAATATCCGCAGTATACGCGTCCCTATGAATTCCACGGTGTCAAGGTGCCCGACGTGCTGATCTCGGGTCACCACGCAAACATTGACCGCTGGAGAGACGAGCAGGCAATGGAGATGACGAAAAATCTCCGTCCCGATCTCTTGGCGGATGAATAAAAACAAAAAATCCTCTACATATCCTACGGTATGGGAGGATTTTTTTGATGCGAAAACGAAGTGCGACGTGCGGATCCCCTCTGAGAAGGGCGGTTCGTGAGAGTCTGCTTCTCTCGGCAATTTGCCGTGTGGGAGAGCGGGTGGAATATTGGCGTGATATCCCCGAGCTTGCGCGTGTGAGACGGGATTGGAGACGGAGATGCCTGCGTGGACGGGATGAGAGCGTGATCCTGTCTCTTTTTCGTCGCTTCGGCGTTTTTTGTCTGCAAACGAGCTTGCGCACGTGGGGGGCTTTTTTGCTTCTCTCGTCTCTTTTTTGCTTGCTTGGGAGGCTGTATTTGGGGACGCTTTCCCAAACGTCATACGAGATTTGGCTTTGTGCCGTCATTGCCGTTTCGTCGCTTTTGCTCTTGCATATCCGACAGTCGCTTTCACGGGCGGTGGGGGCGAGTGCGCTGTGCAATCGGCTTTTCTTTCATTCCTTTTGCCTCTCTCGTGATCGGATCGTATGCTTTGGCGAAATCGGAAGGGATCGACCGTGGATCGCGTTGGTTGCCTCGCTTATCTGCGGTGGGATCACGAGCATTGCCTCCCCGATCCTTTTTGCGGTTGGTGTGAGTGCTTTTGCATTGCTTTGCCTTGCGCTTGCCGTACCCGAATGGATCTTTCCGCTGTCGGTTTTCCTCCTTCCGCTTCTGAATCTGACATCGCACCCCACGCTCGTTCTTGCCTTTCTTCTTGCAATTGGGGTGGGGAGCTGGACGTGCAAGCTTTTTTGCGGTCATCGGGACGTGCGCTTTGGCGTACTTGATGCGTGCGTGCTTTGGTTTGGTGTGCTGATCCTGTCGGGAGGGATCTTCAGTGCGGGTGGACGCGCCTCAACGGGAGAGGGCTTTGTCCGATTTGTTCTCCTTCTTTCCTATTTTCCGATCAAGGAAATGATGTCGCACGCGCATTGGAGACGGCGTGTGTTGCGGGCGTTAACGCTTGCCTTGACGGTGACTTCCGTGTTTGGAATTTGGCAGTACCTTGCGGGCAGGGCAGAGCTGAAATGGGTGGACGTATCTCGATTTTCGGATATTGGGGGGCGCGTGACCTCGTTTTTTGAGAATCCGAACGTGCTTGCGACCTTCCTGCTTCTGTGCATCCCAACGGTGCTTGGCGCGTGGGCGGACGAGAAGGGAGGCGGACTCTCACGCCGACTTCCGCTTGGCGCTGTGCTTACGGGGGTGGGATGTCTGATCCTGACCTGGTCGCGCGGTGCGTGGCTTGGTGCGATTGCCTCGATCCTGCTTTTTTTGCTCCTTCGATCCTCGGCAAGCCGTCGCCTTCTGCTTTGGAGCGGATTGCCGATTTTTATTTGGCTGCCGCTTTTGCCGCAGAACGTGGTCAACCGATTCTCCAGCATCGGTATGCTCACGGAGGGCTCGATCCGTTACCGACTTTACACTTGGCAGAGCGTTTGTCGGATGCTTGCGGTACACCCCTTTGGAATTGGCGGTGGGGAGGCGGCTTTTACTGCCGTTTACCCGCGTTTTGCCATCAGCGGAACCGAGACGGTCATGCACGCGCACAACCTGCTTTTGCAGATCGCGCTTGAAATGGGATTCGTTGGCTTGCTTACGTTTTTTTTGCTGATGGTCTCGGTGCTTTGCTCTGCGGTGCGCGTATGGCTGCATTGGGCATACGGTGTGAGGATCGGGCTGCTTTCGGGGGCGTTCTGTGCGTTGGTTGGAGTAATGATTATGGGGTTTTTCGACTACGTGTGGTATCATAACGGTCTGTTTTGGCTTTTTTGGGTGATGCTCGCCACCCTTGTGGGGAGTGTTCGGCTCGCGACGGATCGAGAATGGGAGGTGGATTATGCCGAGGGAGGATGATGCAAGGCGCAGAGGACGCCTCAATTGGCTGGATTGGCTTTTGCTTGCGTGTTTTTTGCTTGCAATTGCAGGCGGATTGCTGCTGTGGAGCGCGTGGAGGCGAGGTGGCGACGGCGACGTGGGAAGCGTTCGCTACGTGGTTGCAATTTCGGATTGCGATTGGATGGATCTTGCTGTTGGTAGCTCTGTCCGTTCGCGCAACGGTACGGCTATGCTCGGTCGCGTGACAGAGATCCGTGCAGAGCCGCACCGAATGCTTGCGGTAAAGGATGGGGCGCTTGAGGAGGTTGCGGTTGACGGACGCTACGATCTCTTCCTGACGGTTGAGGCGGATGGGATAAGAGAAGCGCGGGACGGCATTCGTGTGTCGGATATTCGGATCGCGGCGGGAATCCACACGGAGCTTCGCGTGGGGGCACGGTTGGCGCTTGGCGCGGAGATCGTCTCGGTAGAATGGAGGGAGACGGATGCATAAAAGGAGACTTGGGGCGATCGATCTGCTCGCAATTGCGGTGATCCTGCTTTCCGCCGTTGGGTTGATCCTTCGGATGCAGATCCTGAATGCCGCAGAGGAGGGGGGAGAGGTCTGCACGGTGGTGCTTTGCGCGCGGTCTGTTTGGGAGGAGACGGTGGATTGCGTGGAGGTGGGAGAGGTGCTGACGCTGGCAGACGGGACAGAATTTGGTACGGTGCGCGAGGTGACGGCGCCTCCTGCCGTTTGGCGTACCCTTCAGGACGGGGTGCTTTTGGAGGGTGAGTGGGCGTCGGGGAGGCATCGGGATCTGACGTTGACGCTCACGGTGCAAGGACGCAGAGACGGGGACGGATTTCTGCTTGACGGGAAACGCGCTGTCCTTGTAGGCGAGGCACTGTCGCTCTACGGTGCGAGAAGCGCGATTTCCTATACCGTCATCGACCTGATTTTGGAGTGAGCATGAGAAAAGAATTCGCGTTTGTTGTCGAAAATGTACTAAATGTACGAAAAATTATGTAGAATTAAACCA
>JAZQWH010000085.1:0-4350 GCA_045632205.1 Eubacteriales bacterium
CGGTTACCGTTGTAATCCCCGAACACGCAAATTATCAAAGCGATAGCAATTACAAGACTGTCAAAAAGCTGATGAAACGCACCAATAACGGAATTGCACTCTATCTCACTCCCAAAATGGCGCACACAAAGCTGATCGCAAACGAGAATTGGATTTCCCTCGGCTCGACCAACGTTACCAAAAAAGCCTTCGGACAGTTGGATGAGCTGAATCTGTTTGTTGAGGGAAAAGAAAATCCGCTTGCGGCTGCGATCCGCGTGGATCTTGAGGGGGAGCGCACAAGGGCAGCTCGAGTTTTATCTGATAAAAGCTTGCGCTATCGTCCGATCATGGCGTGGTTAGAAGGCTTTTTGGTTTGAAAACAGGAGGACTTTTATGAGAAAATTTACAGATTTTCGGGAATTGAGTGCGATTGATTCCATTCCCGCAAAAGCAATTGAATTTTTGAGCAATTTGAGCGATGAAACACCAAACGGAAGGTACGAATTTGACGAGACCTGCTATGCCGTAGTGACGTCCTACGACTCCAAATTGCTGAGCGCAGAGATGCAGATGGAGGCGCACGAGGATTATATCGACGTGCAAGCCATTGTAGCGGGCACGGAGCGTATTCTCTGTGCGGACAAGGAAGAATTGATTGCATCGATCCCGTACGATCCGCAAAAGGACGTTGCGTTCTATGAGTACGACGTAGCGGAGGAGGTTCGTCTGGGCGCGGGAGAGGCTGTTATCCTTGAGACAGCCGAGGCGCATCTGCCCGGCATTGCAATTGATGCTCCCATATACGTCAAGAAGGCGGTTTTGAAGCTTAGGAAGGTGAGATAAATGAAGATCAGAAAATTTGAAGGTTACTTTTTTATGCTTTTCGGGTGCCTCGCATACGCACTTTCCACAGTGCTTTTCCTTGCCCCGAACTCGATTGTCGCAGGCGGTGTGACAGGTCTTTCCGTGCTTTTGAATATACTTAACGAGAATATTCCCATCGGTATGATCTCCATCGCGATCAATCTCCCGATCCTGCTTCTCGGAATCAAGTTCTGCGGATGGAAGTTTATCCTGCGGTGCTTGCTCACCATTACGGTTCTCGGTACGTTCACCGACCTTCTCTCCTTCCTGCCTTCTATCACCGAGGATGGTGTTTTGGCGTCTCTCTACGGCGGTATCTGTCAGGGTGTCGGAATCGGCTGCTTTGTAAAATATGAATTTTCAAGCGGAGGAACCGAGCTGCTCGGCAGATTGGTTTCAAGATGGACAAAGGTGCTCAAAATTCCGCTTTGCGTAGGTATCCTTGACGGAATGATCGTTGTTCTCGGCTCGATCGTGACCAAAAACTTCAATAATATGCTTTATGCACTGATCGTGATCTTTGTAAGCACCAAGCTCTCCGAGATGATCCTCGTGGGTATCGAAAAATCCAAGTTTTGCATTATTATTACGGATAAGGGCAAGGAGATCTCCGAGACGCTTATTGCACACAGTCCGCGCGGTGTCACGTTGCTCGACGGGCAGGGAATGTACACGGGAAAGGAGCACAACGTGCTGATGACCTGTGTCAAAAACCGTCAGCTTACACAGCTCAAGCAGCTGGTACGGGAGGTCGACGATCACGCGTTCATTATCATCAACGATTCCGCAGAGGTTCGCGGAAAGGGCTTCCGCGCACTTGACGAAAAATAAGAGAAACGATGAAGCGTACTCTGATTGACGTCGATTTTTCGTCCTTTCCAGAAAAATATCATAGTCTGCTTGCGCATTCTCGCGTGTATGACAGCAGCTGCTCTCCGGAGGCGCGCGTTTATTACGTCGAGCACGGGGATGGCTTCTATCTCAAGACCGCAGCGCACGGAGCACTTGAAAGAGAGGCAACGCAGACACGCTATTTTCATCAAAAGGGCTTAGGTGCCGAGGTGATTGATTTTCTTTCCACCGATACTGCAGATTGGCTTCTGACCTGCCGTGTGGCGGGGGAGGATTGCACGCACAGGCTCTATCTGGAGAATCCAAAGCGACTTTGCGATCTTCTTGCAGAACGCTTGCGAGCATTGCACGAGACCGATTGGTGCGATTGCCCGATCCGGGATCATACCGAGCGCTATCTCGCAACCGCAGAGCGGAATTATCGAGCGGGACAATACGATCTTTCCTTTGGCGGATGCTCCGATATTTTGGAGGCGTGGAGAATTTTGCAGACAAACAAGCATTTGCTTTGCAGCGATACGCTTTTGCACGGAGATTACTGCCTGCCGAATATTATGCTTGACAATTGGTGCTTTTCGGGCTTTATCGATCTTGGGAACGGCGGAGTAGGGGATCGACACGTCGATCTTTTCTGGGGCGCGTGGACGTTGCGCTTCAATCTTGGTACCGATGCTTACCGAAATCGTTTTTTTGATGCATACGGAAGAGACCGAATTGATTTGGAAATGCTTCGCGTTGTGGGAGCGGCTGAGACGTTTGGTTGATTTTTGAGAAATATCCGAAATAAACTCGAAAAATCCCTTGCAAAAACGTAAAAATTGTGGTATAATATCAAAGTTATTATAAGAATTACAAAAAAGAGAGGTTCTGTTATGGAGAAAAAGGCGCGTGGCGGCTTTACCGGCAACATTGGATTTGTCCTTGCTGCCGCAGGCTCTGCCGTTGGCTTGGGAAATCTTTGGCGTTTCCCGTATCTCGCTGCAAAGGATGGCGGCGGTCTGTTTATTTTGTTGTATATCATCCTGTCCTTGACGGCGGGCTTTGCGCTGATGACGGCGGAGATCGCGATCGGACGCAAAACGGGCGTCAGCCCCTTGATGGCATATACTCAGATTGATCGCAGATTCGGCTTTCTCGGCTATCTTTCCACCATCGTACCCGTTATCATTTTCCCCTACTATTGCGTAATTGGCGGTTGGGTTACCAAGTACGCAACGGCTTACACCTTCGGTGGTGTAGACAAGCTCTACGAGACGGGAACCGGCAGCTACTTCACCGGCTTTATTACCGATACGTGGTCACCGCTCATCTTCTTCTTCATCTTTATGGCGTTGACCGCTGTTGTCATCGTGCTTGGCGTTGAGAAGGGAATTGAGAAGGTTTCCAAGGTTATGATGCCTGCTCTCGTTCTTTTGATTCTCGGAATTGCGATCTATTCGCTCACTCTCTCCCATACCGATGCGGACGGAGTGAAGAGAACCGCAATGCAGGGACTCAAAATTTATCTCATCCCCAGCTTTGAGGGAATGACCGTTCCGAAGTTCTTTGGCATCCTGCTGGATGCGTTCGGTCAGATGTTCTACTCCTTGAGTATTGCAATGGGTATTCTGATCACCTACGGCTCTTATTGCAAAAAAGACAACAATCTGATCAAGTCTGTCAACCAGATTCAGCTCTTTGACACAGGCATTGCATTGCTTGCAGGTCTCATTGTCATTCCCAGCGTGTTTGTTTTCCAGGGCAAGGAAGGACTTGCTACCTCCGGCCCCAGCCTGATGTTCGTATCTCTCCCCTCGATCTTTGAGCAGATGGGGGTTGTCGGTACGATCGTCGGAATTCTGTTCTTTGTGCTCGTCCTTTTTGCGGCACTCACGTCCTCTATCTCTCTGATGGAGACCGTTGCATCGAGCATTATGGACCGTTTCCATTTATCGCGTCCCAAGGCAACCGCGATAACCTTTGTTTTCTCGCTGATCGTCGGTGTCATCGTTTGCCTCGGCTACAACGTATTCTATCTCGAAATGTCTCTTCCCAACGGTGCAAAGGGACAGCAGATCCTCGACCTGCTCGACTATATTGCAAACTCCATCCTGCTTCCCGTGGTTGCTTTGGTTACCTGCATTCTTGTCGGCTGGTGCTATAAGCCGAAGGGGATCATCGAGGAGGTTCAGATCGGTCTGGACGGAAAGAAGTTCTACCGTGAAAAGCTGTTTGTTGCAGTGATCAAATACGTGGCACCTGTTCTGCTCGTTATCATCATGCTTCAGGCGTTTAACGTTTTCTCGTTCTTGGGATAATAAAAACAATCGGAGGGGTGCATGCCGTGGGCACGCACCCCTCTGTGCTATCAATCAGGAAAGGAGGATTGGAGGAATGAGGAGCAAGGCTTTGGTTCGTACCTGCTTTTGCGCAATGCTGGCTGCCGTTTTGTGTATCGCGTCACCCTTTGCGATCCCGTTGGGGCCCGTTCCGCTCTCTCTTTCGATTCTTGCCGTCCTTCTTTGTGCGCGTATCGGCGGAGCGTTCTGCTCCTGTGCTGCGGTTTTGCTCTACCTTGTTCTCGGATGCGTTGGACTTCCCGTGTTTGGCGGTGGTATGGCAGGGATTGGAGTTTTGCTTGGGCCGACGGGAGGGTACCTTTGGTCTTATCTG
>JAZQWH010000086.1:0-2491 GCA_045632205.1 Eubacteriales bacterium
AGACGGCAGGGCTGTGCGCATTCGCCTCGGTTTCCGCTTCTTCCTCCGACAAGAGAGGAGAAAAGGCATTGCCCCGAGTGGCTGACGCAGAGCGCGCCGTGTACGAATACCTCCACCTCAATGGGGGAGTTTTTCACCACGGTCTCCATATCGGCAGCGGAGGTCTCACGCGCAATGACCATACGGGAGAAGCCGAGCGCGTGGAGCGCCTTGCCCATATCGGCATTGTGTCCCGACATCTGCGTGCTGGCGTGCAGCTCGAAATCGGGCAACAGCTCGTGAATTCGACGTGCGCCTCCGAGATCGGCAACGATCAGCGCATCAACACCCGCGAGATAGGCCTCTTTTGCCGTGTTGAGAAATTGTGCCTCCTCGCGATCGGTAAAGAGCGTATTGACGGTCTGATAGACCTTGACTCCATAGCTGTGTGCGCGCAAAACAGCGGCGCGTAACGCGTCGCTGTCAAAGTTTTGTGCATTCATTCGGGCGTTGAAGGCGCTACCGCCCAGGTAGACCGCATCTGCGCCTCCCTCGATTGCCGCGTCAAGTGCCTCGGGAGAGCCGACGGGGCAGAGCAATTCGGGAAGGAAATTTATCTTCTTCATCTCAAACGTCGCTGAAGGTCAGCAGATCGAACATACTTCCCACACGGCTCTTGCCGGAGGATTTCTTTGGCTGGGGGGCTTCAGCTTCCGCGGGAGCGACTTCCTCCTCAACGTAAGGAGGATCGAATGCGGAGATCTGCTCCATCACAGGCTCTGCGGGCTTTGCGGCCTTGGGAGCGGCAGCCTTTGCGGGGACGTCTGCGGGATCGGGCGTGACGGAGACCGAGGCACGGTCGAGGATCGAGCGCAAAACACCGGCATCCTTGCGCGCGGTATCAAGCTCCTCCTGCAGCTCCTCAATGGTCTTTTTCAGCTTCTCGTTCTCGCTTGCAAAGCGGAACGCATCCTTTTCTACCTTCTTGAACGCCTCCTGCATGGAGATCCGCTCGGAGCAGTATGCGAGTGCGCAAAGAATTGCCGCCTCGTTCTTGGTGCAGCGCGGACTCTTGAGGTTGATGTCGCGCATACGGCGATCGAGAATGCCGACGATGTTTTCTACCTCGTCGGGAGCCGCGTCACTGATGATGTTCAACTCCATATCGGCAACGGTGATGGTGTATTTCTGTTTCATAATTTTGCCTCCGTTCGACGCCGGACGCGTCGGTTTCATTTCATATTCCATTTAACATTATACTATAAAAAAACGCGGTTGAAAAGGTCTTTTTTGAAATTTTTTTGAATTATTTGAAAAAGTTTTTTCGACGGGTGAAATACACTGATTTTTTGTGTTGTTTGATTGCACAGATTTGCGTGGATGCTTTTGTGCTTTTTGCCGATTTTGCGTTTTGGGGCTCTCTTTCGGTGCCCGTTTTTCGGGAAAGCCCTTGACTTTTTTATAGTTATGTAATAAAATAATTATGTGTGTATCAGAAATACAATCGAAAAGGAGACCACAACATGAAAAAATACGGCATTTTCAAAGTATTGCTGTTAATGCTGGCATTGCTCCTGACCGTGAGCACGGTTGCGTCCTGTGCGCTACCGCTCCTGTCCGGCGGTGCGGAAGAGGAAGAGACGACCACGACGGACGATCCCGTAAACGTGCCCACCGAGCCTTCCGGCCCCACCGTCCCCTCGGAGCCTTCCGGCCCCTCCAATCCGAGTACGCCTCCTTCCGAGACGCGTTATACCGTCAACGTGAAGAACGGCTCGATCTACGGTGGAGTGACAAACTTTGTTGCAAACGCTGCCATCACCGTCGAGGCGGTGACGCCTCCCAACGGATACGTTTTCACTCACTGGGAAAATTCCGCAGGCGAGAAGGTGAGCGAAGAAGCGTCCTTTGATCACGTTGTAACCAAGAACGAGACCTTCAAGGCATTCTTTGAGCCCACCATCACCAAGTCCTTCAGCGCGCAGATCCTGACCGACCTGGAAAACGATTGGCAGCAGGGCGGTATCAACACCTCCAATGACACCATTGAGATCGAATCCAGGGCGCCTCGCCACCGCGTGATCTTCCAGAAGCCCCTGCTTCTCAAGGCGGGCTCTACGCTTACGGTTTCGCTTCCCGATTTCCAGTGTCGCGTCGGAACGCCCGATTGCTCTGAGACGACCTGCTCCGAGAACGGAAAGTGTGTTCTGACCGCTGCGTTGCTCTATCTGGAAAAGAAGGTCGAGGGTGAATCAGACAGCCTCAATGATTACACCGTAAAGGATAATTATCCGTGGCTCAGAGGAACCTCCTCCGTTACCGTTACCGAGGATACCTACGTTGCTCTTTGTATCAAGAGCTCTGCTCACGGCGGTACCATCGCATTCAACATCAACACTCCCACCGAGCATGGCGGTGACGTGAGCGCGATGTCCCAGGTAAAGATCCTTTACAGTGAGCCCAAGGCAGAGGGCCCCACCGCACTTGGTGCATATTGGGCGGACGAATTGAC
>JAZQWH010000087.1:0-8487 GCA_045632205.1 Eubacteriales bacterium
TCCCAAAGAAGGGGCTCCCTCCCCCCACACCCCCCACCCTCACCAAGAAACTTTATGGAAAGGGAATGAATAAGATTTGTTAGATTGTTCCTCTGTCTGAAGAAAAGAGGAAAACAGGATTTGTTTAATCGTGCCTCTATCCGAAGAAAGGGGCGCATTTTTTGCGCCAAAAAATATTTTTCAAAGTGGCACAAGTTGTCACTGTTTGGCACAAAACGGTGTGGTAAAATAAAGAAAAAACGTCTCGCGCGCGTGTGCGGGGAGCGTGCGCGGAAAGACGTTTTCTCGGAGGGGATGCATACGATCGTATGCGTTCGTATGCGATCGTATACGAACGGATGCCGATACTGATACTGATACTGATACTGATACTGATACTGAGCGGAGCGAAGCTCCGCGAAGACGCGCGGGGGCGCGCGAGAGAGGAGCGAGGGGAATTATCATCCCCTTAGCAGCTCAAGGAATTTGAACCGCGCCTTATAGAGGGGCTTGTCCGTTTCGGTGATGATCTTATACTGCGAGGGGGTGAAGCCGACGGAGATGAACGCATCCTCTGCACGCGCTTGGGAGACGGTTGATGCGCCGAGGCAGAGGGGCGGGAAGAGACAGCACCACCAATTCTGACCCTCTGCGTCGCCGATCAGAACGCGGAGCGAGAGATATTCGCCCGAGGGGAAGCAGACGCTGTCGTATCTGCGTTCGGGGTAGACCTCGGGAGTGAGTGTGAGGGTGACCTTGTGATCCGAGCCCTCGGTGCGAAGCGTTTCCTCTGCAACCTGTTGGATTTTCGGAAAGGCTGCGGTGAGTCGGTCTGCGGCCTCCTCACGGGAGGGGCAATCCTCCAAGAGCGGTACGGTAACGGTGAGGATAGCATCGCGCACGGCGAGCTTTTGCGCCTGATCCTCCTCGGAATCCGAGTGTGCGAGGACGTGCAGGCGGACGACCGAATCATAGATCGCCTCCTCTCCGTTTACGGGGAGCATCCCGACGAGCAGCAGGATGGCAAAGACCACCACGATGACGCTAAGTAGCTTTTGTTGCATAAAAATGACCTCCTTGTTGGCATTTGATAGCGTTAGCATTGCCGCAAAGGAGGTGGGTTATTCGTTTTTGCTAAAAAATTATTTGAGTTCAATGGCATGGACGATCTTGTTCATCGCTTCGTCCATATCGGTCGCGGTGACCGTGCAGCCTGCCGCCTTTTTATGTCCGCCGCCGTCAAATTTTGCGCAGAGGGCGGAGACGTCGTAATCGCAGTTGGATCGGGTGGAAACGCGGAAGACGCCTTCGGCTGCGGGCTGACGGATGGCGATTGCAACCTTCACGCCAACGAGCGAGCGCGCCACGTCCACTAGAATCTCCAGATGCTCGTCGGCAAGTCCGAGAGCCGCCTTGAGCGCGTAGGGAAAGGTGATGACAGCGATCCTTCCGTCCGCGAAGAGGTGGAGATTGGAGATACCTGCCGCCTGTGCGCGGAGCTGCTCCTGCGTTTTTGCCTCGAAGAGGCGGTGGTTGATCTCGGCGAAATCAATGCCGCTTGAAAGAAGCTCAGCCGCACGGAGATGCGTGCGCGGCGTGGTGTTGGAGTAGCGGAAGCCGCCCGTATCCGAAACGATCGCGGCATAGAGACGGGTGCAAAGCAGGTCGGTGATCTCTACGCTGCCTGCGGTTGCGAAATGCTTGACGAGATCAAAGAGGATCTCTCCCGTTGCCGCGGCGGTGGGATCGATATAATGCTCTGCGTAGGGCTCTCCCGATGCGTGATGGTCGATCATAAAGTCGATCTGATCGCCGTACAGCTCCCAAAGCGTACCGAGCTGAGCGGGGGAGGCACTGTCGACGCTGATGATGCGTCCGAATTCAAGCTCGTCGGGGATGGAGTCGGGCAGGACGCTCTCCTGCTCTCCGTCGAGGAGAAAGCGCAGGCGCGCGGGGATCTCGTTCTGGCAGATGCAGTACGAGGGGGAGCCGAGGTCTTCAAGGACGGTCTTGAGTGCGAAAGCGGAGCCGATCGCGTCTGCGTCGGGATTTCGGTGAAAGAGGATCAGGGTAGGGATGGGACGGGCGAGCTTTTCGCAAAGCTGCTCAAAGGTCAGAACGGGAAAATCAGGCATGGTCTCCTCCGTCTGTCGAGTCAGCCTCCTCCGTCTCCTCCTCGCTGATCTCAAGATTGTTCAGGATCGAGGAGATATGCGCGCCGTAGGTGATGGAGGTGTCCGCAATAAAGGTCAATTCGGGAGTCATACGCAGATTGAGAGAGCGTGCAAGCTCGCGGCGGATAAAGCCGCTTGCCGCGCGAAGTCCCTTTGCGATCTCCTTTGCGTCTCCGCGCAGTGCGGAGTAATAGATCTTTGCGTATTTGAGGTCGGCGGTGCAGTCTGCCGCCGTAACGGTGAGGAATGCGTCGGTGATGCGAGGATCCTTCACGCGACGAAGGATGGACATCAATTCCTTTTGCATCTCATCGTTGATTCTGCCTTGTCTGTATTTAGCCATAATCGTGTTTTTCCTATCGTTAGAATTTTTGCAAAAAAATAGAAACGGGGCGTCGCGCAAATCGGCGTGACACCCCCGTATCCAAAACAGGGCGAGAGGACATCCGTCCGCAACGGCCTCTGTTTAAGCTTCCATGTTTTCCGCGTTGTCGATGACTGCGTCAGCCTCAACCTCAAACGGAGCTTCTTCAATCGCTTCAACCTCTGCCTCGGGAAGCTCAGCCTCAATGACGTCATCCGCCTCTGCAAGCTCCTCTACCGCCTTCTTCTTGAAGAATTTTTTATAAACAAGAACCACAACGGTCGCGATAGCGGCAATGGCAAGCGCGATCTTCAGAAACTTAACCCAACCGGAAGTCTTCTTTACTACGATTTCGTTTTCCATTCTGTTTTCCTCCAAATCTTTATAGCGGTCTGCCGCTACAGATAGCATTCTATACTAAAGTATACCACATTTTTGGAAAATTGCAAGAGGTATTGCAAAAATTTTTAAAATTTTTTATTTATTATGAAGAATCGCCGCGTTCAAGCGCAAAAAGCGGCGATCAAACGGATGCTCGGAGGGGCTTTTCCTCCGAGATCTACCGCAAAAGATACGGGGAAAGCCCTGAGAGGAAGGCTTGCCCCGTATCAATGATCTGTTTTTTTACTGTATCATCACCTTTTGCTTTTCTATCACGAGCTTTGTGAAGAAGAAGGCGACGATGAGAAGGACGAAGGAGATGAGCGAGAGGACCTGCTGACCGTAGACGTGAATGCCGAAGACGGTATTTCCACCGCTCTGAATTGCCTTGAGGATCGCGCCCGCACCGAGAGAGGCGAGGAAGCCGCAGGTGCCGCCGATGCAATTCTTGATAGAGGTCGTCTGAACGTAATATTCCTTGGGGATGTAGCTGTAGGAAATATTGAGCATATTGGCTCCGATGCCTGCGTGGCAGATGCAATAGAGGAGGGTATGCACGATGATGAGGTAGCGTGTGGAGGGCGTGGTGAGGGCACTTGCGAGAAAGCTTGCCGCCGCAATCAGGAGCGCGAGGCGAAGTGCCTTGGCATAGGAATGCTTATCCGCATATTTTCCGAAGGGACGGGAAAGCAGGGCACGTCCGAGGTTGCCCACCATAGCGATCACGGTGACCTGTCCGAGCGTGAAGGCAAGCTCGCCTTCGTTGATGCGGTAGGTTCCAAGGAAGCCGAGGGTGGTGTAGACGGAGACGTTCCAAAGCACGTTGAGGATGATGATATTCCAGAATCCGCGGTTTTTGGAGAGCTTTTTCATAACGGCGAGCATGGGCTCTGCGTTGCTTGTCTCCTCGCGGGACTTGACGTCGTTTTTGATGAGCAGGAGACACACGAAATCGGTGATGCAGAAGATGAGGATTGCGATTGCCGCAAAGATAAATCCTCCCTCCAGATTTCCGTTTGCCTCAAAGGCATCCATTGTGTAGCCGATGATGATGGTCACCACGATTCCCGAAATCAGAGAGCAGGTCTCCTTGGTTGCGCCGAAGCGCCCGCGGTGGTGCGGCTCAACGTAGGAGTTTCCCCAGTTGTAGATGATATTGGTTACAAAATAGTTGCCGAAATATGCTGCGAGGATGCAAAAGATTGCAAGGACTCCCTTGTATTCCCTTGCAAAGGGCATAAACGGGACGAAATACAGCACCATAAAGAGCAGCTGTCCGATCGTGTGAAAGAAAACGACAAATCTTTTGGTGTTTCTGATCCGCTGTACCGCGAAGATCGAGAAGAACTGGAAGAGCTGCGAGAGCGCGACGAGGGTGGAAATGATACCGATGGTGGCATCGTCCAGCCCGATGTACTGAAGCACCTTTGCAAGAAAGGATTCGGCTACAAGGAGACTAACGAAATATTCCGCCGCACATTCGGTTCCGTACGCCAGACGCGAGCGCTTATAGTCCTTGGATGAAAAATCCCGTTCTGATAGTTGATTCATAGAATCCTCCGAAGATCAGTTAAAAATAAGTCAGATGCGGTGCGCGACCGTTCCCGTACCCGTCTCGATGGGGTCACCGTCGGTGCGGAGATTGCGCGCGCGGAGTGTGTTGATGCGACCGTCGTTGCAAAGGAGGGGAAGCTCCTCTCCGATCTCGTTTTCGGTGGTGACGTTGGAGAGGACCAGCGTTTGCACGTCCGCATTTTCACCGATATAGACGGTGGGAATGGCAGTGGTGGTCTCTCTGCGGTGGACGGTGTCGATGCGCAGATCTCCCACGCGCGCGTCCTTTTCCACGTAGATGGGCGCGTAGACGTAGCGTCCCTTCTTCTGGTAGATGTCGTAGCGCTCCGCCTTGGAGAGGAAAATATTGTCGATGGAAATGGCGTGGAAGATGCCCTCTCTGCCGCCAAGGTAGAAGCGCGTCAATCCGATGCCGTATTGGTAGTAGGTGCCGTAAACGTCGGAGATGTGGATGTTTTCGAGGGTATTTGAGAGCGTGAGCAGGCGCACCGCGCTGTGGCAATCGGTGGCGTAAAGCCCACGGATGGTGACGTTGGTGATGGGGCCGAACGAGCCCTCGTCTGCGTTGAGCGCGACGAGATCGTCGTAGCACGCGCCCTGCAGGTTCTCGATCGTGCCGTAGTGGCAGTTTCCGTCAAGATGCACGCCGTCCATATTCACGGGGACGGGGTTGCCGTGGTTGAAATCAAAGTAAATGTCTCTGACCGTGAAATACTTCGCGCGGTCGATGCAGATGGCGTAGTTGGTGGGATCCTTGACCGTGAGTGCCGTGATGCGAAGATTTCTGACGTTGTAAAAGATCATCGCCTTACCCGTGAATCCCTCTACCGTATAGCGATTATCGCGCTGAGGGTTCGGCTCCTGACCGAGGTTGTTGGCGTTCCAGATGCCGCCCGTGATCTCGATGTTTTCGTTCGCATCCGCCTCGTCGGGGGACATTTCGTTGACGTAGCAGTTAAAGCAATAGACGTGTCTGTGCGCATCCTCCATCGTCGCGTTCTGCATCTTGTCTCCGCGCGCGATCCTCTCCTTCATACGTCGCTCTGCACGCAGATAGTATTCGGGATGGAGATGCTCGCCGGGAGCGTAGACGCCGCGGTTGCGCACCATTGCGCAGTTTGCGCCGTCCGCAAGTCGGATCTCCGCAAAGCGAGGAAGCACCAGACGGAAATTGGAGGGGAGGAGGAGCGTTTTGCCGATCAGGTAATGCTTTTTTGGCGCGGGAAGCACGACCTCGCTCACGCCGCTGTCAATCAGCTCCTGGATGGCGGGTTGGTCGTCGTGAATGCCGTCTCCGTATAACGTAAACATAGTGGGATCTCCTTTTTTGAACATCACATATATTATATAGCGAAAATGTGAAATGTCAAGAGTAATTTTTAAAATAATAAAGAGTGAAATGCAGATGGTAATTTTTAAAATAACGTGGCTTTGATCTACAAATAAAAGAGATCAAAGCTCCACGCAATCGCCATCCTGCGGAACGCTTGCCGCAAAGGCGTATTTTCCGTTCATCTCTTCCACAAGCGCGATGCGTGCGGGGGAGGTGCAATGGTTGAAAAACACGCGGCGCGCACGGATCTTGGGGAGATACGGCTCGAGAAATTCGGGCTTGATGTGCGCGAATTCGCATACCATCAGGTCGATCTCCTCCTCAAAGGCGATCTTCGGAATGTCGTTGTCGCGCAGATTTTTGGAAAGGTCGCCCGTGAAGAGAAGCTTGTGTCCCTCTGCCTCCACGAGCATCGCGTAGGAGTGGTAGGGCTTGTCGATGTGTCCCGTGGGAAAATAGGAAAGCCTGATGACGCCGTCATCGTAGGACTTGGCAGCATCGATCTCGTGGAAGCGGACTCGCTCGCGGTCAAAGCGCGTGCCGGGGTGCCCCGAAGCCATTTCGATGAGCTGAATGACAAGCTCGCTGTACGCGCGGTCGGCGATGTAAATATCCATCTCGTGCTGCTTGTAGTAGCCGTTGATGAGATCGGCGATGCGGTAGATGTTTTCCGCGTGATCCGCGTGGATGTGCGTGTTGAAGATCGCGGTGATCTCCTCGATCGAGCGTCCCATGCGGGGGAAAAGATCGCACACGGGCGCGCCCGCGTCGATAAGGTAGGTTCGATCCCCTACCTCCAGCATCATACAGGTGCAGTAGCGATCCGCCTCGGGAATGCCCGCCGCGGTGCCCAAAAACGTCAGCTTCATATTTTTTCCTCCTTTTGTCCGTTCTCCGTCTGTGCCGCCACCAAAGCCGCGCGTTCCCGTCTCGCGCCGATGATGTCCACGCGAATGAGCGCCGAGATGATGGAGGTCAGCATCAGAATATCGCTGCACATACCCGCGATACTGCCGACGGAAATGTTATACATCAACCAGCAGGGTGTGCTGATGAGATTGAGAATTCGAATGATCTTGGTGTTGCTGAAGCCGAGAGAAACGGTGGAGACCACCTTTGCGATCAGCACGAAAATGCTCACCCAATCGTCCCATTGCCACAAAACAAGCGCGATGAAGAGGAATCCGAACGCGATCTGGTAGGGAAGGGTTCGCTTGCCCTTGCGGACGAGTAAAAAATAGACGATATTGGTGCCGCAGGCGGTGAGGTTGACCGTCATACCCGTATATCTGCCCAGCATCAGGTATTGGAGTCCCGAAAAAAGACTGTTGGAAAACTTTGCGGCGAGGAGCTTGTTGTAGGATTTGCATTGCATTCCGAGCAGGACACAAGCCGTGCCGAAGAAGCCGAACGCCTGAATGAAGATCGGATTTTTGACGAGATTGCCGAAAAACTCGAAAATTTGCGAGAAAAATTCCATATTGTCTATTGTCCTTCTGTTTTTTCTGTGCTATAATCATACCATACGAACAAATAAAACACAAGATATGTTTGTTTGATAGAAAAACGAACACAAAACGAAAGGGGACGGGCAGAATGGCATTGAACGAGAGACAGCAGGAAATTTTGTCGATCACACAGAAAAAGCAGCGCGTGAGCGTTGCCGAGCTTGCGGGGACGCTCTACGTGAGCGAGATGACCGTGCGACGCGATCTTGCCAAAATGGAGCACGAGGGCTACCTCAAGCGCTTTCACGGAGGGGCGATCGCGGAGAGTGATTATCTTTTCTATCCCATCGAGACGCGTATGCACATTTTCGAAAAGGAAAAGCAGGATCTTGCCCGCCGCGCGAGCCGATACCTGCAAAACGGGCAGACCATCTTTCTCCCCGGCTCCTCCACCTGCTCCTTTCTCATCCCCTGCCTCGGCGGCTTTGAGGGGCTGACCGTCATTACCAATTCGGTGCAATTTCTCGTCACGCTCTCGCAAATGCGCATCCGTTGCATTCTCTCGGGCGGCGAATATTACGAGCGCAATAAGACGCTCTACGGGCGCAATGCCGAAAATTTCCTTCGTTCTATAAATACCGATATCTCCTTTATCGCCTGCGATGGGATCTCCGACGACGGAATGGTCTCGGTCGAGAACGAGGAGAGCGCAGAGCTTGTCCGCATCGGCTTCCAAAATTCTACCCGCCGTATCATCCTCTCCGATCGCTCAAAGCTCGGCTGTAAATATACCTTCAATATCTGTCACGTCTCCGACGCCGATGATATTTTGGTGATATAAATAGTGGTTTGTGGGGGAGGGAGCCCCTTCTTGGGGGAAGAAAAGGTCGCAAGCGACCGTGAACTTGCTTCGCAAGGTTCACAGGCTCCCTCCCCCACACCCCCTCCCTCACCAAGAACCTTTCCAAAGGGGGTTGAAAAATAGAATTTTTAGTCTGTGCCACTGTCCTTAGGAAGTGAAACAGACCTTTTTGTTTCTCTTACCGTTCCAAACAATAGCTCCCGCAAGCGTTTAGGTGCCACTTCTCGCTGCGGCTCGGTCACGGTGCGGGCGGCACATTGTCTCTACACCACATCCGTCACTCCGTGACACCTTCTCCTCAAGGAGAAGGCTTTTTTAGTTGGCGTGAACAACGATTCCAAGGATAAAGTAATATTGTGGATTTTTTAGGG
>JAZQWH010000088.1:0-1162 GCA_045632205.1 Eubacteriales bacterium
CTCGTGAAGTGCGATGACGGTGGTCTGACCGCAATTGTCATGCGCGTTGAACGCGTACGCGCTGTCCGTATAGGTACCGCCGTAAACGTTGATCAGAACGGTGGGATTATTAACGTATACGGCACTTTCGTTTCGCTCGGATGCGTTGGTAACGTAATTGCCACTGTAAATATTAACGGTGGAATTTGCCCAGCCGTAAACGGGAATGGACTTATTTTCCGCAACGATGCTTCCTTCACCGATAATATCAATATTACTGTACTGAATCAAAAGGACCGCATTTGCATACGCCTTGCCGTTGATCAGCGCGTCGGAGGTGACGGTGATGCTGTGACCGTTGAGATCAAGGATTCCTCTGACACCGTAAAAATGCAGGGGCGCGCCGTTGCCGTCGGTGTACATAAACTCGGTGTTGGCATCAATAACGAGATCCTTTTCCAACACGAGGATCGCATTCTCGCGGTAAGCCTTGTTGCCTGTCTCACCCGGGATCTGCAGCTTTGCCGAGGTCCTAATATCGCTCAAAACCGATTGCAGCTCCTCAACCGAATCAATACGATAGGTCTTATCGGAATAAGTAACTGCGAAGGGGCTGAAGGAATTGGTCGTAAAGGTGAGGATGTGCGTGGTGGGGTTGTAGCTGTAATTCGTCACGGGAACGCCTCTGTGCGTCACTCCCGTCACAACAGCAGCCTCTCCCATATCAATGTTGACCGTATAAAGCTTGCCCGCATCTGCCTTTACACCGTCCTGCAGCAGATCAATATTGAGGGAGAGCTTTGCCTCGCCTGCATCGTTTCTGCTGATAGAAACGTTGTCAGTCTTAACGGTATAGGTTGCATCCGCCGCATCAGCGGGAAGCGTGACGGAAACGTTGCCTGCCGCAATGGATTCGCCCGCGCCGATATCAGCCGTGCTTGCATCGGGGAAGGTAGCGGCTTTGTCATACTCTCTGCTAAAGCTATCGTACTCAAACACATCCTGTGTCGCGATAACGGTAATGGAGATGCCCTCGATGGAAAGATTCTGATACTCGTTTCCTGCCTCTTCCTTCATATGACCTGCAATGGTGAATTCGGGAGAGGTATCGGTATGACCGGAGTTGGGGCTGACAACGCCCTCTCCCATCAGGCTCCAATCAAAGATGATGGTGCCGTCCGGC
>JAZQWH010000089.1:0-1129 GCA_045632205.1 Eubacteriales bacterium
TATAGTAAAGCTCCATCTGCTTTTCGGTTGGCATATGATCGGGATTGGAGCAACAGGGTATGGTGGGCGCGCTGCCGTCATCTCCCCAGAAGGGCGTCAGGTTATCCTCCTCGTACAAGCGGCAATCCTCCTCCCGTCTGAAATCGGGAATGCTATAGGGCTTGCCGCCGTCAAGAACAGAGCGGTGTCCCAGAATTGCAACCGACGACATTGCCGTTGCCGAGTAAATGTCAAAGGGATGAGGCGGTTGCTTGCCCTCCTTGACACAATCCATAAACGTTCTCACCGTAATAAAATCTCCGCCGCCGTGTCCCGATTTTTTGATGATCGCTTCATCCTTGTCGTGCCACGAGGGTCTGTACAGCTGCTCGCTTTCCTCTCCCTCAGGAGTATCCCATTTATTGTAGCGAAGCATAACCCGCTCGTCAAGACCGCGCAGATTTTCAATCTGTCCCTTCGTTCCGCAAATGCGGTACGAATTATGGTGTGCGCCGAATGCCGCACATCCCGTAACACGGAATACCGAGCCGTCGTCGTTCAGCGTTGTAATGATCGCTGCTCTGTCTGCGTTATGAGAGGCATTCGGAACCTCCTCATCGCTCGGCGCATACGTAGCAAAAGCGGTAACCGTTTTGGGGGTAGCGCCCGTAATGTGCATAACGGGGCCGAGCGAGTGCGTAATGTAATAGGTAGCAGGCAGGAAATGACGCCAATGGTTCGGATAGAAGCAATAGGTCTTGGTAAACTCCGTATTCCACGGATTGCCGGGGTGATTATACTCGCCCTCCGCGTACAGGATCTTTCCGAGCGTTCCCTTATCTGCGATCCGCTTCATCTCACGGTTGAACAGCATCTGCGGGTAGTTTTCCGCAAGCATATAAATGCTCTTGCTCTTTTCAAAGGCGCGAACCAGCTCAACGCCCTCAGCCATCGTTCCGTTTGAGATGCACTCGGACAGAACGTGAATATTTCGCTTAAAGCACTCGATCGCATAGGGAGCGTGCTGATAGAAATTGTTTGCCAGAATGACCGCATCCATCGGATGATTGATAAAATCATCAAAATTCTCGTATGCGACAACGCTCTTATCCAGCTTCTTCATCGCAGCCTCACGGCGCTCCTTATGGTT
>JAZQWH010000090.1:0-24364 GCA_045632205.1 Eubacteriales bacterium
GAAACGTTGAGCGAGAGACTTGATGCCACGCTCACCGTTGGTGTACAATTGCCGCGTGAGAGAAGATAGAGATTGCAAACGATGGGCGTTGCGCTCCCGTTGGCACTGAAGGTAAAGCTTGCGTGCAGAGGAGTCCCCTCATCGCGCGCCAAAAAGGTCATATAATCGAGATTCCCCGCAGAAATGCTCTGCCCCACCGCCACGCGCGTCGAGCCAAGCAGCAGCGTCCCCTGCTCCACGGCAGGCAAGGAGTGAACTGTGATATACCGCACCGAGGAAAGATTGAGCGCGCGCGCAACCGCATCCTCCGAGAAAACGATCTCATTGCCCACGGGAGCCATCATTGCAACGTCTGTACGCGCTGCGAGAACCGACAGCCCATAGGAGACAGGCTCGCCTCCCACCGCCGCGCCCTGCAAGCTCAACGGAGCTACAAGCAGTGTCACCGCCAAAATCACGGTCCCGATTCGTGTCCATTTCTTCTTCATCATCCAACCACCTTTCCGTTCGATGGTTCAATATATGCGACGTTGGATAGATTTATGTAAAAAAAGAAGCGCCCTGCCGTCAAAGCAAGGCGCTGTTGATTATCTTGGCAGCTCTCCGCCGAAAACGAGGAAGAAAATTGCATAGGAAATTGCGATCATACAAAGGCAAATGCCAACCTGCATCCACCAATAGAGCTTTTTGGGTCTGACCTCCAATGCCCTCCAACGCTCATAAAAGAAATGGAAGCGAATTCCTACCACCCCAAAGAGCGGAAAAAAGGATGCCAACGCGATCATACCGCCCACAGGCATCAGGAAGATCGGAAATGCCATACAAAGGTATAGCGGAAGAGACGCCAGGAGCGTGATCCTGATGACTCTTTTGCGGTCGATCCGCATCTCTCCCTCCTCCCGAAGGGTTTGGACGTATTTTCTTTCAAGCTCCTGCAGGCGCAAGCCGTTTCTTTGTCCGTTGATAAACGTCCAGAGGAACAGAACGAGCAAGCCGACAAAAGCCGTTCCGTTTGGCGCCGCTATGAAATCGAGGAGTATCAAAAAAATGCCGATTCCAAGCAAGATCGCTTCAAACCATCGACCCACGCGCTCGCGACGGTTGGGGTCGTATCTGTACGACATAAGCATCCTCCACAAAGCAAGTGTTCTATGAGGCGATCCGTTTCAGGCTGACCGCGTCATAGCAGATAAGTCATTATACCATCAATATCCAAAAAAGTCAAGCAAAAAAGCACCGCGCGTTTGCACGGTGCCTTTTTGTATAAAAGAGAATCAGTTCTCCTCAGCGGGAGCCTCGACCTTCTTCTTGGTGGTCGTTCTCTTCTTGGGAGCGGGCTTCTCCTCGGTAGCGGTTGCATCGTCAGCCTTCTTTGCAGCGGGCTTCTTTGCAGCAGGCTTCTTTGCGGGAGCCTCGGTCTTCTTCTCCTCAACTACGGGAGCTTCAACCTTCTTCTCAACAACGGGAGCCTCGACTGCGAGCAGTCTTACGATCGCCATCTCTGCAGCGTCACCGCGGCGGGGACCCATCTTAAAGATCTGGGTGTAACCGCCCTGACGGTCTGCGTACTTGGGAGCGATCTCAGCGAACAGCTTGGATACAACATCCTCTTTGGTGATATATGCCAAAGCCGCACGACGGCTTGCAAGGGTGTTCTTCTTACCGAGTGTAATCATTTTTTCTGCCATAGAACGAACTTCCTTCGCTCTGGTGAGCGTGGTCTCGATCTGTCCGTTCTCAAGCAGCAAGGTAACCATTCCGCGCAGCATTGCTTTTCTGTGGGCGGTAGGTCTGCCAAGTTTTCTGGTTCCGGGCATTTGTATTCCCTCCTTCTGCTAATTACGAATAGTTTTTCATTCTTTCGAATGGATTTTGGCAATTATTCCTCTTCACGTCTGAGGTCAAGACCCAGGGAGTGAAGCTTCTGAATGACTTCCTCCAGGGACTTCTTACCGAGATTACGAACTTTGATCATATCTTCTTCAGTACGGTTGGTAAGATCCTCAACCGTGTCGATGCCTGCGCGCTTCAAGCAGTTGAAGCTACGGACAGACATGTCAAGTTCCTCAATGGTCATCTCAAGGACCTTCTCTTTGATGGTCTCTTCTCTCTCAACCATGATTTCTGCTTTTCTTGCCTCGTCGGAAAGCTCGACGAACAAGTTGAGATGCTCGTTGAGAATCTTGGCGCCCAGGGAAATTGCTTCCTTTGCGGAAATGGTTCCGTTGGTGAGAATTTCGAGGGTGAGCTTATCGTAATCGGTAATGTTTCCGACACGCGTGTTATCTACCGTGTAGTTTACGTTGTAAACGGGCGTGTAGATCGAGTCGGTATAGATGGTTCCGATGGGTGCAGACGTTTCAGCACCGAGGATCTGGGTGTGAAGCTGCTTGTTTCTTTCCTGCGATACGTAGCCGCGACCTGCTGCGAAGGTGAGCTCCATATAGAAGCGCTCGTTCTCGCCAACGGTTGCGATGTGGTGTCCGGGGTTGAGAATTTCGATATCGGAATCCTGTTTGATATCGCCTGCGGTAACCTCGCACTCGCCGGTAACGTCAATGATGACGGTCTTGGTTCCGGAGCAGTGAAGCTTTGCAGTGATACCCTTGACGTTGAGCACGATCTCGGTCACGTCCTCGGTAACACCGGGGATGGTGGAGAACTCGTGAAGCACACCGTCAATCTTGATGCTGGTAACCGCAACGCCGGGCAGAGAGCTGAGAAGAACTCTGCGCAGGGAGTTACCGAGCGTAATGCCATATCCGCGCTCAAGAGGCTCAACGATAAACGTACCGTGTGTGCCATCCTCGCTCAGATCTGCAGTTAAAATATTAGGCTTTTCAATCTCAATCATTCCAAATAAACCTCCTTAAAATCAAATCATTCGTGATGTGCGGGGCTGATACGGATACTCCATAGCAAGTAAACCGTACCGGTTGGAAAACGAATTACTTGGAATAGAGCTCGACGACCTGCTGCTCATCAACCTCGTAGTCGATGTCGTCTCTTGCAGGTGCTGCCATAACCTTAACGGAAAGATTTGCCTTATCAAGCTCGAGCCACTTCGGAGCGGTCTTGGTATCAAGAGCCTCTGCGAGTGCCTTGAACTTTGCGTTGGAGCGGCTTGCTTCCTTAACAGCAACAACGTCACCGATCTTAACGAGCTGAGAAGGAACGTTTGCCTTGTTGCCGTTGAGGGTGAAGTGTCCGTGAGTTACAAGCTGTCTTGCCTCGCGGCGGGTGTTTGCCATACCCATTCTCCAAACGATGTTGTCCAGACGGGACTCAAGGATAACCAGGAGGTTCTCACCGGTCATACCCTGCTTCTTTGCTGCCAACTCGTAGTAGTTGTAGAACTGTCTCTCCATAACGCCGTAGATGAACTTGAGCTTCTGCTTCTCCTTGAGCTGCGTGCCGTACTTGGAGAGCTTCTTTCTCTGGTCACCCTTCGGGTTTCTGTGAGACTCCTTATCGTATCCGAGAACTGCAGGGCTGATTCCAAGCGTTCTGCATCTCTTCAAAATAGGATCGTGATTTACTGCCATTGTTAGTGTCCTCCTTATCGAATTATACGCGACGGCGCTTGGGCGGGCGGCAACCGTTGTGAGGGATGGGAGTTACGTCCTTGATCATGGTGATCTGGAGTCCAACCGTCTCAAGTGCACGGATTGCGGATTCACGTCCGGAGCCGGGACCCTTTACGAAAACCTCAACGGTCTTGAGTCCGTGCTCGATCGCTGCCTTTGCAGCCGTTTCGGATGCAGACTGTGCTGCATAGGGAGTAGACTTTCTGGAGCCCTTAAAGCCCAGCTCGCCGGCAGATGCCCAGGAGATCGTGTTACCCTGCGCGTCGGAAATGGTAATAATCGTGTTGTTGAACGTCGACTGGATATGAACAGAACCCTTTTCGATATTCTTTCTTTCGCGGCGCTTCTTGACAACTTTCTTTGCTGCAACTTTTGCCATTTTTATGCCACTCCTTTACTTCTTCTTGTTTGCGATGGTCTTTGCGGGACCCTTGCGGGTTCTTGCATTGGTCTTGGTTCTCTGACCTCTGACCGGCAGACCTTTTCTGTGTCTGATACCGCGGTAGCAGTTGATCTCAACCATTCTCTTGATGTTCAGTGCAACATCACGGCGGAGGTCACCCTCAACGGTATAAGAGTTTTCGATTTCGTCACGAAGCTTTGCAACCTCGTCCTCAGTCAGATCCTTTGCACGGGTATCGGGATTGATACCGGTCTTGGCAAGGATATCATTTGCGCTCTTGCGACCGATACCGTAGATATAGGTCAGTGCAATCTCAACGCGCTTGTTGTTCGGAATATCAACACCAGCTATACGAGCCATACTGTTTATTCACCTCTCTGTTGATTTTGTTGCAATTACGTTAACTGCTTAACCCTGTCTCTGCTTATGCTTGGGGTTCTCGCAGATTACCATAATCTTGCCTTTTCTTTTGATGATCTTGCATTTCTCGCAGATCTTCTTAACGGATGGTTTCACCTTCATTGTCTCTACCATACCTTTCTTGCTGAAATTTTGGTTCTGCTTATTTTGCTCTCCAGGTAATGCGTCCCTTGGTCAGGTCATATACCGAAACCTCAATGGTCACGCGGTCACCGGGAAGAATTTTAATATAGTTCATGCGAAGCTTGCCCGAAATGTGTGCGGTCACGATATGACCGTTGGGAAGCTTTACCTTGAAGCAGGCGTTGGGGAGTGCCTCAACGACCGTGCCCTCAAATTCGATTACGTCGTCCTTCTGTGCCACAGAATTCGTCCTCCTAAATAGTAATGTTTGTTTTCAATCAAAAGCCTTTTTCCACTTCCGTCAGGATCAGTACACCGTCACTCGTCAGCGCCACAGTATTTTCATAATGTGCCGAGAGCGAGCCGTCAACGGTTTTCACCGTCCAGCCGTCCGCAAGCTCGCGGACCTCGAATGAGCCGACGTTGACCATAGGCTCGATGGCAAGGGTCATACCCGCACAAAGTCGCGTTCCTCTTCCTGCCGTTCCGTAATTGGGAACGTCGGGAGATTCGTGCAGCTCGGTGCCGATGCCGTGACCGACATACCGTCTTACCGTTCCAAAACCGTTTTCCCTGACCACCGCGTCGATGGCTGCGCCAACGTCGCCCAGTCGGTTTCCGATCTTGAGCTGTTCAACTCCTGCCCAAAAGCTGTCGCGCGTTGCGCGGATGAGCCTTTGTGCCTCATCGCTTACCTTGCCCACGGGAATCGTTCTTGCCGAATCTCCGATATAGCCGCGGTAAACGGCGCCTGTATCGATCTTGACGATGTCGCCTTCCTCAAGAATTCTCTTTTTGGAGGGAATTCCGTGGATGACCTCGTCGTTGATGCTGATGCAAGCACTTGCGGGGAACCCGCCGTATCCGAGAAACGCAGGCTTTGCGCCGCATTTCTCGATATACCGACGAATTGCCGCATCGATCTCAAAGGTGCTGATCCCGGGGCGGATCATATCACGGGCGATGAGCAAAGCCTCACCCGTAATACGTCCCGCGTCCTTCATTGCGGCGATCTGTGCCGAATTTTTTAAATGGATCATTCGCTTTTACGCTTCGAACGGACGGAGTGCCTCGAACACCAGATTCGTGGTGTCGGCAACCTCCTCCTGTCCCTCTACGGTCACGAGGATGCCCTTCGCCTGATAGAAATCCTTGAGGGGCTCGGTCTGTGCGTGGAAGGTGGAAAGTCTGTTCTTTACGGTTTCTGCAGCATCGTCTGCTCTGACGTAGAGAGCCGCGCCGCACTTGTCACAAACATCCTCTTTCTTGGGAGGATTGTAAACGACGTGATAAGATGCTCCGCAGGGGCAAACGCGACGTCCGCTCATGCGTTCCACGATCTTATCGTCCGCAACCTCAATGCTCAGAACAACGTCGATCTTCACGCCAAGCTCGTCAAGAGCCTCAGCCTGAGGAATGGAACGGGGGAAGCCGTCCAGAATGAAGCCGTTCTTGCATTCGTCGGTTGCAATCTTTTCCTTGATGATGCCGATTACCACGGAATCGGGGACCAGCTTGCCTGCATCGATATAAGACTTTGCAGCCATACCGAGCTCGGTGCCTGCCTTGATCGCTGCGCGGAGAATATCACCGGTTGCGATCGCGGGAATGTTATATTTTTCGGAAATCTTCGCGGATTGGGTACCCTTACCCGCTCCGGGAGCGCCCATTAAAATAAGATTCATAGTTCCCTCCGAGTTATTTGGATCAATCAAGGAAGCCTTTGTAGTTACGCATCGAGAGCTGAGCCTCGAGCTCACGTACAGTCTCAAGCGCAACACCAACGACGATCAGAAGCGACGTACCGGTGAATGCGATCGAGGTGAAGCTGATCTCAAATGCCGAGAAGATTGCGTTTGCAATCATCGGAACACCTGCGATCACGCCAAGGAACACAGCGCCAACAAGCGTGACGCGGTTGAGTACCTTTTTGATATAGTCGGTAGTGGGCTTTCCGGGACGAATGCCGGGAATGGAGCCACCGTTGGACTTAATGTTGTTCGCCACTTCGATCGGATTAAAGGAAATCATGATATAGAAGTAGGAGAACGCGAAGATCAGGATCAGGAACAGTGCGATATATGCTACCGACGTGTAGCTGAACCAGTTGTTGATGAATCTGCCGAATCCCGTGTTGGGGATGAAGCTTGCGATCGTTGCGGGGAGAGAAACGATGGAGCTTGCGAAGATAACGGGCATAACGCCAGCCATATTCATCTTCAGAGGAAGATTGGAGGACTGACCGCCGTACATCTTACGACCAACGACTCTCTTTGCATACTGGATCGGAATTCTTCTCTCGGAGTTGGTGAACCATACGATCAGACCAACTGCGAGAACGGCGAGAGCCAGAGAAATAACGATCTTGATGATGCCGGAAGCGAGATCCCAACCTGCGAAGAACTCGCCAGTGTAGGTATTCATGATCATCGCCTTCATGCTTTCAAACTGCGATCCTGCATCGGAAATGATATTTGCAAAAAGGATAATGGAAATACCGTTGCCGATACCGTGATCGTTGATTCTTTCTGCCAACCACATGACAAGAGATGCACCTGCACAGAGGCAAGCCATCATAACTGCCAGCTGGAAGTAATAGAAGCTGTCTCCCTTTGCTACCATCAGCACGCCGTTGCTGTTGAGCAGCTCGACGTAGCCGTAAGCGGTGAGCAGTGCGAGGAGAACAGTTACCAGACGCGTATAGCCCGCGATCTTCTTCTTACCTGCCTCACCCTGCTTGGAGAGTCTCTCCAGAGCGGGAATTGCGATGGTAAGGAGCTGCATCACGATGGATGCGGTGATATAGGGCGATACGGACAGTGCAAAGAAGGTTCCGTTCTTGAATGCATTACCGGAAAGCGTATTCAAGAATTGGAAAATGTTTCCGGTAGTGATATCCGACAACGTGTGAAGTAACTGAACGTTGACGAACGGAACGTAGAGCGTTGCACCGATACGGTAGAGCAAAATGATCATCAAGGTGAAGAGAATTTTCTTACGGAGTTCCTGAACTTTCCATGCGTTCTTGAACGTCTGAAGCATTCCTTACACCTCCTCTACCTTGCCGCCTGCTGCCTCGATCTTCTCTTTTGCAGTTGCCGAAAAGACTGCTGCCTTAACGGTGAGCTTCTTGGTCAGAGTTCCGTTTCCGAGAACCTTCAGGCCATCCATAGGCTTACGGATAACCTTCGCTGCCAGGAGAACCTCCATATCAACAACGGTCTCATCTACGAAGCGGTTGAGATCCTCAACGTTGACAATTGCATAGTTGGTTGCAAAATGATTGGTGAAGCCTCTCTTCGGAGACTTTCTGTAAATGGGGAGCTGACCACCCTCAAAGCCGGGTCTTACACCGCCGCCGGAGCGCGCGTTCTGACCCTTGTGACCCTTACCTGCGGTCTTACCGTTTCCGGAGCCAATGCCTCTGCCCTTACGCCAAGCCGCCTTTGCGGAACCCTCAGCAGGACTCAATTCGTGAAGTTTCATCTGCATTTACCTCCTTCAAGCGTTTTCTACGGTCTCAACCGTAACGAGATGTGCAAGTACCTTTACCTTGCCTGCAAGTACGCCGTTATCCTCGTGAACGATGAAATCGCCGATCTTGCAAAGACCAAGAGACTTTGCGGTTGCCTTCTGATTCGGCTTTGCGCCGATGAGGCTCTTTGCGAGAGTAACCTTTTTCATTTTCCGTTACCTCCCATTAACCCTTGACCTGCTCTACAGAGATGTCGCGGATCTTTGCAACCTCTTCTGCAGTGCGGAGCGCCTTCAGACCCTCCATCGTTGCCTTAACAACGTTGGTAGGATTGTTGGAGCGCAGGCATTTTGCACGAATGTTCTTAATGCCGGCAGCCTCAAGGACCATACGGACCTTACCGCCTGCGATAATACCGGTACCGGGAGCAGCGGGCTTCAGGAGAACCTTACCTGCACCGAATACACCGATTACCTCGTGGGGAATCGAGGTTCCCTTCAGGGAAACCTTTACCATGTTCTTCTTTGCGTCTTCAATTCCCTTGCGGATTGCTTCGGGAACCTCGGCAGCCTTGCCAAGACCAACGCCTACGTGACCTGCACCGTCTCCAACTACCATAAGAGCTGCAAAACGTGCTACACGTCCGCCTTTTACTGTCTTGGATACACGGTTCAGAGCGATGAGCGATTCTTGCAAATCATGCTCAGCGGGATTAAACTTTTCTACCATTTTTTCCTCCAAAATGTTCAATGAACTGATTTAGTTTGTTGAACAGTGTACAAACCGGAAAATCAGAACTTCAGGCCGCCCTCGCGAGCGCCTTCAGCCAGTTCCGATACACGTCCGTGATACAGATAGCCGCCACGGTCGAATACGACCTCGGTGATGCCCTCTGCAATTGCCTTCTCCGCGATCATCTTACCGATCTCGCGTGCTGCTGCTTTGTTGCCGCCGTTTGCGGTAAAGTCTTTTCCGAAAGTGGAAGCGCTTACCAGCGTAACGCCCTTTACATCATCGATGATCTGCGCGCTGATATTCGCATTGGAGCGATATACAGCCAGACGCGGACGCTCAGCAGTACCGGAAATCTTTGCTCTGACTCTCTTATGTCTCTTCAGACGAGCCTTGTTTGCATCTTTTCTTGATACCATGTCACTTCACTCCTTTCAATTATTTCTTGCCGGCCTTACCGGACTTACGGCGAATGGTCTCATAGCTATACTTGACACCCTTGCCATGATAGGGCTCGGGAGGTCTCTTGCCGCGGATAACCGCTGCGGTCTGACCAACCTTCTGCTTGTCAATACCCTTAACGATGATCGTGTTGGAATCCGGAACCTCAAAGGTAATGCCATCCTCTTCGGTCATGCAGAACTGTGCCTGCGGGAGACCGGAGCCGGGCATAAGAGAGTGTCCGAGGTAGAGCTGAAGGGTCTTGCCCTGCTTTACTACCTTGTAACCAACACCGACAACCTCGAGCTTCTTGGAGTAGCCGTTGGTAACGCCCTCAACCATGTTCGCGAGAAGCGCTCTGGTGAGACCGTGGAGGCTCTTGTCCTCCTTCTCATCGGTGGGACGGGTTACGATTACTTCGTTTCCGTTGACCGTAATGGTCATACGGGAGCTGAGCTGCTGAGTGAGCGTGCCAAGCTTACCCTTAACGGTTACAACGTTGCCATCTGCGATGGTTACGTTTACGCCCTCGGGAAGCGCGATGGGCATTCTTCCAATTCTAGACATGTTCAATACCTCCCGTTCCGATTACCATACGAATGCAAGGACCTCGCCGCCAACGTTGAGCGACTTAGCCTTCTTGCCCGTCATGATACCCTTGGATGTGGAAACGATTGCAATGCCGAGGCCGTTCATTACGCTGGGCATATCCTCGCAGCTTGCGTAAATACGCAGACCGGGCTTGGATACACGGCGAATGCCACGAATGACCTTCTGCTTACCTGCGAGGTACTTGAGGGTGATGCGGATCGTGCCCTGCTTACCGTCGTCGATGAACTGATAGGACTTTACGTAGCCCTCCTCGGTGAGAATCTCGGCGATTGCCTTCTTCATGTTGGATGCCGGAACGTCAACAGTTGCGTGCTTTGCGTTGCTAGCATTGCGAATTCTGGTGAGCATATCGGCGATTACGTCTGACATTTGCATATTATTTTCCTCCTTATGCAAGTTAAAATATTCTTGCTGCCGTGATTGTTTCCGGCGGCATATCGGCGGTTAAATCCAACTGCCCTTGCGGCTCGGTCTAATTTCCTGCCGATAGTTGAGGGTTTGGTTTTTAAATTACCAGGATGCCTTCTTTACGCCCGGGATCTCGCCCTTGTATGCGAGCTCGCGGAAGCAAATACGGCAGATACCGAACTTACGGAGATAAGCGTGAGGGCGACCGCAGATCTTGCAACGGTTGTACTCTCTGGTGGAGAACTTCTGTGCCTTCTGCTGCTTGAGAATCATAGACTTCTTTGCCATCGTTAGTTACCTCCTTACTGTTTTGCGAAGGGAGCGCCGAACAGAGTCAGGAGCTCACGAGCTTCTTCATCGGTATTTGCGGTGGTGACAAAGCAGATGTCCATACCGCGGATCTTTTCAACCTTATCGTACTCGATTTCGGGGAAGATCAGCTGCTCTTTGAGACCGAGCGCATAGTTTCCGCGACCGTCGAATGCGTTGGGGTTGATGCCCTTGAAGTCACGAACCTTCGGGAGAGCGAAGTTGAAGAGTCTGTCCATAAACTCATACATCTGCTCGCCGCGGAGCGTTACCTTTGCACCGATCTTCATGCCCTGACGGAGCTTGAAGTTTGCAACGGACTTCTTAGCGAAGGTGGGAACAGCCTTCTGACCGGTGATGATACCGAGATCGCGAAGAACTGCATCCAGTGCCTTGGAGTTGTCTTTTGCGTCGCCGACACCAACGTTGACAACGATCTTGTCAAGCTTCGGAATCTGCATCACGCTCTTGTAGTTGAACTTTTTCATGAGAGCGGGAGCAATTTCAGCTTTGTACATATCTTTCATTCTTGCCATTTTTTGCTTCCTCCTCAATCAAACTTGCGTCCGCACTTTGCGCAAACGCGGACCTTCTTGCCGTCAACAACCTCGTGCTTTACACGAACACCCTTCTTGCAGGTGGGGCAGTAGATTGCAACGTTGGATGCATAGATCGCACCCTCTGCATCAATGATACCGCCGGTCTCGCCCTGCTTGCGGGGCTTGACGTGCTTGTGGATCATGTTGACACCCTTTACGAGGACCTTGCCCTCTGCAGGAGCAACTGCGAGAACCTCGCCCTGTGCGCCCTTGTCATCTCCGGAGAGGACAACAACGGTATCGCCTTTTTTAATATGCATATTAGCCATTGTTCCTTACCTCCATTAAAGTACTTCGGGAGCGAGGGACAGGATCTTGAGATAATCTCTGTCGCGGAGCTCTCTTGCTACAGGCCCAAAGATACGAGTTCCTCTGGGGGTCTTGTCTTCACGAATGATAACTGCAGCGTTCTCATCGAATTTGATATAAGAACCGTCTGCTCTCTTCATTCCATGCACAGTTCTGACAACAACTGCCTTTACAACGTCACCCTTCTTGACGACGCCGCCGGGAGCTGCCTTCTTTACTGCGCAAACAACTACGTCACCGATGTTGGCATATCTTCTGCCCGTGCCACCAAGAACTCTGATACACATGAGCTCCTTTGCACCCGTGTTATCGGCAACCTTCATTAAAGTTTGCTGCTGAATCACTTTATTTTCCTCCTACTGATTCAATACGCTACGACGTATCTACTATTCGAATGAATTTTTCTGATGATTGAGGAGGCGAAATTATTTCGCCTTCTCAATGATCTCGACAACACGCCATCTCTTCGTCTTAGAGAGGGGTCTCGTCTCCATGATCTTAACCTTGTCGCCAACGCCGCAGGTGTTTTCGTCATCCTGTGCGTGGAGCTTCAGGGTTCTCTTAATGATCTTACCGTAGATCGGGTGCTTGACGTTATCCTCGATGGCAACGACAACGGTCTTGTCCATCTTGTCGCTAACGACCATACCGACTCTGGTTTTTCTGAGTGCTCTTTCTTCCATGACTTACGCCTCCTCTTTCTTCATTTCCTGAAGAACGGTCATCACACGAGCGATGTCGTGCTTAACCTCGGTCATCTTGTGAGGGTTGTCAAGCTGATTGATCGCATGCTGGAAACGGAGATTGAAAAGCTCTGCCTTAAGATCCTTAAGCTTTGCCTCAAGTGCCTCCGCAGACATAGTTCTGAGTTCTGCTGCTTTCATCTGATTAACCCTCCTTTACTTCGGTTTCTTTGAAAATGAACTTGGTTTTGATAGGAAGCTTGTGACCTGCAAGACGCATTGCCTCTCTTGCAACCTCAACGTCAACTCCCTCCATCTCGAACAGGATTCTGCCCGGCTTAACAACTGCTACCCAATACTCGGGAGATCCCTTACCGGAACCCATACGGGTCTCAGCAGGCTTCTCGGTGATGGGCTTGTCGGGGAAAATCTTGATCCAGACCTTACCGCCACGGCGGATATAACGCGTCATTGCGATACGGGCTGCCTCGATCTGGTTACTGGTGATCCATGCGGGCTCCAGTGCAACGAGACCGTAAGAACCGTTGCTCAGGACAGTACCGCGGGATGCCTTACCCTTCAGTCTTCCGCGCTGTACGCGACGGAATTTTACTCTCTTAGGCATTAACATGATTATTTCGCGCCTCCTTCTCTAGGAGTTCTTTCTCTGCGCTCGCCGCGGAAGTTGCCGCCACGGTTGTCTCTGCGCTCGCCACGGAAGTTACCGTTGCGGTTGTTTCTGCGATCGCCGCGATCATCTCTGCGGTCACCGCGTCTCTGGTTGCTTGCGGGTCTGTTGACCTCGTTGAGGATCTCGCCCTTGTAGATCCAAACCTTAACGCCGATCTTACCGTAGGTGGTGTTTGCTTCTGCAAAACCGTACTCGATATCAGCTCTCAAGGTCTGAAGCGGGATGGTACCCTCGTGGTAGTGCTCGCTGCGTGCGATCTCCGCACCTGCAAGACGACCGCTGCAGTTGATCTTGATACCCTTCGCACCAAGTCTCATGGTGTTACGAATGGACATCTTCATTGCGCGGCGGAATGCAACGCGGTTCTCAAGCTGCTTTGCGATGTTCTCTGCAACCAGCTGAGCGTTCAGGTCGGGCTGTCTGATCTCAACAACGTTGAGGGCAACAGGCATGCCAACCATCTTCTCAAGCTTCTGTCTGTACTTCTCGATCTCTACGCCGCCGCGGCCGATTACCATACCGGGCTTCGCGCAGTTTACGAAAACTCTGACTCTGTGGCCGTCGCGCTCGATCTCGATCTTGGAGACACCTGCGTCGTACAGCTCCTTCTTCAGATACTTTCTGACGTTGTAGTCGGAAACAAGGGTATCTCCAAAGACTTCGTCCTTTGCGAACCATCTCGAATCCCAGTTCTTAATTACGCCCACTCTCAAACCGTGGGGATTTACTTTCTGACCCATTCTGTTGTTTCCTCCTCTCTCAGTCTCTTTCCTTTACAACCATGGTAACATGGCTGGTTCTCTTCAGGATGCGGTCTGCGCTTCCCTTTGCTCTGGGCATGATTCTCTTGAGAGTCGGGCCGGGGCAAACGAAGCACTCGGAAACGAAGAGTTTCGATGCATCCATGTGGAAATTGTTCTCCGCATTTGCGATCGCGCTGCCCAGCAGCTTGATCAGCAGCTCAGAAGCTGCGCGCGGCTTGTTCTTCAGAATTCCCATAGCGGTTGCGACGTCCTTGCCTCTGATGAGGTCGAGAACGATCTGAACCTTGCGAGGGGAAATTCTTGCATATTTCAGATAAGCTTTTGCTTCCATTATTGAATTACCTCCCCTTGCTATTATTTACCGTTATTGGAAGTCTTGGATCCTGCGTGACCCTTGAACGTACGGGTGGGTGCAAACTCACCGAGCTTGTGTCCAACCATGTCCTCGGTTACGTATACCGGAACGTGCTTCTTGCCGTCATGAACAGCGATGGTATGACCGACAAATTCCGGGAATATCGTAGAGGATCTGGACCAAGTCTTGAGAACCTTCTTCTCGCCTTTCTCGTTCATCGCTTCGATGCGGTTGAAAAGCTTTACTTCAACATAAGGTGCTTTTTTAAGGCTTCTGCTCATTTTATATTCCCTCCTTATTTAGCATTTCTACGCTTTACGATGAACTTATCGGTGCGTGCTTTCTTGTTTCTGGTCTTATAACCCAGAGCAGGCTTACCCCAAGGAGTAACCGGGCCGGGATGACCGATGGGGGATCTACCCTCACCACCACCGTGGGGGTGATCGCAGGGGTTCATTACAGAACCGCGGACGGTAGGACGGATGCCCTTGTGTCTGGTCTTACCTGCTTTACCAACCTTAACGGTGTCGTGCTCAACGTTGCCGACCTGACCGATGGTAGCCTTGCAATCCAGGCGGATCCAACGGACCTCACCGGAAGGAAGTCTGACCTGTGCCAGACCGTTTGCTTCCTTGGAAACGAGCTGAGCCATAGCGCCTGCAGAGCGAACGAGCTGTGCGCCCTTGCCGGGATAGATCTCAATGTTGTTGATAACGGTACCAACGGGAATGTTTGCAATGGGAAGCGTGTTACCGGGCTTAATGTCAGCCTCGGGGCCGGAGTATACCACGTCGCCTGCCTTGAGTCCCTCGGGAGCAATTACATAGCTCTTGGTTCCCTCGGTATCCTGGAGGAGTGCGATATAAGCGGTTCTGTTGGGGTCGTACTCGATACCAACGACGGTGTTTGCGTTCGTGTTCTGACGCTTGAAGTCGATGATTCTGTACTTGATCTTGTTTCCGCCGCCTCTGTGACGAACGGTGATGCGACCGTAGCTGTTACGGCCTGCGTGCTTCTTCTTCGTTACGATCAGGCTCTTTTCAGGAGCGAATTTGGTGATCTCCTCGAAGGAAGGAACCGACATATTTCTTCTCGCCGGTGTTGTGGGCTTATACTTAACTGTAGGCATTCTCTTATCCTCCTACTCTTAGTTAAGGCCTTCGAAGAACTCGATCTCAGCGGAATCTGCAGCGAGCGTAACGATCGCTTTCTTCCACTCAGAGGTGTAACCGAAGTGTACACCGAGTCTCTTGGGCTTCTTCTTCATGTTGATGGTGCGAACGCATGCGACCTTGATCTTACCTGCGCCGAAAACTTCCTCGACAGCCTTTGCAATTTCGGGCTTCGTAGCATCCTTGCGGACCTCGAAGACGTACTTTTTCTGAGCCATCATATCCATAGCAGCCTCGGTGATAACGGGTCTGATGATGATATCATGAGCGAGCTTCATTATGCGTACACCTCCTCAAGTTTCTTAACCGCCTCAACGGTCATAACCAGCTTCTCTGCATTGAGGATATCGTAAACGCTGAGCGTGTTGAACTGAGTCGTCTTTGCAGTGGGGATGTTTGCGCAGCTCTTGATAACTGCTGCATCCATGCCGTCGAGAACGACGAGCGCGCGCTCTGCCTTCTTCGCCTCTTTGGTTGCAGTTCCGTAGGTCTTACCCTCGGAAGCAGGAGCGATGGTCTTGTAGGTCTTGGTGTAGGTCTTCTCACAGCCAAGAGCGGTGAACATACCTGCCATAACCTTAGTGGAGGGCTTGCCACCCTCGATTGCGATGCTATCAACAACGATGAGGTTGCCGTTAGCAACTTTATCGGAAAGAGCACTGAAGAGTGCAACCTTACGAGTCTTCTTGTTCATTGCGAGACGGTAGTCACGGGGCTTCGGGCCAAGAGCCACACCACCGTGGGTCCACTGAGGAGCGCGGGTAGAGCCCTGACGTGCTCTGCCGGTTCCCTTCTGTCTCCAGGGCTTCTTACCGCCACCGGAAACCTCGGTACGAGTCAGAGTGGACTGCGTGCCCTGTCTCTGGTTCATCAGATAGGTTCTGACTGCAGCATGGAGGACTGCGCCATTTACATCTGCACCGAACATTACGTCGTTCAGTGTCAGCTCGCCGACTTCTGCGCCGGACATATTAACGATTTTTACGACTGGCATTGTTTATTTCCTCCTTCCGCTTATGCTTTCACAGAATCGCGAATGAACACGATGCCGTCCTTTGCGCCGGGAATAGCGCCCTTGATGGCGATCAGGTTCTTCTCGCTGTCAATTTTTACGACCTTCAGGTTGAGAACAGTCACCTGCTCGTTACCGTACTGACCTGCCATCTTCTTGTTCTTGAAGATGCGCGCAGGGTCGATAACACCCATGGATCCGGACTGACGGTGGATCGGGCCGATACCGTGAGTTGCACCCAGCATGTGCAGGTTCCATCTCTTGATCGCGCCGGTGTATCCGCGGCCCTTCGTCATACCGGTTACATCGACCTTGTCGCCTGCGGCGAAGGTATCGACGGTGATGAAGTCGCCTACGTTTGCGGAGCAATCATCAAGGCGGAATTCCTTGAGGTGCTTCTTCATGGGAACGTTCGCTGCGTCAAAGTGACCTTTTTCAGCCTTCGTCAAATGCTTCTCCTTAACTTCCTGGAAGCCAAGCTGAAGCGCATTGTAACCGTCCTTCTCGACGGTCTTCTTCTGTGCGACTACGCACGGGCCTGCTTCGATAATGGTTACGGGAATGACGTTTCCGATCTCGTCGAAAATCTGGGTCATACCGATCTTTTTACCGATAATAGCCTTTTTCATTTTGATTTCCTCCTGTAAATTATTGGTTGACACGGATTCCGCGCCAACATGACTTACAAAGTTACCGAACCCTTCGATCTATTCGATCTTCACTCGGCTGTTGTCTTTGTTTGTTGAATCGACGTTTGCTTGATATTAGATTTTAACTTCGATTTCAACGCCTGCAGGGAGCTCAACACTCATAAGAGCGTCAACAACCTTCTGAGACGGCTTGATGATATCGATCAGTCTCTTGTGCGTACGATACTCGAACTGCTCGCGGCTATCCTTGTACTTGTGCACTGCGCGGAGGATCGTGATGATCTCCTTCTCAGTGGGAAGCGGGATAGGACCGGAAACCTCAGCACCGTTTCTCGTTGCAACCTCAACGATCTTCTTCGCTGCGGTGTCAATCAGAACGTGATCGTAGCTCTTCAGTCTGACTCTGATCTTCTCTTTAACTGCCATTTGATTTTGCCTCCTTATCAAGATTTCGCCCGTCCGCACGCCCCTATATAATAAAAGGAAGGGAACGGCTGCGGATCGCGTTTTTGTAAGGCGGGCATCCTCCTACAACACCGTTCCGTGTGTTTCTTGCTCTCCCTGAAAAACGCGGAGTTTGTCGGTCGCATCAGCATCTGCAAGGACAAATTCCGGGATTTTTAAGCGTTTGCAAGTCACACCGAAACGTCGTCTTCGGTGATTACCTTTCGCCCGGTTCAACGGACATACTCCACGAAAATTCCCTGTCGAGGCGTCCCCCGACAGCAACCTTTCGCTTCATCGCATATCAAGCTTTTATATTATAACAGACAATCCCTCAAATGTCAAGAAATATTTTATCTCTATATTATAGATTTTAGAAGAATTTTTCTCACGTTTTTTGTTTATTATTAACAAAAACAACCCAAAAACCATCTATCACACGCCTCCGCGTGTGTCTTTTCTGTAAAAAACAAGGCTTTTCGCCTCCCCTTTCTCCGTTTTTTCGTCCGTTTAAGCAAATATTTTAATCTTTTCTAAAAAAAGAGGAACAAATGAGTGTTTTTTCACATTTTATTCACAATTTTGTAGTATAATGAGATAGATAAAACAAAAAAACCAACAAGAGGAATTCAAATGAATCTTTCGCCCACTCTGCACAAAGCGTTGCGGTTCACCGTTGCGGCATCCGCTATCCTCGCAATGCTCCTGCAATCGCTTGCTTATCTTGCAAGCCTTGTGACAGACTCCAACTACTTCGCCTACGGCTCGATCCTTCCCATTCTCGCCGTAGCATCCGCAGCCGTCGCCGCAGCCGTCGGAACAGCCGACGCTATCCTGTCGGAAAAGGCACAGAAGCTCGATCGAAAGGACCGCAGCAGACTCGCCTCCCTCCCCACCGCAATCGGATTCGCGGTTGCAGGCGTCCATCTGCTCCTGATCGCCCCCACGAAACTCGGAATCATCGGCGCCATCCTGCTCATCTTCGGTGCCCTCTACTGTGCGCTTGATTGCATAGGAACCGAAAAATTCGGATCCGTAGCCCCATTGATCGGCTTTGCAAACGTGTTGGGCTGCGCGTGCCTTACCTGTTATCATTATTTTGACCAGACGGTCGAGATGAACGCCCCCGCCAAGGTCACAATCCAGCTCGCCCTTCTCGTTGCGATGCTCTTTTACACCGCAGAGCTTCGTTGCCGCCTCGGCAATCCTGCTCCGCGCCTCTACCGCATGCTGAACACCTGGACGCTCGCATCGGGGGCGCTCGCCTCTCTCCCCATCATTCTTGCATTTGCCGCAGGAAAGATCACGCGCATTGATTATCTCACCGCCGCGATCCTTGTTCTGGGTGTCACCGCAACGGCGGGCATCCGCTTTGCCCTGCTTCTCCCCGAGGGCAGATTCCAAGAGAACGTATAACATAAGGAAGGAAACAAACCAGAATGACCGCCAACACACGCATCCAATGGCTCCACAAAAAGATGACGGCAAAAAGCTATCCGAACGCACAGCGAATCGCCGAGCGTTTCGGGATCTCGCACCGTCAGGCACAGCGCGACCTCGATTACCTTCGCCGCGAGCTGGGAGCCCCCATCGAATACGATGCCAAGCGCAAGGGCTTTTACTATACCGAGTCCTTTTCCCTTCCCCTCCTGTTGACCTCCGAAAATGACGATCACTACATCCCCGAGATCAATACCGTCGATCGCCGCGAGCTTGCAGCGGAGGAATCCATTATTCAGATGCAGATCCCCTATTCCGCGGTCATCGAGATCAAAAACAAGCTCACAGCCCTCGAGCTTTCCCCCTACATTGTCGCAAAGGAGCCTCGCTCCCGTTACGTATGCGAATTCCACAGCATTGAGAAATTCATCGCGCTTCTCCTCTCGCTCGATTCAGATTTCTACCTGGTCGAGCCGTATTGGCTGCGCGAGCGACTCATCCGAGGCGCACAACGAGTCCTGAACAACCACATTCATAAGGAAGATTAAGCAAAAAAGCAGAGCAAAAGCGCAAAAATTGCTCTGCTTTTTCTCTTTTTTTTAAAAAAGCAAAAAAATATTTCATTTTTTTCGAAAAAACTATTGACAAAACGGTTGCAATCTGCTATAATACCATCTGTTATCCAAAGACAGCAGGTTCCGGTAAAAGCTTAGCTTTCCTGCCGAGGAGATGATTTGAATTACTTTTTTGTAGTGCAATCTTTCTTCGCGGAGCTATGCGTGCCGGAAGGAAGATTTTTTTATTTTCTGAAATCTAAAGGGAGGTAAAACGAAATGCCAAGCAATTCTATTCTCGTTCAGAAGCAACAGATCGTTGCAGATCTGGCCGAGCAGATCAAGAACTCCGCAGCAGGCGTCATCGTAAACTATCAGGGTATTACCGTTGAGAACGATACGAAGATGCGTAAAGAGCTCCGTGAGGCAGGTGTCAAGTACGTTGTTATGAAGAACACCATGACCGGCAGAGCTTGCGATATGGTTGGTTACGGCGATCTCAAGCAGCACCTTAACGGTATGACTGCAATTGCGATCAGCGAAAACGATCCTGTCGTTGCAGCGAAGGTTCTCAAGGGCTATGCAGAGAAGGTTGAGTCCTTTAACATTCTCGCAGGCTACGTAGACGGCGCAGTGATCGACGCCAAGACGGTTAACGAGCTTGCTGAAATTCCCAGCAAGGAGATCCTCGTTGCAAAGCTGTTGGGCTCCATCCAGTCCCCGCTTTACAAGTTCGCATATGCGATCAAAGCAATCACCGAAAAGGAAGACGGAGCAGAGGCTCCTGCAGAAGCATAATTTCTGCATCCTCACCCCGCCACTCGCAGGATAAGATTCCTGCATAAAACAAATCAAAAAAAATTCATATTATTTTGGAGGTATTAAAAATGGCATCCGAAAAGATTACTAACATTCTCGAAGAGATCAAGTCTCTCACCATTTTGGAACTCAACGACCTCGTAAAGGCAGTTGAGGAAGAGTTCGGCGTTTCCGCAGCAGCTCCCGTTGGCGCAGTTGCAGTTGCAGGTGCAGCAGCTCCCGCAGCAGAGGAGAAGACCGAGTTCGACGTTATCCTTGCAAGCTTCGGCGCGAACAAGCTCAACGTTATCAAGGCTGTTCGTGAGATCACCGGTCTCGGCCTGAAGGACGCTAAGGATCTCGTTGAGGGCGCTCCTAAGACCGTTAAGGAAGGCGTTTCCAAGGACGAGGCTGAGAAGGTTAAGGCTGCTCTCACCGAGGCAGGCGCAACCGTTGAGATTAAATAATTTCAACCCAGCTTTCATTCGTCTCTGATCTGTCTATAAGGTAACATAGAGAGAGCTCCGTTGCAGCAAGGTCTGCTACGGAGCTCCTTCTATTTGTCGATTTATTTAGAATGAGATTAGTTCTTGTTTTAATATGTTGATCAAAAAACTACAAAAACGCCTTTTTTTCATTTTTCTATTGACAAACTCCATTCTTTATGATATCATTGTGATATCAATCAAAAAAAGGAGAGAACATGAGACCTATCATTGAAATCAAAAATCTCAAAAAGAGCTTTGGTGACGTGCACGCCGTACAGAATATCTCATTTGAGGTGCGCGAGGGCGAGTTGTTCGCATTCCTCGGACTCAACGGAGCAGGCAAAAGCACAACCATCTCCATCCTCTGCGGTCAACTGAAAAAGGACGACGGAGAGGTTTTCATTGACGGAATAGACGTTGCGCGGAACCCCGATCGCATTAAGCGCGAGATCGGAGTAGTGTTCCAAAGCTCTGTGCTCGATAAGCCCCTTTCGGTCTACGACAATCTCGAAAGCCGTGCGGCGCTCTACGGAATTACGGGGGCAGAATTTCAGGCAAGACTTCACGAGATCAGCGATCTGCTTGCTCTTGAGCCGCTGCTTCGCCGCCCCGTCGGAAAGCTCTCGGGAGGTCAGCGCAGACGAATCGACATTGCGCGCGCGCTGCTCCATTCTCCCAAGATCCTCATTCTCGATGAGCCGACGACCGGGCTTGATCCGCAAACAAGAAAGCTTTTGTGGAACGCAATTTCCAGCCTGCGCCGCGAGAAAGGAATGACCGTTTTCCTCACCACGCATTATATGGAGGAAGCGGCGGACGCGGATGATATCGTGATCCTCGATAGCGGAAAAATTGCCGCAAAGGGCACGCCGATCGACCTCAAAAACGCCTATTCGGGTGATTTTATCACCTTTTACCACACCACTCCGAGCGCACTTGCGCCCCTGGGCTACCCCGTTGAAACGATCGGCTCGGTTTGCCGTATTGCGATCCCGAACACCGCGATCGCAACCGAAATGATCCAAAAGCACCCCGCGCTCTTCGTTGACTATGAGATCACAAAGGGAAAAATGGATGACGTTTTCCTCAACGTCACGGGAAAATCCCTGATAGGAGGTGACGAAAAATGAAGACGGTATCCCTTCTGACACGTCGCAACGTCAAGCTTTTCTTCAAGGATAAGGGGATGTTCTTCACTTCTATGATCACCCCTCTGATCCTGCTCGTTCTCTACGCCACATTCCTCGCAAACGTCTACCGTGACGCCTTTGCATCCTCCCTTCCCGCAGGAATTCTGATTTCGGACGAACTGATGAACGCATTGGTGGGCGGTCAGCTCTTCTCCTCCCTGCTTGCCGTCTCCTGCGTGACCGTTGCATTTTGCTCGAATCTGCTGATGGTGCAGGACAAGGTAAGCGGCGCGAGAAGCGACCTTGACGTCACCCCCGTCAAGCGCTCCGCTATGGCGATCAGCTATTATCTCGCAAGCGCAATTTGCACCCTCCTCATCTGCCTTGTTACGGTTGCGGCAGGATGCATCTATCTCTCACAGATCGGTTGGTATCTGAGCTTCGGAGACGTTCTGCTCATTTTAGCTGACGTTTTCCTGCTCGTGATGTTCGGAACCGCATTCTCCTCGATCATCAACTATTTTCTCTCCTCGCAAGGACAGATCTCCGCGGTCGGATCGATCGTAAGCTCCTGCTACGGATTTATTTGCGGCGCGTATATGCCCATTTCGAGCTTTGGCGAGGGTCTGCAAACGGCACTTTCCTTCCTCCCCGGAACCTACGGCACGGCGCTCTTGAGAACCCATTCCCTGCGCGGTGTTCTGGCAGAGCTTTCCAATGTGGGTGTACCGACGGCGGCAATCGATTCCCTGCGCGACAGTGTGGATTGCAACGTATATTTCTTCGATACCCGCGTGAGCGAGCCGATTATGTTCACCATCCTCGGCGGAACGGTCATTTTGCTCATTCTCGCCTATATTCTCATCAACAAAATCAAGAAAAAATGAAAAAAAACGAGAGGTTGCTCTTTGCTAACCTCTCGTTTTGCTTGTTTTAGCGGCGTTTTGCGATATTTTTTGTTATTTTTATAGCTTTTAAAGTAAAAAAAGAAGAGTCAGTTTGCAACAACTAACTCTTCTTTCTTTTATGCACTTTTTTCATCGGAGCGCCGTTTTCTCGCTTGATTGTAGCGAATAACTCCCACGATCGCAGAGATGAGGGCAACCGCTTCATTCGCGGCTCCACCGTACGAATGCACGCACAGATCGTAGATCAGGATCGACGTGGATGTATAGAAAATACTGAATCGAAGAAGCTGAGGCTTTCCAAAGGAGAGAAAGATCGTGTTCACCGCAAGGGGCACAAGGATCATCAGTGTCAGTGGCCCCTGCCAGGAGAGCGCGCCGCACCCAACGATCGCTACTGAAAAGCAGATCGCCGCAACGAGATTTTTTCTCGTCCCCTCCTTAAAGAAGTAAAACACGATATTTCTTGCGATGCATATGAGATTCAAAAGGAATCCCGACGTTGCACCAAGCACCAGGTAGCTTGTGCCGTTGCAAAGCGTTGCCAAACAAAGCAAGACCAGCAGGGTCCGCTTGGAATTGGTCTGATAGCAAATAAAGGTGAGCAGCATTGCCAGAATTCCAAACAGCTGACCGATTAATTCCCTATCCATTCGTTCTTCTCTCCGTCTTTTTTCAAGGTTTGCTTTTGCGGAACACATTATATCACAAGCGCCGCAATTTGTCAACCAAATACAGAAAATCATTTTCAAAAAAAGCAAAAATCCTCCCGTGAACCTGCCCCCCTCTACTCTTTTTTGCATAATCCACTCTTCAGACTTGCAAAAAAGCCGTCTTTTTGCATAGTTATTTATTTAACAAAGTCTCTTTTTTATCCATTCCTACAATGTTTTTCTGAAATTATGAACAAATCGTAACCTTTTCAAAATAGCATTGAAAAACAAGGAAAAAGGTAGTAAAATATATGATGGGTGACAAGGTAGTTTGTTACCGATAAAGCTGTGTTAAAAAAAATACTACTATAAAAAAGGAGTTTTCGACATGACCAACAACAAGTACGTACTCGATTGGATCAAGTCCATGGCTGATATGGTTCAGCCCAAGGACATCGTCTGGATCGACGGCAGCGAGGAGCAGACTGAAGCGCTCCGTGCCGAGGCTTGCAAGACGGGCGAGCTCATCCGTCTCAACGAGAAGGAATACCCCAACTGCTACCTCCACAGAACCGCAGTCAACGACGTTGCACGCGTTGAGGGCAGAACCTTCATCTGCACCCGCACCAAGGAGGATGCAGGCAACATCAACAACTGGATGGATCCCAAGGAATGCTACGAGAAGCTTTCCAAGCTCTACGCAGGCTCCTACAAGGGCAAGACGATGTACGTCATTCCCTACTCCATGGGCGTTGTCGGCTCCGACTTTGCAAAGATCGGTATCGAGCTGACCGACTCTATCTACGTCGTTCTCAATATGCTCATCATGACCCGCGTTGGCAAGAACGTCATCGACGCGCTCGGCGATTCCGCTGATTTCGTCAAGGGTCTGCACGCAGTTGCAGATTGCGACGAGGAGAAGCGCTACATTTGCCACTACCCCGAGGACAACACCATGTGGTCCGTCAACTCGGGCTACGGCGGAAACGTTCTCCTGGGTAAGAAGTGCTTTGCACTCCGTATCGCATCCTACCTCGGCCGCAAGGAAGGCTGGATGGCTGAGCATATGCTCATCCTCGGTCTTGAGAACCCTCAGGGCGAAGTCAAATATATCTCCGCAGCATTCCCCTCCGCATGCGGAAAGACCAACCTCGCAATGCTTATCCCGCCGGAAATCTACAAGAAGACAGGATACAAGGTTTGGACC
>JAZQWH010000091.1:0-17115 GCA_045632205.1 Eubacteriales bacterium
CCTCCACGCGTTTGTTTTTGCGGAAAAATGAAATGAGTTCTTGTTTTTTTCTTCAAACGGTGGTATAATTGCCTTGTGTGGGAAAGGAGGCTTGAATATGAAACTTTCACTTTCCAATTTTTCTTCCAATCAGTACTTGAAATTCGGAAAAACACAGCTCGAGACACTGCGAGCGATCCGTGCCTGCGGATTTACCTATATTGATCTTGATATTTTGCCTGTCTACCTGGAGGGCGACGTCAAGCAGAACGCGAAGGACTTGAAGGCGATGCTGGCGGAAGCAGACCTGCAGGCAACTATGGCGCACGCTCCCGGCATCAATCCGTTGAAGCACGGGAGGGAAGCGTTGGAGTCGTCGATCAAAGCGCTTTCGTTTTGTCAATTTCTCGGAATTCCTTGCGTGGTTGTCCACCCGGGCGCAATCAAGGAAAATACGCGAGAGGAGTTTTTTGACAGAAACGTGGCGTTTTATCGGGCACTGATCCCCTGTGCGGAGGAAACGGGGGTATCTGTTCTGGTGGAAAACATCGGGAATTATGCAGATCCTTATTACCTTTGGAACGGCACCGATCTGCGCGAGATGATCGACCGCATCGGGCATTCCTCCTTCGGCGCGTGTTGGGATATCGGACACGCAAATCATTTTTTCCAAAAGGATTGCAATCAGTATCAATCGATCGTAACGCTTGGAGAGAAGCTGATGGCGATTCACGCGCACGACAATTGCGGTTACATTGCGGATCCCTACAAGCACCTGCGGATGGATATGCACACGTTGCCTTGCTTTGCGTCTCCCGCGTCGGTCAATTGGGATGCGGTGTTGCAGGGCCTTAAGGATATTGATTATCAAGGAACCTTCAATTTTGAGGTCAAGGCACCTGCCGTTTCGGAGTGTGAGCCGTTCGTTTATAACGGAGAAATACAAAGCCGACTTTCCGTAATGCCGATGGAGGTCTGGATTGCGGTAAATACGGCGCTTTATAAAATGGGGGAATATATGCTCAAGGCGTATGACGTGTTTGAGGATTAAAAATAGTAAGGATATATCGGTTAAGGAGATTTTGTTATGGAAGAGATACTGTCTTTTTTGATGGATTTTAATTGGATCACGGTGCTGATCCGCATTGCTCTTGCCGCAATTGCAGGCGGCGTGATCGGATTGGAGCGCGGCTTGCACGGTCGCGCGGCGGGTATGCGCACGCATATGCTCGTCTGTATCGGCGCGGTGCTGACTACCTTGCTCGGCGTCTATAATATCGAGGTTTTGGGGGTGACGTGGGCGGATCCGCTTCGCGTCGGTGCGCAGGTTATCAGTGGCGTCGGCTTCCTCGGCGCGGGAATTATTATGCTCAAGAAGGGAAGCTCTCAGATTCAGGGACTTACCACTGCGGCGGGTCTTTGGGCAACCGCGGTGATCGGTCTTGCAATCGGTATCGGCTTTTATCTCGGTGCAATTGTAACGACTGCGATCGTCGTTTTTTCGTTTACCGTCGTCGGTCAGCTTGAGTCCAAGGTGAACGTGAAGCGGCTGAGACTGTTCGTTTACATCGAGATGGACGGCGTGGAGGCGATCTCCTCTGTTCGTGAACGGATCCAATCGAGCTACGGTGCGGTCGAGATCCAGATCACGCCTCCCAGAAGTGCAACGCACGGAAACGTCGGACTCGAGGCATTGATCAAAATTCCGCGAAAGCACACGGTTGACGAGCGCATCAAGGATCTGGAGGCGATCGAGCACGTCGTGTTTGCTCTGGCAGGGAACTGATTTGAATAAAAATATTTAAAAATACGGAAAAAATTTGCCGGAGCTGTTGACATACCGCGGTTTTCGTGGTATGATATACTATGAAGAAATGAAATCACGGAGGAATTTGCCATGTATAAATCCATGAAGCTCCGTACGGCTGCAAAACTCATTAGCTGTATCGGTCTGATCGCGTGTCTCGTTGGCTGTGCAGGTTACTGCATTCTCAGCTTGCCCGAGGTTATGAACCTTCCTTTTGAGTGGCTGTACATCATTATTGACGTTGCAGTGATGTTCGTATTTGTTCTCGTTGGCGTTCTGCTCAATCTCAGAGCAAACGCGATCGACCGTCGCAACGATATGGTCGGCGAGGAGGTCGAGGGTGTTGCGGATGAGAACGAGTGCTCGGCTGAGTGCTGCGCAACCTGCCCGCTCGCGGATCAGTGCGATTATCTTGCAGCAGACGACGTTCTTCCCGCAAAGGAAGAGGCTGCTCCCGCATGTGAGTGTGAGTGCGAGGGTGAATGTGAGTGCGAGTGCGCGGAGGAGGCAGGACTTTCCTTCAAGTATCCCGCCGCAATCGAGAAGGTTCGCGAGAAGCTTCCCGCAGAGCTTGGTGAGAAGGTTGACAAGATCGTGGATAAGGCTGTTGTAACCGTTAAGGAAAACAAGGCTACGATCGCAACCGTTGCCGCTGCCGCAACCGCTACCGCTGTTGTAATCGGTGCAGGCAAGGTTACGAAGGCAAGACGTCAGGCTGCAAACCGCAGAAAGTTCTACGAGTGGCTTGGTTGATTCGGATTTTTTGAAAAAAGGGTGTCAAGGAACACCCTTTTTCTTTTTAAAATATTCAAAAAGGACTTGCCAAAATATTCTTTATCAGTTATAATAAAAGCAGGTGTGGATAAACCAACCGGAAAGGATGAAAATTCAAGATGGATAAGATTTTTGCACTTGATGCAAAATACCGCATTGACGGTGTTTTAAAGGATGTATTTGATTTTGTACGCGATAAACAGCTGATGGATCCCGTGCTTTGGGCGAAGTTCGTTGCGCAGTTCCAGGGCGGTGTGGATGATCCCGATCGCGGCTGGAGATGTGAGTATTGGGGTAAGATGATGCGCGGCGCGGCGTGGGTCTACGCTTGCACCCGTGATCAGGCGCTTTATGACGTAATGGAAGCAACTGTGCGCGATATTCTCACCCGACAGGATGAGCTTGGTCGTATTTCCTCCTACAACGTGGAGACCGAGCTTGACGGATGGGACATTTGGGGAAGAAAGTACATTCTGCTCGGTATGCAGTATTTCTCCGAGATCTGCCCCGATGAGGCGCTCAAGGCAGAGCTGCTTGCATCGCAGATCCGCCAGGCAGATGCGCTGATCGCAAAAATCGGCGACGGAGAGGGCAAGAAGTGCATTTCCGAGGCGTCCCGCCATTGGAAGGGTATCAACTCCTGCTCGGTGCTGGAGCCGATCGTTCGCCTTTATAACGAAACGGGCGAGCAGAGATTCCTTGATTTTGCGGCATACGTCGTTGAGATCTGTGAGAGCGGAATTGCTCCCATCTTCAAGGAGGCGTTTGAGGATCAGCTCGATCCGTACGAGTTCACCGTTGTGAAGGCATACGAGACGATGTCCTGCTTTGAGGGACTTGCGGAGTATTACCGCGTGACGAAAAACGAGCGCTACCGCACGGCGGTCATCAATTTCGCAAAGAGACTTCTTGCAAGCGACGTGACTGTGATCGGCTGCTGCGGATGCACGCACGAGCTGTTTGACCACTCTGCGATCCGTCAGACCGACCGTTCTCTCAAGGGAATTATGCAAGAGACCTGCGTGACCGTTACCTTGATGAAGTTCCTCCGTCAGGTGCTTCGTCTGTCGGGCGACGCTATGTATGCGGATACCATTGAGCGTGCGTTCTACAACGCATATATGGGTGCAATGAACACCAAGGAGATCGAAACCGTTTCCGATAAGACCCCCGAGCGTTGCGTGCTTCCGTTCGATAGCTACAGCCCGCTTACGGCAGGCGGAAGAGGCCGCAAGGTTGGCGGATTTAAGATCATGCGCGACAATAGCTTCTACGGCTGTTGCGCTTGCATCGGTGCTGCAGGTGTCGGTATGATGCCCGAATTTGCACTGATGAAGGATGAAAACGGCATCGTGCTCAACGTTTATTACGAGGGCGCGGCTACCTTTGCAACCCTTGGCGGACAGACCGCAACCCTTTCGCAAAAGACCGCATATCCCTACGGCAATCGCGTAGAGATGACGTTGGATCTGGAGCGCGACGAGGCGTTTGCAATTACGCTCCGCGTACCCGATTGGAGCCGCAAGCATACGCTGACCGTCAACGGAAAGGCTGTTGAGGTCGCAAACGGCTACAATACGGTTCGCCGGACGTGGAAGCAGGGTGATACGCTTGTGCTTGAATTGGATGACGCGGCATATCTTGTCACACCTCCTGCAGGTGCTGTGGATGAGGACAAGATGCGTGCGATCGTGCGCGGTGCGGTCGTTTACGCGGTTTCGGGCGAGCTTGGCGAGGATCCGCTTGCAATTTACGAGCCTTTGGTGGATGCGGACGGTAGATTGACCGACGTTGAGGAGATTCGCGTAGACGAGATCCCCGAGGCGTATTCCGCGCTTTCCATCGGCTGTGCGGACGGTAAGAGACTCCGCGTTGTGGATTACGCATCGGCAGGCAGAGATTACACCTCCAAGAACGAATTCTGCGCTTGGTTTGCAATCAAGGAATAAAAATCAAAAAATGGGGAAGGGCGTTGCGTAAACGCTCTTCTCCTTGCTTTATAAGGAAATATTTTGATTATTTTTCAAAAAGGACTTGCCAAAATATTTTTTATAAGCTATAATAAAAAGAGGTAATATTACCAAGCAACCGAAAGGAAGTGACAACCATGATGGATAAGATTTATGCTTTGGATGCGAAGTACGAGATCGGCGGCGTGATGAAGGACGTTTTTGATTTCGTAACCGATAAACAGCTGATGGATCCTGCACGTTGGGCAAAGTTTGTGGAGCAGTTCCAGCCCGGTATGGATAACGTTCATCCGGTTTACAGCGGATGGAGATGTGAGTATTGGGGCAAGATGATGCGCGGTGCGGCGTGGGTATATGATTGCACGAAGAATGAAGCACTCTATGAGGTGCTTGAGAAGACCGCGCGTGATATTCTGAAGCGTCAGGACGACCTGGGCAGAATTTCCTCGTATACGCTTGAGCAGGAATTTACCAGCTGGGATATCTGGGGCAGAAAGTACGTTCTCCTCGGTATGCAGTATTTCTCTGAGGTTTGCAAGGATGAGGCGCTCAAGGCAGCACTTCTGGAATCTCAGATCCGCCAGGCAGACGCGATCATGGCAAGGATCGGAGACGGGGAAGGCAAGATCTGCATTTCCGATGCGTCGCGCAACTGGAAGGGCATTAACTCCTGCTCGCTTCTGGAGCCTATCGTCCGTCTTTATAACGCAACGGGTGAGCAAAGATTCTTTGATTTTGCGACCTACATCGTCGGAATCTGCGAGAACGGGATCGCGCCTATCTTCCGCGAGGCGTTTGAGAATGAATTGGATCCTTATCAGTACAGCGTGTTCAAGGCATATGAGGTAACCTCTTGCTTTGAGGGACTTGCGGAATACTACCGCGTGACCAAGAACGAGCGTTATCTGACGATGCTTCGCAACTATTCCTACCGTCTGCTCAACAGTGATATGACGATCATCGGAAGCTCGGGATGCTGGGATGAGAGATTTGACAATTCCTCCCTGCGCCAGACCGACCGCACAAATCCCAAGATCGTGCAGGAGACCTGCGTAACCGTTACGCTGATGAAGTTCTTCCGTCAGATGCTTCGCCTTACGGGCGACGTCACCTTTGCGGATCACGTCGAGCGTGCCTTCTACAACGCGTATAACGGCGCACTCAACATCAAGGAGATTCCTACCGTAGATCCCGAAAAGACCCCTGTTGTGGACGTGCTTCCCTTCGATAGCTATAGCCCCTCGACCGTTTCCAAGCGCGGACGTCAGGTTGGCGGATTCCAGGTTATGTATGACGGCAGCTTCTATGGCTGCTGCGCATGCATCGGATCTGCAGGTATCGGTATGATGCCTCAGTTCGCATTGATGCAGAATGACGACGGAATTGTGGTCAATGCGTATTACAACGGCTCCTCCACCTTTACCACTAAGGGCGGAAAGACCGCGACCCTTGCGCAGAAGACCGCATATCCCTACGGCAATCGCGTGGAGATGTCGCTTGCACTGGATGCCGACGAGGCGTTTGCGATCGCGATCCGCGTGCCTGCTTGGAGCCGTAAGCATACGCTCACGCTCAACGGTGAGGCTGTTGCGATCGTCAACGGCTACAATTCCATCAACCGTACCTGGAAGAGCGGAGATACGCTGGTGCTTGAGCTGGATGATACGACCTACCTTGTCACACCTCCCGCAGGTGCGGCAGACGAGGATAAGATGCGCGCAATTCAGAGAGGCCCCGTCGTTTATGCCGTTACGGGTGAGCTTTCCGAGGATCCGTTTGCAGTCTTTAAGCCGCTCGCAGATGCAGAGGGCAGACTGACCGACGTCAAGGACATCGAGATCGATGAGATCGATCGCTACTATTCCGCTCTTTCGATCGGATGCGAGGACGGAAGCCGCCTGCGCGTGGTTGATTACGCATCCGCAGGCAAGGACTACAAGACCGATATGGGCGCGTGGTTCCCGACCAAAGAATAATACGAAAAACAGGAGATATAATTTTATGACACTTTACGAGGATTTAAAATGGAGAGGCCTGATTCAGGATATTTCCGATCCGAAGCTTGTAGATAAGCTCAATGCGGGAGGCTTGAAATTCTATATTGGAACCGACCCCACGGCAGACAGTCTGCATCTTGGTCACTATTCCTCTTTCCTGATCACGCGCCGCCTCGCCGCTGCGGGACATACCCCCTACCTGCTTGTCGGTGTTGCAACGGGACTCATCGGTGACCCCCGCGGAACGGTTGAGCGTAAGCTTTCCAACCGCGACGAGATCCTGCACAACTACGAGTGCCTCAAAAAGCAGCTGCAGGGACTGTTCCCTTATGAGGTCGTAAATAACTACGATTGGGTAAAGGATATCAACGTTGTGGAGTTCTTCCGTGATTACGGTAAGTATATCAACGTCGGATATATGCTCAGCAAGGATCTCATCCGCCGTCAGATGGAGAGCGGAATTTCCTACGCCGAGTTCTCCTATATGCTCATTCAGGGTCTGGATTTCAAGTACCTGCACGAGAACAAGGGCGTTGACCTGCAGGTTGCGGGCTCCGACCAGTGGGGTAATATCACCACGGGTATCGAGCTGATCCGCAAGACCACGGGCGATGAGGTTTATGCGTTCACGATGCCGCTTGTCACCGATTCTCACGGCAACAAGTTCGGTAAGAGTGAGGGCAACGCCGTTTGGCTTGATAAGAACAAGACCAGCTCTTATGAGCTTTATCAGTTCCTCCTCAATTCCGAGGACAGTATGGTCATCGAATACCTCAAGCGACTCACCTTCCTCTCCCGCGAGGAGATCGAGGCGATCGCAGAGGAGCATAACGCCGCACCCGAAAAGAGACTTGCGCAGAAGACGCTTGCACGCGAGATTTTGAACGATCTCCATGGCGAGGGTGCATACGAGGGTGCTGTGAAGATCAGTGAGCTGCTCTTTGCAGGACAGATCAAGGAGATCCCCGTCAAGGATCTGCTTGCAGGACTTAAGGACGTTCCGCACTTCACGACGGCAGGCGGCGCAATTCTTGACGTTCTGGTAGAGAGCAAGATCTGCTCCTCCAAGCGTGAGGCGCGCGAGTTCCTTTCCAACGGATCGCTTACCTTGAACGGCGAGCAGATCAAGGATATGAACGCAATGATCACCGCAGACGTCGCTCTTGGCGGTAAATATATCGTCATTCGTCGCGGTAAGAAGAAGTATTACCTCGGTGAATTGATTTGATTGAATTTTTAAGAAAACGAGCCAACCGATATGCGCAGTGCCCTTAAGGACACTGCGCAACGAAATAAATCCCTTACGGGATTTGTGAAATGCACTTTGTGCGTGAAATTCGCTTTCAGCGAGTGAAATGCCTGCGGGCGTGAGGGGATTTATTTCATTTCACATTGAGCAAAGCCGCAGGCGGCGCGAGATATTTCACAATGTTCGACAGAACATTATTTCACATTTTGCAAGGCAAAATATTTCACTATATGCATTTGTGACCACAAATGCAGTGCTTGTCAAGAAAAAAGGACAGAGAGTGTAAAAACATTCTCTGTCCTTTTCCTGTTGGTGGGTGCTATTTCCTGTTGGATTTAAAAACTGTCCTTTAGAGTACAGTCCATAAGGGTTGGCTCGTTTTTTGCTATCTGTGCGGCTGCTATAAAGATTTTTTATAGAGGTTCTTGAAGGTGGGAGGGGTTCGGGGAGGTGACTTCTTGCAAGAAGTCACCTCCCCGACACTTCTTTCCTTGCTTTTTTCAATATACCTCGAATGCGGCAAAGCCAAACGGTTCGATGTCGGAAAGAGTTACGGTATCACCGTTCAGCGTTCCGTTGCAATGCACGAAGCGCGCGGATCGGTAGGCGTGGGAGAGCTTGACCGTGGGGGTGATCGCCTCGTCCTCAAAGGGGTTGAAGAGCGCGACAGAGAACGATTTTTTCTCTGCGTCCTCGGATGCGATCATATAGAGGAAGGGATGCCCCGTGCAGATTGCGGGGAGCGTGCTTCCGCAGAGCCATTCGATCAGTGCGGGAAGTTGCTCGTTACGGTAGTAATTGTTGAAATAATTGGGGCAGCTTGCTTTGCGGTGTCCGATCGCGTAGCTGTCGTAGCCAAGAACGTAAAAACGTTGTCCGCTTTGGTTTTCATAGAGGTAGGATGCAGGCGCGTTCTCGGGGAGGTAGCGCGAGAGAACGGTTGCGGTGGGCTTGCAGGCAAGCTTTCGGAACGCAAGCCCCTGCAGGGGAAGAACGGTTTGAGCAAATCGGGTGAAGGATTCGCCGCGAGGATTTGTCGGATCTGCGGAAAGAAGGCCGGTGTCGATTCCGCGCTCGGCAAGGATCTCTGCGGCACGGCTGTCAAGGATCGCACCGTTTCGGAGCAGATCGGGATGGATATGACGGGCATTTTCTCCAAATACCGCGCAGGGGAAGCGGTCGGAGGGCTCATAAACCGTCGGGATCGCGTTCTCCGTCAGCATTTTTTGAGCGCGGCTATTGCAGAAGTATGCGAGATCGAGCGCGGTAGCTTCGTCGATTTCCTCAGGCAAAACCGCGTCGGCAAGCTTGTGAAGCTTTTCAAATACGTATACGCCCGTTGCTTTTTTGCTTGCAAAAATTTCTTCAAATTCCCGTCTCGCGTCTGCGTTGCGCGCGTGGCGCTCGGTGTAGCCCGTTTCATAGGTAATGGGCTGGTTGTAATCGAACATATATTTGAGGATGCCGTCGATCTCATTGGTTGCGATCAATGCAAGATCAAACAATTCCAAACGGCGCGCGGGAATATTGAAGCGGGGACGGGGGTAAACGTCGCCCTCCGAGAAGACCTCAACGCCTGCATCGCGGCACCATTTTGCCTGCATACGCGTGTTTTCTACGGCATCTGCAATACGATTGCTCGTGTAGGGCTTGCCGATGGTGCGAAGATAGGGAGCGGTGCCTCCCGCAAGCGTCTTCGCAATCTCAATGCAATCGGTTCCGTCAAGATCCCAGGTATCGACGCAGGCGCAGATGCTCATACGGATCGAGGGATCGACGCTGTCAACCGCCTTGCGGATCACCCTTGCGAATTCCAGCAGAGAATTGCCTTGCACGCGCATCCAGGCATCTCGGTAACGGTTTCCATTGCCTGTAAGGATCAGCTTTTCAAGACGGTCGCGCGGGATCTCCTCACCGATCTCCCGATAAAAATTCTTCAGATGCAGAGGACATGCGCAGGTCATCCCCTTCGTTTTGAGAATGCCGAGACGGTAGTCATCGTCGATCATAATGATGTCAGGGTGCATCTGTGCCAGCTTGGTGAGCGCCTGGCAGTAGCAAGCCTGATAAGCCTTGTCAAGCGGACAGATCGCCTCGGTGACCTGCCCACGGATATCCTCGTTGCGCGTGAATTTTACAGACTCGTCCGAATCGTTCATTTCGTGCGCGAGCGCTGCACCGTGCCCAAATCCGTCCACCCAAACGCCAACCTCGTAGCCCTTTTCCTTGAAATAGGCAATGGATGTGCGCACGTGCTCGGGATTGGTGTGCAGGATGCATTTAGGCTTATGGAGCGGATCGAGACAACAGAGAAAAACACGGTCAACACCGCATTTTTGGAAGGTCTCGTGGTAGGCACCACGGTTTTCTTCGGTTAAGATTTGGATACTGATCGGGACGGAAAGACGGTACATAAGCTACCTCCGAAAATGGTTTTGCTGATTTTTTCTCGATTATATTTATATTGATTATAGCACAGATTTCAAAGATTGAAAATAGAATATCGTACAATTTTATTGGAATATATTATATATTCCGATTTACAACAGAATAAAAAGTCAGAGACGTAAAAAAGGAGTTTCATAACTGAAACTCCTTTTTGCTTGATTATGCTTTGAGGAATGCCTCGACCGAGCGGATCTGCTCCTCGACCGATTCGGGTCCCGTGCTTCCTGCGGAAATGCGCTTTTTGACACAGGTTTCAAGAGAGATCTCCTCAAAAAGATCCTCGTGGAAGAGATCGGAATGGACGCGGTATTCATCGAGCGTGAGCGTTTCGAGCGTTTTGTTCTCCGCAATGCACTGTGCAACCAGCTTTCCAACGATCTTATAAGCGGTACGGAAGGGCATTCCCTCACGCACAAGATAGTCGGCAAGGTCGGTGGCGTTGAGGAAGCCCTTTTGTGCCGCCGCATACATATTCTCCTTCTTGGAGCGCATGGTTCGGATCATGGGCGCAAATACGCGCAGACACTTCTTGACGGTATCGACTGCGTCGAATACAGTCTCCTTGTCCTCCTGCATATCCTTGTTGTAAGCCAAGGGTAACCCCTTGAGAATGGTGAGCATTGCCATCAGATCACCGTAAACGCGACCTGTTTTTCCGCGGACAAGCTCTGCCATATCCGAGTTTTTCTTTTGCGGCATGATCGAAGAGCCTGTGGTGTAGGCATCGTCCAGCTCTACAAAGCGGAATTCCCAGCTCGACCAAAGGATGATCTCCTCGGAAAAACGCGAGAGATGCGTCATAATCAGCGAAAGCGAGGAGAGAAGCTCCACGCAGAAGTCGCGGTCGGAAACGCCGTCAAGGCTGTTTTCGGTAATTCCGTCAAATCCAAGTGCCTTTGCAACCATATAGCGGTCGGTTGGATAGGTGGTTCCGGCAAGCGCGCAGGAGCCGAGCGGAGAATAATTCATACGCGCAGAGGTGTCCGCAAGTCTGCCGTCATCACGGCGGAGCATCATTGCATACGCGAGGAGCTGCTGCGCAAAGGTGATGGGCTGTGCGCGCTGGAGATGGGTGTATCCCGGCATGATCGCATCGCGGTTAGCCTTTGCTTGCTCGCAAACGGCGTCGATCAGATCGCGGAGAAGAGAACGGATCTCGGCAATCTCATCGCGCAGATAAAGGCGCACGTCGAGGGCAACCTGGTCGTTACGGCTGCGCGCGGTGTGAAGCTTTTTGCCTGTATCTCCAATGCGACGGGTCAGCTCTGCCTCCACAAACATATGAATGTCCTCTGCATCGGGATCAATGGGAAGCGCGCCGCTGTCAATGTCGTTCAGAATGCCTTGAAGTCCGTCAAGAATGGTATCGCGATCGGTATCGGTCAGAATACCGCAGGCGGCGAGCATCGTCGCGTGAGCCATCGAGCCTGTAATATCCTGCTTGTACATTCTGGAATCGAAATGAATGGAAGAATTGAAGTCGTCTGCCTCACGGGAGAGGGCGCCCTCGGTTCTTCCTGCCCACATTTTTTCCATATTATCAAAAAATCCCTTTCTATTATTACTACATAGAGGCTGTTGCAAGGATTTTCGCCCTACAACAGCCCTTTTTGATCAATATTTTAGAATGAAACTAATTCTTTGTCTAAAATATTATTTCTTTGTATTTTTTGCAAGCACCTGTGCCTGAACGGAGATGGGGAGACCCCAGAGATTGATGAATCCTGCACTGTCTGCCTGGTTGTAGGTGTGATCCTCACCGAAGGTAGCGATCTCCTCGGAATAGAGAGACCAATCGCTCCAAGCACCTGCCTTGATGATGTTGCCCTTGTAGAGCTTGAGCTTGACCTTACCCGTAACGTGCTCCTGCGTCTTCTCAACGAATGCGGAGAGTGCCTCGCGGAGAGGGGTGTACCACTGACCGTTGTAGAGGAGTTCGCCGAAGGTAACTGCAAGCTCCTGCTTCTTGTGCATCGTCATTTTGTCGAGACAGAGAGACTCGAGATACTCGTGAGCCGCATAGAGGATCGCTCCGCCGGGAGTCTCGTAAACGCCGCGGCACTTCATACCGACAAGGCGGTTCTCGACGATATCGAGCAGACCGATGCCGTTTGCACCGCCAAGCTCGTTGAGCTTGAGGATGATCTCCTTCGCGCTCATCTTTTCATCGTTGAGAGCGACGGGACGTCCTGCCTCGAAATCAAGGGTGAGGTAGGTGGGGGTATCGGGTGCCTGAAGGGGGGAAACGCCCATTTCCAGGAAGCCGGGCTTTTCGTAGAGAGGCTCGTTGCCTGCGTCCTCAAGGTCAAGTCCCTCGTGAGAGAGATGCCACATATTTTTGTCCTTGGAATAGTTGGTCTCACGGCTGATCTTGAGAGGAACGTTGTGTGCCTCTGCGTAATCGATCTCCTCGTCGCGGGACTTGATGTCCCACTCACGCCAGGGAGCGATGATCTTCATACCGGGAGCAAATGCCTTGATCGCAAGCTCGAAGCGAACCTGGTCGTTACCCTTACCCGTGCAGCCGTGGCAGATCGCGTCTGCACCCTCGGCGATCGCGATCTCTGCAAGACGCTTACCGATGATGGGACGAGCGAGCGCGGTACCCATCAGGTACTCCTCGTACTTACCGCCTGCCTGAACGGTGGGGATGATCATATCCTCGACGAACTCGTCGGTCAGATCCTCGATGTAGAGCTTGGAGGCACCCGTCTTGAGTGCCTTTTCCTCAAGTCCCTCAAGCTCGTCGTTCTGTCCGACGTTACCGGAGACAGCGATGATCTCGGGGTTGTTATAGTTTTCCTTGAGCCACGGAATGATGATGGAGGTATCGAGGCCGCCGGAATATGCGAGTACAACTTTTTTAATAGATTTCTTTTCCATTTTTGTGGTTCTCCTTTGATGCGAATGTGTTGGAACAACTGTGCATAATTATACAACCTTGCAAAGAATATGTCAAGATGTTTTTTATTTATTTATTTTTTTCTCTATTTTGTACAACTTGCTAAAAGAAACGATTTATGTTTTTGTATAAAACCGAAATATTCGGTGTGATAAATATTCAATTATCGTGAATAATTATTACAAAAATGCAATTGAGAGATTGACAATATACAAATGCTGTGATATAATTACACCGAAAAAACTTTTCCCGGAGGTGCTTTTATGCATACCAAATATCTGAATATGAGATTTCCGAACGGATGCCCGAAGGCGGTGACACTGAGCTACGACGACGGCACGGTGGAGGATGCACGTTTTATGCAGATCCTTGACCGATACGGATTCAAATGCACCTTCAATCTCAACAGCGGTTTGTATCTTGGTGAGGGAGAGGAGAATCCCCCCGAAAAGAAGTACGGCTTTAAGATGCGCTATGATCAGATGACCGCACTGTATAAGGATACACCGCACGAGGTTGCACTTCACGCATATACGCATCCTCATCTCGACCGTCTCCCTCAGGCGCAGGCGGCGTATGAGATCATCAAGGATCGCGAGCTTCTCGAAAAGCAATTCGGAACGATCGTGCGAGGGATGGCGTATCCCTTCGGTGCGGTTTCGGACGAGGTTGTTGAAGCTCTTCGCGTATGTGGCGTCGCGTATGCGCGCACCACGGTCTCGCATTACGGCTTTGGCGTGCCCACCGATTGGCTTCGCATGCCCGCAACCTGTCATCATACCTCTCCGAGACTGAACGAGATGATCGAGAAATTTATTGATGCCGAGGTCGCGCCCACCCGTCCTCCAATGCTTTTCTACGTGTGGGGACACAGCTACGAGTTCGGCTCGGACGATAGCTGGCATATCATTGAGGACTTCTGCCGGCGCGTGGGAGGAAGATCGGATACGTGGTACGCAACGAATATGGAGATTTATGAATACGTTGAAGCATATCGCTCGCTCGTGTGGTCGGTCGATATGACTCGCGTTTACAATCCAACCGTGAAAACGGTCTGGTTTGATTTCTGCAAGAAGCCCTACTGCATCAAGCCCGGTGAGACGCTGACGCTTGACCTGAAATAAATATGACAAAGAGAAAATCCCTTGACATCCATCAAGGGATTTTTTTATCAGCTGATCAGAGATGCGTCGATTTCAAACATCGCCTGTACCGCGCTTGCAAGCAGGGGATGATCTGCGAGTGTGGGATCGGTCCGGAGCAACGCGCGTGCATCGCTTGTGGCATCGGTGAGAATGGAAATATCTTCTCCCGCATCTGCCAGGCGGAAGGAAAGTCCGCCGCTTTGACGGATCGCACCGTCGGACGTGCCGAGAAAGTCGCCGGGGCCACGCTGTGCGAGATCCTGCTCGGCGATCGCATAGCCGTCATACGTCGTACGCATCGTATCAAGCCGCGCCTTGGCGGTCTCCCCGTAAGCGCCTCCCTCGCCGATCATCAGGATACAGTAGGATTTTCTTGTTCCTCGTCCCACGCGACCGCGAAGCTGATGCAATTGCGAGAGACCGAAGCGTTCGGCATTTTCAACCACCATCAAGCAAGCGTTGGGAACGTTGACGCCGACCTCAATGACCGTTGTGGAGACGAGGATCTGTACCTCGCCTGCCGCAAAGGCTGCCATTACACGGTCCTTTTCGCTGCTCTTCATCCGTCCGTGCAGGAAGGCGACCGCAAATTGAGGAAAGCGCTCCTGAAGCTCCTTGGAAAAGGTGACCGCTGCCTTGAGCGGTGCGGGGCGGTCTCGCAGAGAGCCGTCCGAGAGCAGATCGGCAAGCGAAATTTCACCCTCTTCGTTTTCCTGCTCCTCAACGGCGGGACAGACGATATAGACCTGCCCTCCCGCGTCAATCTGCTTTTCGATAAAGCCATTGAGCCGTTCACGGTAGCTTTCATCGACGGCAAAGGTGTCCACGCGCTGTCTGCCGGGGGGCATTTCGTCAATTTTGGAAATATCAAGATCTCCGTAGAGGACGAGCGCAAGGGAACGGGGAATGGGGGTTGCACTCATCACCAGAAGGTGGGCGTGACTGCTTTTTTCGGAAAGCCTTGCGCGCTGACGTGCGCCAAAGCGATGCTGCTCGTCGGTTACAACGAGACCGGGGGCGAAAAATTCCACGCCGTCCGAGAGGAGCGCGTGAGTACCGATGACCACGTCGATTCGTTTTGCGGGATCGGCTTCTGCAAGTGCTTCCTTGATCTTGCGCTTCTGCGCCGCAGGAGTTGAGCCTGTGAGCAGAGCGGTTCGGATCCCGATGGCACGCATAAGGGGCTCGATGTCGTGATAATGCTGCTGTGCGAGAATCTCGGTAGGCGCCATCAGAGCCGCCTGTCTGCCGCTTTGAACCGCGACGAGCATTGCGGCGGCGGCGCAAACGGTCTTTCCGCATCCGACGTCACCAACCAGCATACGGCTCATCGGAACGTTCTTTGCCATATCGGAAAGGATGTCACCGATCGCACGCTCCTGCGCTCCCGTTAAACGGTAAGGGAGCTGAGAGAGGAGCGGGGAAAGCTCCGAGCAATTGCAAACGGGAGCTCCCGCGGTCTTGGCGCGCTTATGCGTCATCGCCGCGCCGAGCGCGAATTCGAAGAACTCATCGTATACCAGGCGGCGCCGTGCGGTTACAAGCGCTTGCGGATTTTCGGGATCGTGAATGTTCTTTCTTGCATACGCACGTGTGCAAAGACGGCGCGTTTCCCGAATGGCTTCGGGCAAGGGATCACTTCCGTCGGTGACGGAAAGCAATGCCATCGCCATAGCGATATCCTTGGCGATCTGCTTTTGCGAGAGCCCGTCGGACATTCGGTAAACGGGACAAAGCGAGGGAAGTGCGACACTCTCGCTCCACGCCTCCGCCACGGGGGAGGACATCGAATAGCGCTTTCCTACGCGCTCGACCTTTCCGAAAAAGCGGAAGACCGAGCCGACGGGGAATTTGCTTTTGAGGTAGTCCTGATTGAAATAGGTGATCTCACAGCTTCCGCTCTCGTCAAAGGCGCGAAGCTTGAGGAAGGATTTGCGGCTGCGCAGGCGAACCGTGCGCGGCTCGGTTGCAACGGTGAGGACCACCGCGCTCTTTCCGTCGGTATAGCTTTCGGAGAGCAGACGGACGTCACCGCGGTTTTCGTAAGCGCGCGGATAGTGTGCAATCAGATCTCCCAGCGTGCGCACTCCCAGCTTTTCGTAAGCGGCGGCGCGTGCAGGGCCCACTCCCGAGAGAACCGTGACGGGAGAAAATTCGGTGATCGCGGCGGTCTGTGCCATAGCGGTCTGCTCCTTTCTTATGCGTTATTTTGAGAGACGTCTGACCCGTTCGGGCAGGGGAAGACCGTTTTCGAAGGCTTCGATCACGGCATCCACCTCGTCGGGCGTTTCGATCGTGAAAATGAAATGACGGTTGGAGATACCAAATCGGAAAAGCTCATCCGCGCGGTCGGACATACAGGTGGGAATGCTGTTGCAGATGACGTTTCGATGCTCCCATTCGCGAAGAACGGGGAATTCGACGCCGCGTCGGTCGGTCAGGCGGACACCTCCCGCATCGCACGCGCGACAGTCCGCGATCTCACGGATGACGCACTTTTCCAACGTCATCAGCGGGATCCGGCCGTATACGATGACTGAGGAATTGCCGCCGATGTCACGGATCTGCGGGAGCGTAAGCTCGGGGGAAAGGAGGATCTCCTCAAGCCCAAGCTCGGTGAGCGCGCGTGCCGTCTCGCAGTTGGTGACGTTGAGGCGGAAATCTCCGTGCAGAGGGAGTGCGAATTCCTTTGCGAGCGAGAGATGACCGAGATTCCCGACGGTGAGTGCGTGACAGCCCGAGCGGATTGCTTGCTCAAGCATCCGTCCGACAGCCTCGCGGTCACTGTCAAAGATGACGGGAGGCAGGATCGCCTCATCTGCGCTTTTGTCGTAGCAATGCAGG
>JAZQWH010000092.1:0-5175 GCA_045632205.1 Eubacteriales bacterium
CAAGCGGATCAAGACTCGGGTCAATCACGCCGAGCAGATGATGCGGGCGATGAAGGGCGGCGCGATGGAGGCGCTCGGGCGCGTGCGGACGGCACATTTTGATCTTGAACGTATCTACACCGCTGCGATGGATTTTGACGCGAAGGAGGAATACACAAAGCGCTTTTGCGATTCGCTTTTTCCCTTGCAAAACGGCTGACGGTGTGATACAATATAAGGAGGAATGAAAAAAAGGAGGATGCGCTTGTATGAAGGTCGTACTGTTTGCCCTGAACGGATCCTGGGTGCATACCAATCTGGCGATCCGTTGCCTGCGGCGCGGATTGGAAGCCGACGGAAACACGGTGGAGCTGATCGAGCATACGCTTCGCGACCGTACGTCGCATATTTTAGAGCATCTCTACCGTGCGCGTGCCGACGTCTACGGCTTTTCGTGCTATATCTGGAATATTGAGGAGCTTCTTCCCATAGCACGGGATCTGCACGCGCTCCTGCCGCAATGTAAGATCGTGTTGGGCGGCCCCGAGGTTTCCTTTGATACCGATCGCTTCGACGGGATGGATTGGATCGAAGCCATTGTCTGCGGCGAGGGAGAGGGGGCAATGCGCGAGCTGTGTCGAGATATTCGTGACGGCAAGTCGCACGGTCGCATCCTGCAAGGCGGCGCGACCCCCGAAACGATGGCGGATGAGGGGGTCCTGTACCGCGAGGGGGAGGGGACGGACGGAATTCTCTATTACGAATCCTCACGCGGATGTCCTTACGGCTGTGCCTATTGCCTTTCCTCCGCAACGCGCGGCTTGCGTATGAAGAGTGTGGAGCAAACGCTTGAGGATCTTATGCAGTTCGAGCGGATCCACGCGTCGTGTAAGGTGATCAAATTTGTGGATCGCACCTTCAATGCCGACGTTGACCGCGCGAATGCGATCTGGCGTGCGCTCCTTTCGGAGCGGTTTACCAAGCATTATCATTTTGAGGTGTCTGCCGCGGGGCTGAACGAGGAGAGCTTTTCGATCCTTGCGCAAATGCCACGGGGAAAGATCCAATTGGAATTCGGCTTGCAAAGCACGCACGAGCCAACGCTTCGCGCCGTGGCGCGGCATCTTTCTCCCACACGGACGCTTGAGGCGGTGCGAAGGATCCATCAGATGGGGAGCATTCACGTGCATCTGGATCTCATCGCGGGGCTTCCGTATGAGGATTACGCGCGCTTTGGGCAATCCTTTGACGAGGCGTATGCTTGCTGCGATCTGTTACAGGTCGGCTTCCTCAAGCTTTTGCACGGAACGGAGCTGAGACGGCGCGCAGAGGAATACGGCTACGTTTCGCTCTCTCGCGCGCCCTACACGGTTTTGCAAAGCAAATGGATCTCCTATGAGGAGATGCAGATGCTTTCCCGTATGGCGGAGGTGCTGGAGCGTTACCGCGAGAGTGGACGGTTTGCGCACGCCTTGTGGTATCTTGCATCGCTCGTGCCCTCGCAGTTCGCTTTCTGGACGGGCTTTTCCGAGTATCTCCTCGCAACTGACTCGCGTCCGCTTCAGAAGATCTCTCAGCCCGACGCGTATCGGTATTTGCTGGAGTATGCCGTAAAAGCCGTACAAACCGCGGATCGAGAGCAGCTTTGTGAGATGCTCTCGGCAGATTTTTTACAACATGAGCACAAAAATCCCCCGCACTTTTTGCGTGCGAGGGAATAAAGGAACGGCCCTCGGGGAATTTCCCGAGACCCGTTTTCGTTATTACAGAACGAGCATTGAAAGTACGGTCAGTACAACCACGAATCCCACGTTGTAGAGAGTGAATTGGAAGAGGTAATGACCTGCACGCCCCGGATTGTGTGCCGTGTACTCGCGGAAGGTGATCAGACTTGCGAGAGATGCGATGAGCGTGCCTGTGCCGCCGACGTTCACACCGATGAGAAGCGCGGGATAATCGACGGTGAACTGTGAGAGCAGGATGGCGGAGGGAACGTTGCTGATGACCTGACAGGAGAGAATGCTGAACAGGAGCGTATTCTTCTCCAAAAGCGTTGAGAAGAGCTGGCTGACGGCGGGGATGCGCGCCATATTGCCCGCGAAAATAAAGAAGCAGAAGAAGGTTGCGAGCAGACCGTAATCCACTTGGCGCAATGCCTTTTTATCAAGAAGAAGCAGCGCGACGGGAATTACGGCAAGCCCTACCCAATAGGGAATAAAGCGGAAGACGATGACGATGGCAAGCGCGAACAGGACAAGATAGATCACGGTGCGCTTGGCGGGGAGCCGGTAGGGGCATTCCTCGTTGATGGAAAGCTTTTCACGCGGCAGGAAGAGACAGCAGACCGTGATAAGCGTGATGGAGGCGAGGAAGGGGAGGAGCATAATGCGCATAAACTCACCCGTTGGAATGTTGAATTTGCTGTAGAGATAGAGGTTTTGCGGATTTCCAAAGGGCGTGAGCATTCCACCGAGATTTGCGGCAATGTTTTGCATAATGAAAACGAATGCCATATATTTTTCCTTTCCCGTGGTGGTCAGGACAAAGAAGCCGAGCGGGAGAAAGGTCAAAAGCGCCATATCGTTGCTGATGAGCATCGAGCCGATAAAGGTTACGTAGACGAGCGCGATGACCGCAATGCGCAGATTTCCCGTGCAGTCGACGATGCGACGCGCAAGAATGGTAAAGAATTTAATGTTTTTGAGTGCGCAGACAACTGCAAGGGTGCAAAAGAGGCAGGTCAGCGTTTTCCAATCGAAGTAGGAGGCGTACTGCGCGTCGGGAGGGACGATGCAGGACGTGGCTACGGCAAGCACGATCGCAACGCAAAGCACCGCGTTTTTGCGGACATACGAAAGCAGCACGTGGATCAAATCTCTGAAATGACGGTGTGAATGCGGAATTCGGCTTTGATAGACCATAGAACCGTTCTCCTTTCTCAAGAATACACAACGATCGCTATTATACTGCAATTTTGCATCCGTGTCAAGCGGTTTCCTTAAAATAATAAAAAAAGCTTCCGAGATTTTTCTCGGAAGCCTTTGTTTTGTTATTCCGCGAGTAGAGAGGGGTAATCTGCGGTGATGTCGTCGATCAGACTGCGGAGGAGCTTGAACTCCAGATCGGTTGTTTTTTCCGATCCCTTGGTAATTCTGCCGGTCTCCATCATAAAGACGCCCTGATAGTTGATGTCAACGAGTGCCTGGCAGAAATCCTTCCAATCCAGGGTTCCCATCGTGGGGAAGAGGTGGAGGTCGCTGGCTCTCATATTGTCGTGAATGTGCAAGCACTTCAGATCATTGCCCGCCATACGAACTGCCTCGCCTGCGGAAAGACCGAGTACGTTTGCGTGTCCCGTATCAAGACAGAATTTGAAGTTTTCGTCGTTGATCTCGCGAATGAAGCGCAGGGTCTCTGCAGGGGGCGAGATGCTGAGCGGCTTCATCGGCATATTTTCATAGCAAATGACAACGCCTGCCTCCTTTGCGGTGGGGAGGAGGGCACGGAAGAAGTCGAGATTGAGCTGCCAGAAGGTATCGGGATATGGCTCGCATCTTGTTCCAAAGGGCATAATGGGGTGAATGACCCAATATTTTACGCCCATCTTTCCCGTCATACGGATGCTGCGCTTCATCGTCTCAAGACGCTCTGCGCGGCTCTCGGGGGTGTCGTCACGGGGCGGATGACGCCAGGGGCCGTGGATCTGGAAGATCTTTACGCCTGCCTCGTCGGCAAGACGCTTATCCTCCATGATCTGCGCCTCCCATTCCTCCTCGGTCAGTCCCTCCGGCATATCCATAATGACGTAGTTGCCGTAGTCAAAGCCGTATTCCTTCATTTTTTTGAAGCGGTCCTTGCCAAAGCAGTTAAAATTGTCAACTGTAATTCCAAGCTTCATTGGTTATCTCCTTTTTGTTTTGAACTTTAAAATCTTAATACCTTTTGTCCGAACAGCTCCTCAAGGCTGACGCAGATGCTCTGAATGAGCAGATCGTATGCGCGATTGGGGAGATGATAGGGGGGGCCGAGCTCAAGCGAGAACACGCCGTCAAAGCCGATCTCGTCAAGCGCCTTGCAAAATTCCTTCCAGTTGGTGTCTCCGTAGAAGATGGGATTGTGATGGTCGCCCGAAAGATCGTTGTCGTGTACGTGCAGCACCTTGAGATCGTCGCCTGCAAGACGTGCAGCATCCGCAGGAGACCAACCGCGCAGGATCGCGTGTCCCGTATCGAGACAGAACTTGAAGTTCTCGTCATTGATCTTGCGTACCATCTCAAGCGTCTTGTCGGGGGGCGAGATGGAGAGGAACTTCATAGGCATATTTTCCAGACAGATCGTCACGTCCAATTCCTTTGCGGTAGGCAGGAGCGCGCGCCAGAATTCCTCGTTGAGGCGCCAGAACTCCTCCGGATCAGGCTCGGCGTGTGCGCCAAAGGGCATAATGGGATGAATGACCCAATATTTACAGCCGATCAGCGCGGTCAGGCGAATGCTTCGCTTCATATCCTCCATACGCTCTGCGCGATGCTCGGGTGTATCGTCGCGAGGCGGATAGACCCAGGGGCCGTGCACCTGCCAGATGACGATGCCTGCTTCGTCAGCAAGCTGTTTTTCGCGGAGAACGAGCTGCTCGTATTCCTCCTCGGTCTTTCCGTCCAGGGCACCCGTGATGGAATAGTCCGAGTAATCAAATCCGTAGAGCTTAAGCTTTTTGTAGTGATCGTCTCCCGCACGGCGGCGGAAGAGGCTGGCAGAACCGAGTTTCATCAAACGATCCTCCTTGTGGTTTCTCAATATGTGGTATCGCAGCTGTCGCTTGCTACCAACAGTATAGCATAAGAAAAAATGAAAGTCAAGAAAATAAACTGTTTTTCTTGACAAAATTTATTATTTGTGATATCCTATTATTGTGACATATATCCTGTTTTTATGGAACGGGAAAATTTTTTCGTCACGGAAAGGAAGCTCGCTATGAAAAAATCAAAATGGATCGTCCTACTCTGTCTTATGCTTTGTACTGCAATCTTCCTCTCCTCGTGTGGCTCGAGGGCCAATATTATCGAGGATGTTTACAACCTTGAAAAGCTTGAGTATGAAGCGCCCTTCACGCCCACAAAGGTGGAGGCACTCGCAACCTATACGGGCTGGGGAGCAACCTCTGTAACCGAAAACGTGATCAGATTTACCAAGGATGAT
>JAZQWH010000093.1:0-3843 GCA_045632205.1 Eubacteriales bacterium
TTCCGCATTCCTGAAATCCTACGACAGAGGGCAAAAACTCGCGAACCACGTAAGGCGTCATAATATTGCGCTCCCAGGCGGATTCCATCACACCGTTATCCCAAAGCACGTTGTAAAACATTACGCGATGGTCTCCCTGCAGATCAAATGCAAATCGGTTGGAATCCTCATAGCCCTTGGAGACGCACCCCTTTACCGAGCTCGGAGCGCTCCCTTCTGCCAGAAGCTTCTCAAAATAGCGCTTGATACATTCGCATCCGAGAATTCCTCCTGCGGTCGCAACGATCTCATTCCCGTCAACGGAAATCGCGTATTCATCCGAGCGTGCCACCACCGCCTCAACCGTTATCGAATAACCCGCAAGCACTCTTGCACCGTCTCCTGCCTGTTCAATGGCACGAAGGATCAGCTTTGCGGCACGATATGCAGGGGTCCCGATCTCGCCGTAATAGGAGACTCGAACGTTCTGCTCTTCCAATTCTACTGTGTATTTTTTCATTTTTCCTCCATCCAAAAACAGACCGAGAGACTTGCGGTCGATCGGTCTGTTTTGTTTATGATCAAAGATTTACGTCAACGAAAATCGGATAGTGATCCGATGCGGACATCGAGCACTCGTCTACTACAACGCCGTAAACGCTCGTCTTGACGTTCTCGCCGTTGATGAGCATGATATGGTCGATGCAGTTCTTTGCAAAGTGCGTGCTGTCATCCGGCATGGGAAGCATAAAGCCGAGATCAAAGTTGAAGCAAGGATAGGTGTGGTGCGTTGCAACCTCGGAGCAGAACTCGGTGGGCGCGCCGCTGAGCGCGAGATCCTCGTAGCCTGCCGCCTTGAAGCATACGTAGTTTGCGTGCTGGCACAGACCGTTGTAGTCGCCGCCGAAGAAGACGGGCGCCTGATACTTCTCTACCAATCCGCGAATCACCTCAACCGCCTCACGCGCCTGTACACCGCGTACACCGTCGCTTCGGGTCGCCATATGCGTGGAAACGACGATATATCTCTTGCCCGTTGCCTTATCCTCAAACACGCCCCAGGTCAGTGCCTTGGAGGCGCAGTCCATCGGAGAGCAGTTGTTCTCATTCTCCTTGTCAACGTGCACCTTGTACCAATAATACTCACTCTTGATGAGCTTGGTGGTCTTGGTGTTGTAGAAGAGAGGCGTATTGTTGAAGAAGGGATGAACCTTGGTATCGCGAGGGCAGGATTCCTTGTAGCCCAGCGTCTTGATCATTGCAACGAGATCGGAGTGCGGGATATCACGCTCACCGCGCTTGGTGATGTTGAACTCCTGGCAGCCCAGAACGTCGGGCATATACTGCTTGTACAGCTCGTACTGCAGCTCGTTACGCTTGTCAGCGGGAACGTCCTTGATCGCCTTGCCGTTCTCATCCTTTCTCATGTGCGAGCGGTCGCCGAAGAGGACGTTATTGAACATTACGCGAACCTCGCCGCGCTTGTTATAAGCGTAAACGTCACTGCCGAACAGGGATGCGGTATCAATAAACTCAACGTAATTACCCGTCTTGACGTAGCCGTCCTCAAACGCGTAAAAATCCTTTGCCGCGTCGGTTGCGAGGAATGCCGCAATGCCGCCGTAGCCGTAGTAGCTGCCTGCCGCAAAGGTTGCGGTCTTACCGACGATGGAGATTTTCCAATCGCCGTTCTTAAGGCTCTTATCATCCTTTGTGACGAGTCTGACAGGCTTTCTTGCCGTCTGAACCTTACCAAAGGTCACGTCCGCACCCGTTGCCTCCTTGATGGCGCAAGCAATGCGGTATGCCATACGCTTCTGAATGAAATTTCCGCTCTTGTAAATTACGATACTGCCTTCAAACTTATTCATGGTAAACCTCCCGATCATCAAAGATCCATGTCAGCAAAAATGGGATAGTGATCCGAGCCCGACATCGAGCATTCGTCCACAACAACGCCGTAAACGTTGACCTTCACGTTATCGCTGTTGGTCATCATAATATGGTCGATGCACTCAAGCGACTCGCCCGTGTTGTCCGCGGGATCGGTCAACTCAATATCCAGCTCCGGATTGTAGAGCGGATAGGTATGGTGCGTTCTGGTGATGGACGCGAATTCCTTTGCCACGCCGTTGAGCGCAACGTCAATGTAGTTTGCCTTGTCACTGATGAAATACTGATAGTTCGCGTGCTTGGGCAGTCCGTTGTAGTCACCGCCGAGGAACACGGGCACGTTGTACTTCGCAACGAGCTCGGAAATGAGGTCGACGACCTCTACCGCCTGAAGTCCGCGCACGCCGTTGCTTCGCGTGCACATATGCGTGGAGATGGCAATGTATCTCTTCCCCGTCTTCTTGTCCTCAAACAGACCCCACGTCAGCGATTTGGAGCCGCAGTCGCCGTAGCCGCAGTTGTTGCGGTTCTCATCGTCGATCTGATTCTTGTACCAATAGTACGCGCTCTTGATGCACTTGGTGGTCTTGGTGTTGTAGAAGAGGGGGGTATTGTTGAAGAAGGGATGGACCTCAACGTCACGCGGGCAGGTCTCCTTGTAGCCGATCTTTGTCAGCAGCTCCGCAAGATCTGCGTGGGGATGCGTTGCGATCGCGGGACCGTACTCAATAAAGTTTCCGCGCTTGGTACCGTTAAACTCCTGGCAGCCGATGACGTCGGGCTGATACTGCTTGACCATCTCTGCCTGCAAAGGATTTCTCTTGACGGTAGGAACGTCGCGCAGAGGCTTGCCGTCGGGCTTCTTGCGGAAGCCGTAGTGACCGAAGAGAACGTTATAGAACATCACGCGGATCTCGCCGTGCTTGTCGTATGCGTATGCGTCGGATGCCTCAAACTGTCCGAGATAATCCTTGTAGTTGCCCGCTGCGGTAAAGCCGTCCTTCATCGCATACAGATCTGCCGCAGCCTCGGTCTTGAGGAAGCGCAGAATTGCGGTGTAGCCGTAGTAGCTGCCCGCAGAGAAGGTTACGTTCATATCCGAAACCGCGATCTTCCAATCGCCGTTGGTCAGCGTCTTATCATTTTTGAGGGTGCATTTTACCACTCTCTTACGGGGACGAACGTCGCCGAACGTGACTTCCATTCCGCTCATTTCGGAAAGCGCGCAGGAGATCCTGTACGCCATACGCTTCTGGATCACGTCACCTGTCTTATACAGGACGATACCGCCGTTAAATTCCTTCGCAATGTTCATTTTTTCGGTTGCCGCAGAAGAAAAAATCATCATTTCTGCGGTCTCTCCTTTCCATGGATGCTTTTTAACATTGTGCCCAAACACTTATAAGTAAGTGTTTGCGGTTTAGTTAAAGTTTACGATAAATTGTTGAATTCCCTTTGTATATTCTGTAAACAATCCGTGAACAAGAGAGTGCATTTCAAGCGCTCCTTTGCAAAAAGAAACGCCCCTGCAATTGCAGGGGCGTTCGGCTGTTATTTAAAGGAAAAATCTATAAAGATCGGCATATGGTCGGAGGAGGATCGCGCCATATCGTCGGCAATGACGCCAAAGACGCCCACCTCGATCTCATCCTCGCCGTTGATCATAAAGATCTGGTCGATGGAGTTTGCGTTCTCGCTCTGAACGGTATAGGTCACACCGCCAACGGGTCTGATAATATGCTCCTCGTCAAGCGCGGGATAAGCCGCATTGGTTTTGAGATTGGAGGTAAATTCGGTTGCGATATGCTCACCGTCGATCAGCGTATCCTGAATCGAAAGGAAGCCGTTCTCGATGAAGAGATCGTAGTTGGAATCTCCGATATTACCGTTCATATCACCGCCGAAGAAGACGGGACACTGATACTGCTCAACCAGACGGTCGATCAGATCAACGATCTCCTGTCCCTGCAG
>JAZQWH010000094.1:0-2320 GCA_045632205.1 Eubacteriales bacterium
AGCTCGCTCGGGGCATCCTTGACGGGCGCGGGATTTAAAATAACGGTATTGTGATGCTTCTTTGCAATTCTTGCAGCCTCAAGCACGCTTTCCATCGGGATCTCGTATTGCAGAACGACAACGTCCGCCCAGTCGAAAAGCGAGGCGCTTTGACGGATGACCGAGGGGGTGACGAGTGCGTTTGCGCCCGCGTCCAGAATGATGTGATTGTCGCCTCCGCAGACTGTGATGACTGCTGCGCCTGTGGCCGTCTCAAGCTCCGAAATTGCATCACAATCGATACCGTATGCGCGCAAATTCTCAACGGCGAGCATTCCTGCGTGGTCGTTTCCAACCGCGCCGAGCATTTTTACAGAGCATCCCTGCTTTGCGATCGCGGTTGCCTGATTGGCTCCCTTGCCGCCGAAATTCATAGAAAAATTGCTTCCCACGAGCGTTTCACCGAGCTTTGGGATGCGATCGGTTTGAATGACGTAATCGACGTTGATACTGCCGATGACAAGTACGTTTTTTGACATATTAAATTCTCTCAAAAATTATGGTATTTTGATATTACTCGGTTTTTCTGCGCCGCAGCATCTCGTTGACGCGAAGGACGGCGACCTGTGTTTTGCCGTCGGGGATGCGGCCTGCCAGCACCTCGTCTACAAGCTCGGCAAGCGGGATTCTGACCACGTCGAGAAATTCGTCCTCGTCGAGGTCGCATTCTCCCATCGTGAGATCCTCCGCAAGATACATATCGATCGCCTCGTCAAGGATGGCGGGGGAGCCGTAATATTTTCCGAGGTGGGTGAGGCGTCCGCATCGAGCGCCCGTTTCCTCGCGAAGCTCGCGCAGGGCTGCTTCGGCGCGGTTTTCGGTTTTGCTGTCGAGCTTGCCCGCGGGGATCTCCACAAGCACCTCGGCAAAGGGGTAGCGGTACTGTCTGACGCAAAGCACCTCGCCCTCGGCGGTGAGGGGAATGACGCAGACGGCGCCGATGTGGCGGACGTACTCGCGGATTCCGCGGTTTCCGTCGGGGAGGCTGATCTCGTCGACGTAAAGATGGACCACACGTCCGTCAAAAATCAGCTCGGACGAGATCTTTTTTTCTTCCATAGCCTGTAGATCGTAGGGTTGCATAAAAGCTCCTTTGGGTTTATCGTTACACAAATGATAGCACACGTCCGCATTGCGGTCAAGTCTTTTTTCTGAATTTTCCCGTATCTTTTTTTGAGAAAGAATAGACAAAATATAAAAAAACTGCTATAATAAGAGCAAATGAAAAAAAGGAGGCGAGACGGGATGGCTTGCAGGGAGGAATTTTGCCGCACGGCGCGAGTGCTCGGAGAGGGCGCGATTCGGAAATTGCAGAACGCACGCGTGGCGGTATTTGGCATAGGCGGCGTTGGCGGATACGTCTGCGAGGCGTTGGCAAGAGCAGGCGTCGGCGCGTTGGATCTTTTTGACAGCGATGCAGTCTCGCGATCTAATCTCAATCGACAGATCATCGCGCTCCAATCGACGGTTGGGAGGAGCAAGACAGAGGTGATGCGCGAGCGGATCCTCGATATCAATCCCGATTGTGTTGTGACGGTGCAAAATGTGTTTTACGCACCCGAAAACGCCGATGAATTTCCGCTTGACGGGTATGATTTTGTCGCAGATGCCATCGATTCGGTCAAATCGAAGGTAGAATTGATCTGCCGCGCGACCGAGGCAGGTGTGCCGATCATTTCGTCGATGGGGACGGGAAATAAGCTTGATCCGTCGCGATTGAGGGTGACGGATCTTTCCAAAACCGAGGGAGATCCGCTTGCGCGTGTGATGAGAAGAGAGCTGAGAGCGCGGGGGATCACGCATCTTTCGGTGGTGTGGTCGAGCGAATCGCCCGCAGAAGCACCCGAGGATGCACCTGAGATCGAGGGGGATGCACACAAACGCACGCCGCCGGGATCGCTTCCGTTTGTTCCGCCGGTTGCGGGACTTCTGATGGCGAGCGAGATCGTCCGAGGATTGACAGAAAAAAGAGAAAAATAAAAGAGAAAAATCCGCGTCTGAGGGCGCGGATTTTTTGTATCTGAGCGCTTGCTTGTGCTTGTAAAATGCCTGCGTAGGAAACGAAAAAGCAAGGGGAGTACCGTGGGAGCTTGTTAAATATTTGCACAAGCTATGGGGTGCGGCGTGGGTTTGGAGTGCGCGCAGGACGGAAAGATTGAGGATCTATCTTTGCTTTTTCTATGCTTGTGAAATATTTAACAAGCACGTATAATGGCAAGAACGGTGAAAAATAAGCGCGTATATAAAAAGGCGGAGAGGGGGGCGGTGTGCAAGGGGGAAG
>JAZQWH010000095.1:0-30560 GCA_045632205.1 Eubacteriales bacterium
ACAAGCTTTCCGCTCCGCTTCATAATATTGAGGTGGATGACACCGCCAAAGCTTGCGGAAAGGAATCCGAGCGCCGCAATGGTAAGCCCAAAGCTTTTTCCGCCCAAAAATCCGTGTTCAACCTCATAGATCGTGCCGTAGTTAAGCGCCTGACCTGTTCCCTGTCCGAATCCAAACGGCAAAAGCACGCCCGCTGCGGGGAAGAAATCGGTCAGAACAAGCGCTGCGATCATCGTAATTCCAAAGCCGAAAATTCCCTGAAGAAGATAGGTGGAAACCGTGGTTACGCCTGTGTTGAAGATTTCCGAGGTACGTTTTTTTGTAAGCCTTCCGCTTGTCGTTTTGAATGCAGATGCAACAAATCCAAGCGCTAAGGCATGGTACGTAATGACCTCGAGATTAGCGGATCCGCTGTAATTAAAGATAACCGTATCAAAAAATACGTCACCTGTAATTGCCTTGTAAATCGCTTTGAAAACAAGCAGAATCACGCCTCCGAGAACGGAGGTTGGAATGAGCGATTCCTTAAAGAACGGGATTCTGCGCTTCATCATATTTCCAACCAGCATACTCGACAAAAGCACCGCAAAAAGGATGATCCATCCCCAAACGTTATAATCCCAGAAATTCTCCATGAGGATCTCCTTTCAAAGCATTTCGGTATCGATGATAAAAATGAACGTATTTCAGCGCATTTAACCGCTTATTTCCCTTAAACTGATAGATCCGATCACCGTGGTAAACGTTTAGCTTATTTTTGCCGAGAACAGTGGTTGCAGAAATTTCATCAAATGGCAAAACCAATTCCTGTCCGTCTCCGCAAATAAGTATGCGATTGCCAAAAAGAGACACCGTCGCCTCTCGCAGGATCGGCTTTTTGTTTTTGTACAAAACGACCTCGTAAACATCGGTTTTATCCTCGTAGAACAAGGTGTCCGGATTTGCAACAAGATCAAGGCGGTTGATATACGAGGCTTGATAATCATACCATTCCGCAAAAAAACGGAACGGAAACTCAAATCCAACGCCCTCAAGCTCCTTTGTAGGAAGATAACGGATCTGCTTGCCGCAGGACTTACAGGTTACAAGCGCGCCTTCACTGTGAAATTCAGAAAGGCCGCAGAACGGACAAACGTAAACCGCACGCTCCAGATATTCTGCGCATTTGCGATGGCGGAATTCCCCATCCAACTGCGCTTCATTAACATAAAGACCGTTTTGAATGATTGCAAAAAGCTCGTCGTCGGTCAGATTCGCGTATTCTTCGGGAGAAATGACGCGAGAAACATACCCTCGCATTTTTCCGCGACGAACAACGTCACTCCATCTCGGTTGGACGCCGTAACCTCCTTCGAGACGGTAGAGCACGATTGGTAATCCAAGCTTTCGTGCCAATGCAACGATCGAAGGACTCATATACTCTGTTCGTCCGCTGTACGTGCGATTCCCCTCGGGCGCAATTGCGATCGTTCCACCTTCCTTGGCAACCCGAATGCAATTTAAAATTGCTTTGATGTCGGTTGTTTGCTTTTTGATCGGAATAGGGGCTACAAGATAGCGAATCAAAGAAGAAACCCAACCGTTTGAAAAAAGATCCTCGCTCGCAAGATAGTATACAGGGCCCTTGAACGCCATTCCAACAAAGAATTGATCAAACGGTGTTTGATGATTCAGCAAGATCAGATACGGGCGTTTTTCCTGTTCCTTGAAGCGTTTGACTCGAAATCCATATTTGAAATAGGAGTACGGCTTTAGGATCGCACAAAGAATATTTCGCACAATCCGATGACGAAACCGCATCCATTTCTTCTTTTTGTTTTTTTTTGCCATAAGATACTCCTACTGTCATCCGCCAAACAGCGCATAAAAATTACATATATATTATACAACCGACAAGCGCTTTTGTCAAGTCGTTTTTCGGCAAACGGCGTTGACTTGTCAACATTGTTTGTGCTTTTTTGTATGAAGTAAAAGAAAAAATCCTTGCAAATCTATGGTTTGCAAGGATTTTTGATGGTCGGAGTGAGGTGATTCGAACACCCGGCCTCTTGGTCCCGAACCAAGCGCTCTACCAAGCTGAGCCACACCCCGAATTTCAACTCATATAGTATACCATTTAATCCCGCTATTGTCAAGGGCTTTTTTGAAAAAAGTTTCTTTTTTCCTCATCAAGCGAAAAAGCGGCTTCGGTTTATATGCAAAAAAGACCTCGCAATTTTGCGAGGTCTTTTTTCTTATTTTAAAAGCTCTTGTGCGCAACGTACTGCCTCCATTGCATCCTTTGCATAGATGTCGGCACCGATTTGCTGTGCATATTCGCGCGTAAGCACTGCACCTCCGACGATCACGCGACACCACGGGGCGTTTTTACGCAACAGAGCAATCGTTTCTTCCATTGCGGGAACAGTGGTGGTCATCAGAGCAGAAAGTCCGACGATCGGAGCGTGACGAGCTACCGTCTCCTCTGCGATCCGCTCGGGAGAAACATCTTTTCCGAGATCAACAACCTCAAATCCGTAATTTTCCAGCAAAAGCTTGACAATATTCTTTCCAATATCGTGAATATCGCCTTCTACCGTTGCCAGAACAATAACGCCCTTCCCTTCTGATTTTGCATCGGAATTGACTACAAACAGCTTGATCTGCTCAAACGCTGCCTTTGCCGCCTCCGCACTCATCAACAACTGAGGTAAATAAACGCTTTTTTCTTCAAATCCTTTTCCGACTTTATTGAGCGCGGGAATGATCTCCTCATTCACGATGGAAAGCGGGGGGATTGTCTTTAAAAGCTCTTTGGTAATCTGTGACGCCTTTTCTCGCACTCCCTTGCAGATCGCGTACTGTAATTCGCTTCCGTTTACCTCGTTGGAATGCATTGCGGCAGATGATTGCGCGGTTGATGTGACAAAATTTTGCGCATTTGCAATATATTCCGCACAGTTTGCATCCAATCCCTTCAGCGCGCGGTATGCGTAATACGCCTTCATCATATCTGCCGAATAGGGATTCATAATCGCCGCAGAAAGCCCATTTTCAAGAGCAAGTAAAAAGAATGCGCCGTTTATCGCATCTCTGTTCGGAAGTCCAAAGGAAACGTTTGAAACGCCGAGAGAGGTATGGCAGCCAAGCTCGTTCCGAATATATCGCAACGCATCAAGCGTCACGCTTGCCGCTGTCGGCTCAGCGCTGACGGTCATTGCCAGCGTATCAAACACAATATCCTTTCGATCGATCCCGTATTCCTCTGCGGTTTTGAGAATACGCCGCGCAATTGCAGCTCTTCCCTCTGCCGTAGCAGGAATTCCGCTTTCATCGAGCGTCAGTGCAACCACCACACCGCCGTACTTTTTGACAAGCGGAAAAATTGCGCGCATACTTTCTTCTTTACCGTTGACCGAATTGATCATAGCCTTTCCGTTGTAAACTCGAAGCGCACGCTCCATTGCCTCAACGTTTGCAGTATCGATCTGAAGCGGAAGATCAATAATTGCCTGAAGCTCATTTACCGTTTTACAAAGAACCGCGCTCTCGTCAATTCCCGGAAGTCCGACGTTGACGTCAAGAATATGAACCCCACGCTCCTGCTGGCTGACTCCCTCGGAAAGGATGTACTCAATGTCATTTTCCAAAAGAGCTTGCTTGAAGCGCTTCTTTCCTGTCGGATTGATCCGCTCGCCGATCAGAATCGGGGTGCTTCCGAATTCAACGGCGTGTGTGTAGGAAGACACGACGGTTTGATTTTTCTTTTCGACAGGAATCGGAGCAAGCTGCTTGGTGGAATTGACAACAGCTCGAATATAGTCAGGGGTTGTTCCGCAGCAGCCGCCCGCTACGCGAACGCCCTTTTCAAGAAGCTTGGAGACCTCCCGAGCAAACTCATCCGCACAGACGTTAAATACTGTTTTTCCTTCGATCACCTGCGGAAGCCCTGCGTTGGGCTTGAGAACAACGGGAACCGATGCACAGGCAAGCAACCGCTCTGCAATGGGCGCCAGCTGACACGGGCCGAGCGAGCAATTGGCTCCGATGGCATCCGCGCCCATTCCCTCAAGTAATGCGACCATTGCCTCGGGAGATGCGCCCGTCATCAGTTTTCCATCCTCACCGTATGCATTTGTGACGATGACGGGAAGCTCGGAATGCTCCTTTGCCGCGAGGAGTGCCGCCTTGGTTTCGTAGCTATCGTTCATCGTTTCAATTACGATCAGATCAACTCCGTTTTTGACACCAATCTCAACTGTTTTTGCAAAAATCGAAACAGCCTCTTCAAAATCGAGATCGCCGAGTGGGCGCAGAAGCTTGCCCGACGGGCCGATGTCAAGTGCAACGAATTTTTCCTGTGCCCCAACGCTTTCCTTTGCCGCAGCTCTTGCATTTTGAACCGCCGACGCAATGATTTTCTCAAGCTCTGATTCGGAAAACTTCAACAAATTTGCTCCAAACGTATTGGTGCAAACCACGTTGCTGCCCGCATCGTAATAGGATCGTTGAATTTCCACGATCACCTCGGGGTGTGTGAGATTCCACCGCTCGGGATGCTCACCGGGCATCAGTCCTTTTTCTTGCAGCAACGTTCCCATTCCACCGTCGAGATAAACGATATGATTTTTTAAATACTCTCTGAATTCCATATTTTACTCCTGTTTTTCAATCCCTACAAACGCAGTCACCGATTTTGACGGCAGCATCAGGCAGCTATCCGTGAGAAAAATTCCGATTTTTCGTTCGGCATCCAGCATGGAAAGAAGCTCTCTTTGAATTTGCAAAGGAAGGTCTCCGTATCCCGGGCTGAAGCGCGGGCGAAGCTTACAACCGTGTATCATTGCGTATTCATCGCAAAAATGATCGCAAAGTGCTTCGATCCTCTCTGCTCCGATCGCCTGAAGAATGATTGCATCCGCCGGGTGCAAGGCGCTGTACCGCGCAAGCAAACGGTCAAAGGCAAGACCGATCGTGGCAGCTAACAAAAGCACCTCGTTGCATCGAGAGAGCGCTTTTGCAAGAGATGACGATTGCACAGAGCAAGCTCCGATCTTGCAAAATTCCCCCTCCACGGAGGTCGGCAATCGCAAATAGACAAGCTTATACTGCAAGATCCCATCCAGCTCTCTCAAAAGCCTTTCTGCCGTTGCGCGGGTGGTCAGATCGTCCTCTCCGCTTCTTGCATATCGCAGGATCTCGCGCACCGACACCTCGGGTGCATCAAAGGTTAAAACCGATCCTTCTTTTTTCATTTTTCAAGAATATCCGAAAGATTTGATAGAATCTTCTCGGCAACGTCAGGCTTGTTCATAGAATAAACGTGAACGTTGGTAATTCCGTTTGCGTAAAGATCAATGATCTGATCGGTTGCATATGCAATTCCCGCTTGCTTCATTGCGGCGGGATTGTGCCCGAATTTGTCCACAAGGCTTTTGAAGCGTTGCGGAATAAACGAGCCGGAAAGCGTAATTGCTCTTTCAACCTGCTTGACATTGGTAATTGGCATTACTCCCGGGATGACGGGAACGGTAATCCCCGCTTCACGAATTTTATAGAGGAAGCTATAGAGGAGATTGTTGTCAAAAAACATTTGTGTGGTCAAAAAATCACAGCCTGCATCGACCTTCTCCTTCAGGTAACGGATGTCCTCTCGGCTGTCGGCACTCTCGGGATGAAATTCGGGATAGCACGCACCTCCGATGCAAAAATCGGGGGCAAGCTCGCGCAATTCGGAAACAAGCTCAATTGCGTGGTGATAATCCCATTTGCTTCGATCCGACTGTGCGAGCTCGGCGGGAACGTCCCCACGCAGTGCCATCACGTTCTCAATTCCCGAAGCCTTAATATCCGCAATTCTCTGATGTACGGTTTCCTTTGTGGAAGAAACGCAGGTCAGATGCGCAAGGCTCGGGACGCCGTAGCGTTCCTTGATACCCTTGGCAATATCCAACGTGTAACGGCTGGTTCCCCCTCCTGCACCGTAGGTAACGCTCATAAATGACGGACGGAGTCTTGCGATCTCCTCCGTTGCACAACGCACGCTGTCATATGCACTTTCCGTCTTCGGCGGAAACACCTCAAAGGAAAGAGAAAGCTTTTCGCTTTTTAACAAATCAATAATCTTCATTGAGCCAAATCCTTTTCTTTTTTAGATATTGTATCACAAAAACATTCCGATTGCAAGAACCTATTTTGCAAGGCGCTCGCTTTCGATCTCCGTTGCTTCTTCTACTGCGTCCTCATATCCGTTCAATGCGGCAAAGGGCGAGAACTGTGCCGCGCGCTCGATCGGGCTCATACGAGGGCGTGTTGGAGAGGTTGGATGCTCAAGCTGTATGATATCATCGTATTTTCCCATATTCGTTCTCCTCTATTATGCTTTGTGTCCACCAATCTGCTCGTTGCGTTCCTTGGCGGTTGCTCCCTCTTCGAGATTCATTCCCTTCAGGATCGCATTCTTACCGTATTTCTGCTTGAGTGCGATTACGGTTTTCTGTATGGTTTTCTCGCGCTCCATTTCCTCCTGCACAGCCTGCTCCTTGCGTGCAATGGCATCGTAATCGACAAACATATTCAATTGCTCGACCGATTCCTTGACGGGTGGCACGTCCTCTTCCCGAATAACGTGCGCCGCAGTGACGTTCAGCCTTCGAATGACAAGATTCTGATTGACGATTCGATCATAAAGCTCCATTGTTGCATCGGTTACTCTGCGTGTAGAGGAGGTGTATCCCCCTAGATTTGCACTTCCGTGTGCGTGCTTTGGAACCTCTCGGCCGTAAAAATCCGTTGTGATTGGGCCTTTATATAGCTTGCGCAGGTTGGGATCAGTCAAATTTTCTATATCGTATCCCACCGTGAGTATGATCTGATCGGTGACAAGCCCTTTTTCTACAAGCTCCAGAACCAACAGATCGATCATCTCGCGAACAACCAGCTTTGCTTTTTCAAAGGAATAGGGATACTTCAGCACCTGCCCCGAGCCAATGCTGTTAGAATCGGGCTTGTAGGACTTAATATCCGCAATGGTACAAGGCTCCCAGCCCCACGCGTGATCGATCAGAAGCTCTGCGTTTACGCCAAACAGGCGGTACAAAAGATCTTCGTTATAATAGTCCCCTGCTTTGCCGACCGAGCATCTTGCCACGTCTCCCATCGTATACATACCGTGCTTTTCAAGCGCTCTTGCATATCCTTTTCCAACACGCCAAAAATCGGTAAGCGGACGGTGATCCCATAGCTCTCTCCGATACGTCGCCTCGTCCAATTCCGCAATTCGAGCACCGTTTTCGTCCGCAGGCGCGTGCTTTGCCATAATATCGAGCGCTATTTTACAAAGGTAGAGATTGGGGGCAATTCCTACGGTCGCCGTAATTCCGGTTTCCAAAAGCACGTCTTTTATAATCTTCCTCGCAAACTCGTGCGCGGAAAGCCCTGTGAGCTTGAGATAGGACGTAGCATCAATAAAAACCTCGTCGATCGAATATACGTGGATATCCTCGGGGGCTACGTGGCGGAGATAGACCTTAAAAATCCGAACGCTGTATTCCATATACAACGCCATACGCGGCTGTGCAACGTGATAATCGAGTGCGAGGGTAGGATCGGATTCCAGCATCAATCGGTCGGTTGCTCGCCCTGTCAGTCTCCCGCCTGCGGCTTTCTTTCGCTCGGCATTGACCTGCTTGACTCTTTGAACGACCTCAAATAACCGTGCTCGCCCCGAAATTCCAAATGTTTTGAGCGAGGGAGTGACTGCAAGACAGATCGTTTTTTCCGTGCGCGTATTATCCGCCACTACAAGATGTGCGGTCATCGGATTAAGCCCTCTTTCCACACATTCCACCGAAGCAAAAAAGGATTTGAGATCGATTGCAAGATATGTTTTTTGCTCGTTCATTCCTTTTTCCTCCTCGCGTTTTTATCTGGTTTACATTATATCATAAACGAAGACATTCTTCAATATCCGACGCAAAAAAAGAGGCATTACAATTTCTGTAATGCCTCTAAAAACCGTTATTGCGTTTTCTTTGCCGCTTTTTTCCAATTTCCCGAAAAATAGAAGATCAAGCCGAGCCAGAAGGGGGTAAATCCTGCAAGCGCATCGCCAAGCCAGAATCCCGTATGCTTCATATCAAGCCAGAGTCCAAACAGAACAGCCAAGCCGATCCGAAGGACAATTCCGTCGAGAATTGCGGTAGCAAAATTGATCTTTGTCGAGCCGCTTCCATTGATCAGCGCATTCATCGTCGCGCGCAAGGAGCTTGCAAGGAACATCAGAATTGCGATCGGCACGTAGGGGCGCGCCAATGCAATCACGTCCTTGTCCCCGTTTTCCACAAAGAGCCCAAAGATCTCCTCGGGCAAAATGCAGATCATCACCGAGCAGACAAGTACAATAGACATTGTGACTACAAAGATGCTGAGCATAATCCTTTTGACCCGCTCAAACTTACCCGCCACAAGATTCTGCCCTACCATTGTTGATCCAGCAGTGTTCATCGCGTTGGAGAAGAGATTGACAAACATTGCAAGCTTGTTTGCAATTCCCGCAAATGCAGAAACGGCAACACCGTAGGAGTTGATCCAGGAATTTACAAAAAGCTTGGAAATCTGAACCGATGCGAATTTGATCGCCATTGGAGTACCAAGCTTAACAAATGCGGAAAGCATCGGTCGGTTCCAACGAACAAAATCGATCAAACGGATATTCAGCTCATAATCCTGTTTCTTGCGAATTAAAAATAACGTACAGAGCAAAAAGCTGGTTGCCTGGCTGATGACCGTTGCAAAAGCTGCGCCGCCTGCCCCCATATCCAAGACCACCACAAACCAAAGATCGAGAAAAACGTTCATCGTAACGGAGATCGCAATAAAGATCAAAGGATGCTTGGAGTCACCCATACCGCGCAGAATGGCGCTGACAACGTTATAACCGTAAATAAACACCAGACCTGCAATGCAGATGCTTGAATAATCGTGGGCGCCTGCGAATGCTTCTTCGGGCGTGTTCATCACGCTCAGAAGCGAGTTTTGAAATACAAGCCCCAAAATGCTGCTGATCAAAGCGCAAACAAAAAGAAAGCCCGACATCGTGCCGACAAACTGCCCGATCTTGTTTCGCTCTCTCGCGCCGATATAACGTGCGATGAGAACCTGCCCGGCACTTGCAAAGCCGATACCGACAAAGGTCAAAAGATTGGTCACGTCTCCGCCTACCGAAACCGCAGAGGTTCCTGCCGCCCCCATCACGTTACCGACAACGATCATATCGACCGTGCTGTAAACGACCTGCAAAATATTGGAAAGCAATAAGGGCCACGAAAAGGAGATCAATTGCGATGTAATATTCCCTTCCGTAAAATCCCGAATTTTTGTGTTCGTCATATTCTCGTCCTTCATTTCAAAATCGAATCATATTATACGCCATCATACGAAAAAAGTCAAGAGAAAGCGTCAATTTCCACGCAAAAGCTTGCGATACCGATTGGGTGTAAAACGATACTTCTGACGAAAGCAGGATATAAAATACGCAACGGTAGAAAATCCGACACGCTCGGCAATTTCTGTTACGTTCAACGTATCGGACAATAAAAGCTTTTCCGCATTTTTCAGCTTGATGTTGTTAACGTAAGAAATAAAGGAGGTCTTCATTCCCTTTTTGAAGATGCGAGACAGATATGCGGAGCTGACGCCAAGCGCATACGCGCACCCCTCCTCGGTCATATCGGAATAATTTTCCTCCACGTAGTCGATTGCCTTGCGGATCAATTCTCCCTGAGCCGCCGTCATCGAATGCTCGAAGAAGGAGGAATCCTGCGAAAGCCATTTGCGCATCACGTGCAACACAATAGAGGTCACGTCAACGCGCAGGCTCAATTCGTATCCGAATTTCTCGCCGTCCCATTCGCGAATGAGATTGGAAAACAACGAAGGGATCGGCGTATCCACCAATTCCTCCGACCGGAAAAAGATTTTTCCCCCACGCGTATTCTGCAACCAAAGTCGCGTATACGTATATTCCGAAAGAGTCTGCGATTCGGAAAACAGAACAGAGGGCAAAAATTTGACAACAATGTATTCGGCCGCCTCTCCCGTTCCGCCAACCTCGTGAAACTCGTCGTTCCCAATCAGAATCATCGCTCCTGCATCAAGACGGTAGCATTCTGTTCCAACAAACGCATTTACGGCACCCGAAACACCAAACAAAAGCTCTACGTAATCGTGATAATGATACGATTGGATCTCTTTTGCTTGCTTTTTATTCATACGGATGCATTGTATCGGCATCGTCACTCCGTCTCGCTGATAGCGTTTTTCATAAACTGCCATTCAAAAAGCTCCTGTCAGTACAAAAATTTGATATTTTAAATCAAATATATTATAGCATATTTTTTTTAAAAGTGCTATAATTTTCTTGAAAAAATTATTTTTCCAAAAAAGGAGAATACAATATGATTCGTGTACTTGTATGGAACGAATACCGCCACGAGATAAAAAAGCCTGAGGTTGCCGCAATTTATCCAAACGGTATTCATAATACAATCGCCGATTTTCTTCGTTGCGATGACATCGAAGTCAAAACCGCTTGGCTTGATCAGGAAAACTGCGGAATCACCAAGGAGGTTCTGGATCAAACCGACGTTCTGATCTGGTGGGGACACGCCGCACACAAGGAGGTTCCCGACGAGGTTGCCGAGCTTGTGCGTGAGGCGGTCAATTCGGGTATGGGAGCGATCTTCCTGCATTCCGCACATCACTCCAAGCCCTTCAAGGCACTTATGGGAACGCCTTGCAATCTTTGCTGGAGAGAATCGGGTGATTCTGAAATTCTTTGGGTCATCGAGCCCTCTCATCCGATCGTGCAAGGCATCGACCGTTGCATCAAGCTCGAGCACGAGGAAACCTACGGCGAGCCCTTCTCTATTCCCACGCCCGACAAGCTTCTCTTTATCGGCAACTATTCCGGCGGCGAGGTCTTCCGTTCCGGATGTCTTTTCGATCGCGGAAACGGAAAGATCTTCTATTTCCAGCCCGGTCACGAGACTTACCCCATCTACCACAATCCGGAAATTCAAACCGTTATCCGCAACGCGGTACGCTTTGTTGCCCCCTCCTACCGTCAGGTCGTCGATTGCCCGCACGTGCGCAAGATTACAGATGAGGAGCCTTACGTCATTGTAAAGCCCGCAAAATAATAAAGGAGAAACAAAAAAATGGCTAAAATCATTCGAGTCGGTATTATCGGCTGTGGCGGAATTGCCAACGGAAAGCATATGAAATCGCTGCAAAAGGTTGAAAACTGCGAGATGGTTGCCTTTTGCGACATCATTCCCGAACGCGCGGAAAAAGCAAAGGTAGATTTTGGCACACCCGATGCAAAGGTCTACACCGATTACAAGGAGCTTCTCAAGGATGAGAGCATTGACGTCGTTCACGTCTGCACTCCGAACCGTTCTCACAGCTTTATTACGGTCGATGCCCTGGAGGCAGGCAAGCACGTAATGTGTGAAAAGCCTATGGCGATCAACTCCGCGGAAGCGAAAAAGATGCTTGATGCCGCAAAACGCACAGGCAAAAAGCTGACGATCGGTTATCAGAACCGTTTTCGCGATGACAACCAATACCTCAAGAAGGAAGCACTCGACGGAACCTTTGGAGATATTTATTATGCGAAGGCTACGGCACTTCGTCGCCGTGCGGTTCCCACCTGGGGCGTCTTTCTCAATGAAGATGAGCAAGGCGGCGGTCCGCTGATCGATATTGGAACACACGCGCTCGATCTCACACTTTGGATGATGGACAATTACAAGCCCAAATACTGTGTCGGCACCACCTATCACAAGCTCAACCAGGATACCGATCAGGCCAATATGTGGGGTAACTGGGATCCTGATAAATTCACAGTCGAGGATTCTGCATTCGGATTTATCGTGATGGAAAACGGTGCAACCGTTATGCTGGAATCTGCTTGGGCACTCAATATTGCCGATCCAAGAGAAGCAAAAACCACGCTTTGCGGAACCCGTGCCGGTGGAGATACCCTCAACGGACTTCGGATCAACGGTGTGCGTCACGGCACGCAGTACATTACAGAGCCGAACTTTGAGGCCGGCGGCGTTGCATTTAATAAAGGAAGAAAGCCAGAAAGCGCCGCGGATCGCGAGGAGCGTTTGTGGATCGAGGCAATTCGGAATGACACCGAGCCTGCCACCAAGCCCGAGCAGGCATATTGTGTCACACGAATTCTCGAAGGTCTCTACGAATCCGCAAAAACAGGCAAGCCCTATTATTTCGAAAACGATTAAAACCCAAAAGGTGTCCCCACAAAGGAGACACCTTTCTTTTTTATTTTTTGGATACGAAAATATATCCGAACGCGTTCGGCCCCCAATGACAAGCAATTGCGGGGTCGAGGTCGTCGTATTCGATCATCTGTGCGTGATAACGCTGATCCGTCATTGCAATGAGTGCATCAAGATTTTCTTTCCCATACGTATAGGACGGAACGATGGGATAAGAAGGATCGCAAGAAAGCTCATCCAGATACGCAACCAGTCGTTGCATTGCACGTCGCTTCCCTCTTTCCTTCGCCAACACCTTCACGCTTCCGTCGGCAGAATCAAGCATAATAAGCGGCTTGAGCTGCAACACACTTCCGATCGCCCACGCAGAACGGGAAAGACGGCCGCCACGGCAAAGATATTCGAGTGTTTCGGGGATTGCGATAACCTTGATACGCGGAATGAGAGCAAGAAGTGCCGCCTCGATTTCATCAAGTGAACGATCAAGCATTTTGTTTGCTTCCCGCACAAGAATACGGATCCCGCCAACTGCGGTTTTGGTATCGATCACCCGTACACGCGGTTCGTCCGCAAACAGAAGGCGGAAGGTATTGTACGTGCCCGAAATTCCGGAGGAAATAGATAGGATCAAAACCTCGTCCCCTGCATCGAGAAATCGTTTTACCAACGCCTCTGCTTCACCAAGAGACGGCAGTGAGGTTTTGGGAAATTGCTTTTCCTCAATCAGCGCGTGATAGAAAACATTCATAGGGAGATCAACGCCGTCCGCATATTCGCGATTTCCAAGAAGGATCTTGAGCGGAAGAATCTCCACACCGTAAGCATCCTTTTCGTATTGCTTAATACTACTCCCCGAATCAACCAAAATTCTGATCATATGTTATCTCCGTTTCATCTTGTGTTAACTATTATATCCATTGCCCCGCACATTTTTTGTCGGAATCGGACGGTCAGTGCGATGTTTTTATAGTTTATTTTATTATACCACATTTTGGTTGACTTGTCAACAAAAAAAGAACAGCAAAGGACGCCCCGTTTTTTGGGGCGTCCTTTGCCTGTATTATGCAAGAATCGCTTCGAATCTCTTGACACCGCCGTGCATAAGGTAGCGATAGGAAAGCAGATCCGCAGCTGCGAGGGGAAGAACAAATCCTGCAAGCGAAAGCCATGGTGAAACAAAGGAAAGCGCGATTGCACCTGCCGCAAGAGCGATTGCAGGAAAGGTTGAAAGCAGCATGGAAAGCCAGATCGCAGTTCCCTGCTTGACTGCAAACGCCTCGTGCGTCCACTCAAGCATCGGATGATGAATGCCGCAGATCATACCGATGTTCGCAGTCCAGATCGCATAAAGCTGAGGGACGATCAGAACGGAAATTGCGATCGGCAAGGAAAGCTTCATTGTAAAAAGAATTACAGTGGAGCAAATCAACTGCGTGGGCATCAGAATCAGACAATGCATTGCAAGCTTGGAGCGAATCACATTCTCTGTCGGAACAGGCAAGCTTCTGAGTTGTGCAAGCTGTTTTCCTTCAAGCGACACAGAGGGCGCGGTAAAAAGGCAGGTTCCGCAAAGGAAGCAAAGTGCCAATATCATAATCAATCCAAAGAAATGCTCCGTTCCAATATCAATCATCTGCATTGCCAATTCAAGATCGCCGCCCTTGACTGCAAGTGCGCACACGGCAACGATGGAAAGCGGAATACCCAAGCCTGCATTAAGAAGGTAGGTAGAAGATGAGATAAGCCGCTTGAATTCGCGTGCCAAAAGCGCACCAAACGGAGATCGGATTCGTGCAATATGCGCTGTTTTCACACGTTTCTTTAAGCTTACGCCGCTTTTTCCAAGGCAAATTTTAGAAAAGGATTTGGAAAGCACGAAAAATACAATTCCAAACGGAATCAGATAGATCAGACAGGAATACAAAAGCTGAAGCACGTTCGCATTTGCAATCGATGCGCCAAACCAATACAGCGGTGCAATGCCGCGCAAAGCCCTGGATATGGCTTCCCCACTGAAAGCTCCCGTCAGCAAACGCTCCTGCATTCCCGAAACAAGATAAAAGTATCCCATAAACAGGAAAACATAGATTACAGAAGTAACCCACGCAGTGTTCTTGAGCTTTGCGTTAAGTAAGCTGAGGAGCCACGCAAAAACGCCCGATACGGCAAACGAGAAAAACGGAAGAAGAAGCGCGGTCACTGCAAAAAACACCCAGGCAAGCACACCGCCTTCGCCGCCGAACAGGATCCATACGACAATCGCAGGCACTACAATGATCATTTCGAGCAACAGATTGATGACCAGAACCGAGAGCATACGGCTGATAAAAATGTCGCGCGGACGAATCGGCAAGGAAAACAGCATTTCGTTGTCCTTTGCCTCAAAGAGCTGCGATTTTGTAGTAAAAATCGAGCCGATGAACATCATCATAAAGGCGAGGAGCACGAACATAGAAAAGTAAAACCACTCAAGATCAAACGAAAATGCAAGCATTGCAATTGCGTACAACGCGCCGCCAAAGGTTACCATAAAGACGCCTGCAATGTAAAGATAAAGAAAGGCCCATAGCAGGATCTTCGCTTTTTTTCCATTCAAAGAACTCATTCCACGGTTGACACTTCTGTTGAGCATTGCGTGTGCGAATGCAGAAAGACGAAGCTTGAGAAGTGTTTTAATCATGGTTTTCCTCCAATTCAAGGAAAACGTCCTCGAGCGATCCCGTTCCCTTGACCTCATCCATCGTACCCGAAACAACAAGCTTGCCGCCACGGATGATCGCAACCTTATCGCAAAGCTTTTCGGCGACCTCTAACACGTGCGTTGAAAAGAAGATTGCACCGCCTGCCTCACAGTGTGCGCGCATAATCAGCTTGAGCTCGTGAGCGGCTACGGGGTCAAGTCCTACAAAGGGCTCATCGAGCAAAATCAGCTTCGGCGCGTGAATCAGCGCGGAAATAACCGCAAGCTTTTGCTTCATTCCGTGTGAATAAGAGGAGATCGGCTGATGCAACGCGTTTTTCAGCTTGAGTCTGTCGGTATACTCCTCAATACGTGCTTCGCGGTCTTCCGAGCTTACTCCAAACACGTCCGCAATAAAATCGAGATATTTTCTTCCCGTCATATATTCATAGAGATCGGGATTGTCGGGAATGTATGCAATTTTTTTCTTACAGGCAAGCGGATCCTTTGTAACCGAAATGCCATCGATGAGGATCTCTCCCTCGTCAACGGAAAGGATGCCCACACAAGCCTTGAGTGTAGTAGTTTTTCCTGCACCGTTATGACCGATAAAGGCACAAAGCTCTCCCGCGCGAATTTCGAGCGTAAGTCCGTCCACTGCCTTCTTTTCCCCGTAGGATTTACTGAAATTTGTAATTTTAAGCATAATACCTCCCCATCAGGACTTCCTCCTTGGAAGCACCTCATCAATAAAGCTTTTTGCCGAAAGATTGATCAGTGCAGTCAGCGTATCGCGAATCGTGCGATAGACCTTTGGATCTACCTTTCGTCCGTTTGCGATCCATTTTCTTCGCATTGAGACAAGATCGGTCAGTGTGAGCGCATTGTCAACCGAAAGGAGCTGATAAATTGCCTCGGTGAATTCCTCTCGTTGCGCAAGCGTCATTGAATGAAGCAAGCGATTCAGTGCGGGATCGATCCGCTGTGTCTCCCCTGTAACGTGTTGCAAATGAACGAAGGACGTCCCGTTCACCTCCCACGTCAATCCGTCGTGCTGCATCAACCCTCTTTGGCGGCTCTTGACCACTGTATAATGCTCCTCGTGCTCCAAAAGCAGCCCGACAACAGAGGATTGCGGAAGAAGTGTGGAAATGCAAGGGCGAATGCGGATATAGGAAGGATCCTCAAGCATTTTGGAGAAAAATCCCGGGCCGTCATAGCTCCAAACGTGTGCAATTCGATCCTGAATGTTTTCGCGCGAGCGTGCCGCAGAATAAACGGCAAGGTTTCCTCCTTTGCTGTGTCCCGCAGTGTAGAGATCTCCCTCTGCATGAAGTGCAGCTTGCTCCAGATATTCAACCGACTCCTGCTGCGCGGGCACAACCTCCATAAAGCTCATATTAAAGTTTTCCTTCCACCCGACGATCGTATCGTCCGTGCCACGGAACGCAACAACCGTCTCCCCTGTTTCAAGAAGAAACGTGGTGGCAGAAAACTGCATTTCCTTTTTTACGTCCAGAAGATTTACGTGCGCCTTGATTCCGACGTTGCGGAATCGGGTTGTATCCTTCACCTCGCGTAACAGCTGCAGGATCGATTTGGGCACCATCAAGCCAAGCGAGATCCTCTTAGGATCTGGATTCTTTGAAAAATAAGCGTTGACAGCGCTCCTGAGCGGAATGCTTCTCGAATTCTCGTGCGTGTGTGAGGCAATTCCGCGAAAATCAATATAGGATAAAAGCGAAAAGATCATTCCGTCAACTTCATTGATCGGAGCATGAGAAAAGGAGAGATCTCCGCGCCAATTCAAGTAATCAAACAAGCTGCTCATAAGTCTCTCCTTTCTTCAATTTATTTTTCAATCAGCATCCGTGATAAAGACGTTTGCTCTCATAGCGAGGCTCGCAGGTCAATTGGATACCGAGCTTCTTGATGGTATGCTCATCGGTTCCGGACAAAATAACGGAGGAATGCATCTCACAATGCCTCAATTCGCCAAGCTGTGCCATTGCCTTTGCCGCGACGGGATCGGTGACCGCGCAGATAGAAAGTGCAATCAAAAGCTCATCCGTGTGCAGTCGAGGATTGTTGCTTCCCAGCGCCCCAACCTTCAGGCTGGTAATCGGCTCCAGAATTTCCGGGGAAATGAGATCGATCCGATCGTCAATTCCCGCAATGGTCTTGAGAGCATTCAGCAATGCAGCGGAAGCCGCGCCCAACAAGCGCGAGGTTCTTCCCGTAACGATTCGACCGTCCAAAAGCTCAATTGCAACTGCGGGCTTGCCCGTTGCTTCTGCTTTTTCAAGCGCAACGCGCGCTACCTCTCGGAATTCGGTATCGATTCCGACAGATTTCATAATCAATTTCAGCTTGGAAACGTCCTTGCTGTCCCCACCGGTCTTTCTCTGATTGGAAAGTGCGGAATAATAACGTCTGACGATCTCCATTTTTGCCGCATAGCAGACCGCATCATCATCAACAATGCAATTTCCCGCCATATTTACGCCCATATCGGTAGGCGATTTATAAGGAGATTCGCCACTGATGCGTTGATACATTGCATTGAGCACGGGGAAAATCTCCACGTCGCGGTTGTAGTTGACCGTTGTTACGCCGTAAGCCTCCAGATGGAAGGGATCGATCATATTGACGTCATCAAGATCCGCGGTTGCCGCCTCATATGCGACGTTCACAGGATGCTTGAGAGGGAGATTCCAGATCGGGAAGGTCTCAAACTTGGCGTATCCCGAATGAATTCCGCGTTTATAATCGTGGTAGATCTGGCTGAGACAGGTTGCCATCTTTCCGCTACCCGGTCCCGGCGCGGTAACCACAACCAAAGAGCGAGAGGTTTTGATGTAATCGTTTTTACCGTATCCGTCATCGCTGACAACGTGCTCAATATCAGAGGGATAGCCCTCAATGGGATAGTTACGGTAAACGCAGACGCCAAGGGATTCCAGACGCTTCTGGAACTTGAGCGCGGCGGGCTGATCCTGCCAACGGGAAAGCACTACACTGCCGACGTAAAGCCCAAAGCTGCGGAAGGCATCAATGAGGCGAAGCACGTCGAGGTCATAGGTAATGCCGAGATCACCGCGCACCTTGTTTTTTTCAATATCGTTTGCATTGATTACAATTACGATCTCTGCCTGCTCACGAAGCTGAATAAGCATACGGATCTTACTGTCGGGAGCAAAGCCCGGAAGCACACGTGCGGCGTGATAATCATCGAACAGCTTTCCGCCGAATTCGTGGTATAGCTTACCGCCGAACATTTCAATACGCTTCTTGATATGCTCGGATTGCATTGCAATATAACGGTCATTGTCAAAGCCAATTTTGTACATCGTTCAATCCCTCTTTTCCTGATCCGTGTTTGCTCAAAAGCAATCGTTCCTGTTTTTGAAAATACATATCTTATTGTATCATATTTTTTCTAAAATAACAAGTGCTTTTTCAAAAATGAAGAATTCTTTTTCATAAAATCCGACATTCATCTTACACATTTCTTTTTCCTATATTCAGCAAATGAGAAAAAGTTAAAAAAGGGGGTGATATTTTCGCAATCGGGGTCATTTATCGCATTTTTTTCGACTTCTATTGCTTTTTATGACAGATTCCTCTATAATATAGGTGTTAGCAATTTCCAAATTAAAATTTCGGAGGTTTACAATGACACAGAACGAACTTTATCAGATCGCAAAAGAACGCTATGCGGCTCTCGGCATTGACACCGAGGCTGTCATCGAGAAGCTCTCCAAGGTTGGCATTTCTATGCACTGCTGGCAGGGCGACGACGTTAAGGGCTTTGAAAACGCAGGCGCTCTCACGGGCGGTATTCAGACGACGGGTAACTACCCCGGCGCGGCTACCAACCCCGAGCAGCTTATGCAGGACCTTGACAAGGCATTCTCCCTCATCCCCGGTAAGCACAACGTAAACGTTCACGCTTGCTACGGCATCTACAAGGACGGCAAGGTTGCAGACCGCGACCAGCTCAAGCCCGAGCATTTCCAGGCATGGGTCGATTACGCGAAGGCAAGAGGCATCGGTCTCGATTTCAACCCCACCTTCTTCTCTCATCCTCTCGCTGAGAACGGCACGCTGACCAACCCCAACGAGGAGGTTCGTGCATTCTGGATCCGTCACGGCATCGCTTGCCTGCGTATCGCTGAGTATTTCGCTCGCGAGACCGGCTTCCCCTGCCTGATGAACATCTGGATCGGTGACGGCTTTAAGGATACTCCCGCTGACCGTATGGGCCCGAGAATGCGTTATCTCGATTCTCTGGACAAGATCCTCGGCTGCGGCTATGACAAGAACCTCGTTTACGTAACCCTTGAGTCCAAGGTATTCGGTATCGGTGTTGAGTCCTACACTGCAGGCTCCGCTGAGTTCGCACTTTCCTACTCCACCACTCGCGGCATCGTTCCGCTGATGGACAACGGTCACTATCATCCGATGGAGTACGTTTACGACAAGATCCCCGCTCTCCTCTGCTTCAACGAGAAGGTTGCACTTCACATCACCCGCGGTGTCCGTTGGGATTCCGACCACGTTGTTCGCTACGACGACGACACGGTTGAGATGATGAAAGAGGTTGTACGTTGCGACGCACTCGATCGCGTAATTCTTTCCACCGACTACTTCGATGCATCCATCAACCGCATCGGCGCATGGGTCATCGGTATGCGTTCCGTTCAGAAGGCACTGCTCACCGCAATGCTCCTTCCCAACGCAAAGCTCAAGGCTCTTCAGGATGAGTGCCGCTTCACTGAGCTGATGATGCTCCAGGAGGAGTGCAAGCTCCTGCCCGTTGGCGACGTTTGGAACGAGTTCTGCGCACGCAACAACACGATCGGAACCGCAGATTGGTACGAGGCAGTTAACGAGTACGAAAAGACCGTTCTCGCAGCAAGATAATCTTTTTGCAAGGAGTCTGTCATGGCAATCAAAATGAGAGTTCTTTGCGCTTCCGGCAAAAAGAAGATCGCCAATATCGCAAACGCGATCAAGGCACAGTATTCCCTCGCGTTCAATGCAGTTGACAATATTCCTCCCGCATATCCTTGTGATAAGGAGCGTATCGTTATTCTTGCAATTTCCGCGAAGGGCAACGTCAGCGATGCAGTACGCCTCTTCTGCGGCGAGCTTACCAAGGCACGCGCACAGAACGTAGCACTCATCATTGACGGTGATATGGCTGTTGCCAACAACCTCAAGTCCGTCCTCACCGCAGCAGGCACCAACGTGATCGACGAGGTGCTCTACGTAAAATGCGGTTTGTTCGGATCCTCGGTAAGCCCCGATGAAAAGGCAAAAACCTTTGCTTGGGTAGACCGTGTGGTTGCAAATCTCAAATAATTCAAAAGAAGAGGAAAGCCGATGGCTTTCCTCTTCTTTTATATTTTTACTTCAAACCGATTCTTGCAACAAGGGCAGTTCACCGTGTGTCTTCCCTTTTGTTTTGGCAGACGGAGCTGATTGCGGCAAGTCGGGCATTTGCGGAATACGTGGGTCTTTCGGTTCTTGAATTTTGCTTTCCGAAAGCGAAAATAATTTCCGATTCGTTTGAAAAACCTGCAAAATACTGCGTTTTCGCGTTGCCTTTTGTAAACGTTACGAGAGAAGCAGCGGAACAAGCACCAGAAAATCAATAGGAATTCAACAATCCCCATTATCATTGATGCAATTGGATTCCTTACAAACAGATCTGCAATCAAAAGCACAAAGACAAACACGAACGTTGCGTGATAAAGCTGATCCGTTCCGTATCTGCCGTACATAAAACGTGCAAGCTTATATCTGAATTTTCCCATATTCACACCTCACAGAGATTCGATACCTTATTATATGCCAAAAATTTGAACTCAGTATAACGGTTTTGTTATTTTAAAATAAAAAAATACCCAAAAATTGCCGTATGAAGCGCAAGAGAAAAAATATTTACAACACAAAAATACCAATGGCGTGTCTTATGACGAAACAGATTCATTCCCAAAAGTGCGCCAACAGCTCCTCCAAAAAATCCAACGCCGAGAAGCACCGATTCCGGGATTCTCCATTTTCTTCTCTTTGCTTTTTTCTTGTCTCTGCCGTAAAGGAAAAGCGCGAGCAAGGACATCACGATATAAAAAGCAATCGCGTATTTCATACAATTCTCCCTCCTACAATCATTCTAATCCTATTTTACAAAACATATTGCCATACCCGGAATCGACTTGGATAAATAAAAAGACGAACCGAGGTTCGTCTTTTTATTTTGGTGGACCATCAAGGACTCGAACCTTGGACCGACCGGTTATGAGCCGGTAGCTCTAACCAACTGAGCTAATGGTCCATCGAATACCTTTCTATTATACCAAAACAAAACCGAATAGTCAAGTCTTTTCTTACTTTTTATGTTCAAGAAAATAGTCGGATCATACGATTTGTCGGAATTTGCTTGGCGTTTGTCCCGTTGTTTTCCGAAATGCCTTTGAAAACTGCTGAAGATCACCGAATCCGGAGGTCAAAGCAACCTCCTCGATCGAAAGAGTGGTTGTCTGCAATAATCCGATCGCGTGAAGAACGCGACAGTGATTTAGATATTCATGTAAGCTCTTCCCTGTATAGGCGCGAATCAAACGATTGAGATAATTGGGATGAAAGCTCAATGCTTGTCCGATCTCTGCATTCGAAAGTCGCTCGGTGCAATGCGCGCGAATAAAAGCAAGTGTCTCCTTGACCGTTCTTGCAGAAGCACCGTCTGCACTCCTCCATTCCGCAATCTCAACAAGGAATTGCTTCATTTTCGAGGACAAAGATGCATCCGAGAGAACTCTCCCCGATTTAAATTCAAGCTCAATAGACTCTGTTATTTCCGAAAAGCGACCTGCATTCTGCAAATGCAAGAATTCAAATGATCCCAATTGCTCAATTCTGCATTCTCCTTCTGCCAAATTCTCCACGGAATAATCCTCAAGCAAAATTGACACGATCGGAATCTTTTTTTTGGAAGCATTGCGTGTAAAATCAAAATTGATTCCAAGCACTGCAGCGTCGCTTGAAAGTGACAAAAACTTATACGGACATCCAGCGCGGATCAGCACCAACTGATGGGGTGTGAGACGTACTGTCTCGGCACCGATATCCAATCCAAGCTCTCCCTCGCGTACGAAAAAGCAACGATTGTCGAGAGGTACGATACGTTGCTTGCTCAACGGACTGTGCACTCCAAATACATGAACGTACCGAACAAACGGATTGGTCTCTTCAAGAGGAATAATATTCTGCATCCTTTCGCCTCCGTAAAAGGTTTATTTTTGACAAGTATCGGTTTCTATTCCCTATTTATTAAACCACATAATTGTGTTATAATCAAGTCGAAAATGAAATATTTTCAAAAAAAGAAAAGCGGAGACAGCAGATATGTATCAAATCAAGCTCTATGACTACGTTCCAAAGCCGAATCCCGCAACCTCCGACCGTATTGTTGCCGCACATTACTACCCCTCTTGGAAAAAAGGGGCTGCAGGGTTACACAATGGCTTTGATGATCTTCATAATTATCCGGAACGCACGCCTCTTTGTGGTTATTATGACGGAGACAGCCCGGAATATTGCGATTGGGAGATCAAGTGGGCACTTGAGCACGGTGTAAATTGCTTTGTCTTCTGTTGGTACAGAAAAAAAGACAACGTCGGAAAGCCTGTCACTCCCTCCGATCTTCGTTTGGGCGAAACTCTTCACGATGGATTCCTCAAGGCACGCTACTCAAATATGATGAAGTTTGCAATTATGTTTGAAACAAGCCTGCGTTGGGGCGCCGCGGATGCCGAGGACCTTTACAACAATCTGATGCCCTTCTGGATCGAGGAGTATTTTTCTAAAGAAAACTATCTCAAAATTGACAACAAGCCCGTTCTCTTTGTCTACGATCATTACGGACATCAGCTCGCATCTATGCTCGGCTCCCCCGAGGAGCAATCCGCGGTATTTGACCGATGCAGAGAAATTGCAAGATCACACGGCTTTGACGGGTTGATCATCGCGTCGGAAAACCATTACGACGATATTGCCGACGTAGAAGAGCTCTTCCGCCGCGGTTATGATTACAACTTTGCATACGGATGGTCATTCCGAGAGCCAAAAGCACACGATGACCGCATCATTGAATCGCAGTTATCAAAAATAAAGGCAAGAATTGATGCTTTTCCCGATCGTTTTATCCCAACGGTTGGAGCAATGTGGGATCCGACACCGCGCTTCTACTCTATGCCTGAAATGTATTCCCCTCAAAGGAACGTTTCTCTTTGGAAGCTCGCCCCAAAAAATTGGCGTCGTCTACTCCACGATGCACGCGAGCTTTGCAATGCAATGCCCCAAAGCTCGCTTGGCAGAAACATGATCTTTTTGGACAACTGGAACGAGTGGGACGAGGGACACTATCTTCTTCCCAGCGTAGAATTCGGCTTCCAATATCTGCAGGCGATCCGTGAGGAATTCACGCAACGCGATAATCTTCCCGATTACCGTATGCCGCACGACGTTGGTACGGCGCCGCTCAACACACAATGGAAGGAACCTGATCTCAGCGGTATCCGCCCCCATCTCAAGGCAGAGGACGGCTCCAACGAGGATATTTATAACTGAAAGGAAAAAATACGATGCGCATTGATGAAAACACAGTCTCCGCAAAGGAGCAGGTAAAAAAATACGATATTGTTCGTACAGTTCGGAAGGGAGGCAACCTCAAGGTTCTCTTCCTCGGAAATTCGATCACCCGTCACGCTCCCGCTCCTCAGATCGGTTGGGATTTCGATTGGGGAATGTCTGCAAGTGCGGAGGACAAGGACTACGTTCACGTTGCCGTCAAAATGCTGGAGGAGCGCTACGGTGGCATTGATTACTGCACCGCTTGCTGTGCGGATTGGGAGCGTAATCACTGGAACCTCGATCTGCTTGACGATTGGAAGGAAGCACGCGACTTTGAGGCTGATATTGTGGTTTGCCGACTTGGCGAAAACGTCAATACTCGCGAGGACAATCCACAGTTCTGCAATTTTGCAAAGCATCTTGACCCGATGATCAAGTATTTTTGCTCCAATCCAAACGCCCGCGTGATCGTGACCGAGCTTTTCTGGCCCAAGGAGATCCTCGATACTCCGATCCGTCAGGTCGCGACCGAGAACGGTTATCCGCTCGTTCATCTCAACGATCTCGGCACGCAGGATGAAAATATGGCGGTTGACGGCCGCTTTTGGCATCACGGTGTCTCCATTCACCCCAACGATCTCGGAATGCAACGCATCGCCGAGCGCATCGTGGCAACGATTTTTGACGTGATGAAATAACAAAGAAGGAACTACCATAGAGGTAGTTCCTTTTTTATTATCCCAGCAAAATGTCCGTCACAAGCATTACGCAAAAGCCGACAAGAAGTGCGTAGGTTGCTCCGCGCTCGTGTCCGTGCGCGTGTGTTTCGGGAATCATTTCATCACTGATAACGTAAAGCATCGTTCCTCCTGCAAAGGCAAGCGCAAAAGGCAGGATCGCGGATGCAACGTTGACAGCAAAATAACCGAGGAAGGTTCCAACCACCTCGATGAGTCCTGTAAGTGCTGCGAGCAAAAAGGTTTTTCTCGGCTTGACTCCCGCCGCCAGCATTGGCCCGATAATGACCATTCCCTCAGGGATATTCTGCAAGGCAATTCCGCCCGCAATGATCAGCGCCTGTGCTGAATCGCCCGTGCCAAATCCAACACCTGCGGCAATTCCCTCGGGAAGATTATGAATGGCAATGGCGGTGACAAAAAGCATAACACGTCCGAGATTGGAATCTCTGTGCGCTTCCCCATCCACACCTGCAAGCTTATGTAGATGCGGTACAAGCCGATCGATCAGATTGAGGCAGACCGCACCTGCAAATATTCCCGCGACCGTAATTAAAAGTCCGTACTTTCCACCGTATTCAACCGATGGAAGGATCAATCCAAGCACCGCTGCCGCAAGCATAACTCCCGCGGCAAAGGACAGAACAATATCCGAAAAGGTATGCGAAACCTTTTTGAAAGCAAAGCCGATCAATGCACCGACAAGCGTTGCGCCTCCAACGCCAAGTGCGGTCAACAGTACAAGTTCCATAAGTATTCTCCTCTGCGTCCTGCGGTCTTTGACCGCAGGACGTTATTTCATTCTTTGTATTCGGAAAAATTTTCTTTTCCGACCTTGCAATAAGGACATTCAAAATCCGACGGAAGATCCTCAAATTTTGTCCCGGGAGCAATTCCACCCTCGGGGTATCCTTTCTCCTCATCATATATCCATCCGCAAGCGTCACAAATATATTTTTTCATAGACCCGTTTCCTTTCGTTTTTTACTTAGTATGCACGAAGGATTGGATCAATATTCCTCAAGAAGAGATAGAAGTGTCGATTCCGCATCCGCTCGCTCAAGCTTGTCAATCGCGTATGCCTTCTGCAAGAGTGGGAGAGGAATATAATCATCATATTTTTCAAAAACGGGGACTTCGCCGGTTCCTACAAGCAGCTCACGATCAATTCCGTTCTCCGCCTCAGCAGCAAGCGCACGCGCAAGCTCATAATCGTTTCCGTCCGACATTTTAAAGGTGATATAGTAACAGCCTTCATATTCAACTCCCGAAATGCGGAAGCGTCCCGTCAGCTTTTTTAGCACACGGCGCACCGTGCGGAAGGAACGCGTGCCGAGCCACGGAAAGAGACACCACGAATATCCGCCGAGATGGACTAAGGAATGCGAGAGCATTCCCGTGTTTCGTGCCACGTGCCTTGCAACCTCAAGTCTCTTTTGCGCATTGGGCTTGAGATAAGGGTAAACGGTGTCCTCCTCCAAGACCTGCTTCATTCGGCGCAAAATACGCGTATGCACCTCTCCGTAATCCCCCGGCCAGGAGACCTCCATCTTCCCTTCTACGCTTTTGACGTAAATAAGCTTGTGTTGAATATCCAGCTCCTCTACCTCCCAGACTCGCCCTGCAAGAGCAAATCGGTCGCCAACGGGAGGCGGAGTTGTGATCGTACCGATCTCATCCGAGCCGCAACGGACGGTATAGTCCTCACTGTCCTTGAACACAGCGTAAAATTTAAAGCTTCGGAGCAAGCGCTCTCCTGCCAATCCCACGATCAACGTCTTTTCCTCTGTCATTTCGAGGAAATCATTGTTCAGCATAGAAAGGATCAGCGCACGGTAGTCCTCTTTCGGGACACCTGCGAAAGGAGGAAGTGCCAGCACACGCTCGGCAAGGCGTTTTGCCGTCAGCTCTCCCGACGACGCAAGAATGCTTAACGTTTGATGGAAAAGCAAACTGAACGGAAGCTGCTTTGTTGTGGGCGGTTCGATAAACCGCTCCTCAATGTAGAGCTGAACGATGGCGATCGCCTTGAGCAGATCCCACGGGATCAACTGAGGGAGCGGTGTATTGGGAAGCGGATCCTCCTCGCGAAAAACCATCATCATTTCGGGCGGCTGTCCCCGTCTTCCAGAGCGTCCGAGACGCTGTAAAAATCCCATAACCGAGTTTGGAGATTGATTTTGCAAGACTCTCTCAAGCTTTCCAATATCAATTCCAAGCTCCATTGTAACGGTTGCGCAGGTGACCGCCAAGGCTTCCTCTTCCTTCATCTTCAGCTCTGCTTCCTCGCGAATCGAGGCGGAAAGATTTCCGTGATGGATCAAGAATACGTCGCGATCTCCGCGCAAGCGTGCAATCTGTCTCATCGTTGCACAGATATATTCGGTTTCCTCACGCGAATTGGAGAAGATGAGCGATTTTTTGTCGCGCACGCAATCGTAAATATAGGTATAACCCGCATCGTACGGAATTGGCTTTGGATTTACCTGATCCCGAGGCTCAGTTGCCTGATCATCCTTGGAATTTTGAATATAAAAATGCTCCATTCCAAGTCGCCAACGAATTTTACCTTCCGAAAAGCGAGGAATATCCGTTTCCCGTCCGCTTCCCGCGGAAAGCCACGCGGCAGCCTTTTCGGGATCTCCCACCGTTGCAGAAAGTCCGATGCGGCGAGGATGATGACCGATCTTTTGTCCGATCCGCGCAAGCTGACACAAAATCTGATTACCGCGATCACTTCCCGTGAGCGTATGGATCTCATCAATCACGATATACCGCAAGCCATTGAAAATGCGTACAATATCGTTGGAACGATTGATCAGCATAGATTCAAGCGATTCGGGCGTGATCTGCAAAATTCCGCTCGGATTATCCAAGAGCTTTTTCTTGTGCGATTGCGCTACGTCTCCGTGCCAATGCGTTACGGGAATTCCGCTCTCCTCCAATAATGCTTCAATGCGGAGGAATTGGTCATTGATCAGGCTCTTGAGCGGCGCAATATACAGCGCCCCAACACCGATCGTAGGATTCTCATACAGATCGGCAAGAATCGGAAAGAATGCCGCCTCGGTTTTTCCGCTTGCGGTCGACGAGGTGAGAAGGAGGTTATGATCGGTCTCAAACAGCGTTTCTGCTGCGGCAACCTGCACGTCGCGCAACGCTTCCCATCCCTGTGCGTATATAAATTCTCTGATAAAGCCAGGAAACCTTTCAAAAATCATTTCCGACACGGTTGCTCCTCCTTTGCACGTTTATTCAAAAAAATATTGGCTCAAAATTCAATATCCTCTGCCGTATAGGTCGCTTTGGGCGCTTGATCCTCGACGTTCTTTTCTTCATCCTCAGAGCCCTCGTGCCTGAGTGTGACCGCAGAGCCGACGACCTGCTCGAAGGTTGCCTGCGGATTCTGCATCAGAATATTGAGCACTGTCATATAATCGCGAAGCATTTCTCGCGGTGTGATCATGCTGTCCGCCCCTGCGCGTGAGAGGCAAAGCTGCAAAAATGCAACCATTTGCTCATCGGTGATCCGCGGTTCAACTCCGTAATTTTGTGCGTAAAGCTTTGTAATTCGGCTGATCAACGCAAAAAGCTCATCATCGGACAGGCGACGGAGACGGATGACGGGACCGATAAGGTTTTTAAAGCCTTCCAGAGCAAAGCGACTGTCGCACAGACGGCTCCTGAGTGCCTCGTAGCTAAAGAGTCCTCTTCGAGTATCCTCCAAAAACTGAGGCGTTCCTCCAAGCACCAACGCGAGTCCGGGTGCGCGCCCCTGCAACGTATCGTTGAACATAGAAAGAATTTTTTCATAGTTGTTCTCACGGCTGACGCGGTGCACGATCTTATAGAGATTGACACATTCGTCAATAAATACCACAAGACCGCGATAGCCCATCATTTTTGCAAGTGCCGCCCAAAGCTTTAAAAAATCGTACCAATTGTCATCGTCAATAATCACCGATACCTGGAATCCAAGCTCGCGTCTCGCCTCGGATTTTGTGGAAAACTCACCGCGAAGCCAACGCAGACAAGCGCTCTTGCGGTCATCGTCTCCCGACGTATATGCAGTGTAGTATGCCGTAATGACGCGAGAAAAATCGAATCCGCCAACCAAAAATTCGAGATCGCGCAAAGCATTCATTGCCGCGCGTCCGAGCGCATCCGAAAACATCGGGCTCTCGGGCGAGATTCCCTCAGCAACGACCGCAGCCTGTAAGCCTGCAATCCACTTTGCAATGATCTTTGGTAACGCGCCTCCATCGGGCGAAGATTTGGATGCAAGATTTTTCATCAATTCCCGATAGGTTGCAACGCCGCTTCCTCCCGTGCCGTAAAGGCGTCGCTCAGGAGAAAGGTCTGCATCCGCTGTCAAAAAATCACGCTCAAGCGCATATCCTCGAATGAGCTGCATCAAAAAGCTTTTTCCGCTTCCGTATCGACCGATGAGAAAGCGCATTGATCCGCCACCCTCATTGACAGCCTCAAGATCCGAAAGCATCGCTCCGATCTCATCGGTTCTTCCGATTGCGATATAAGGCGCGCCCGCGCGCGGAACAACGCCTGCCGAAACCGATGCCAAAAGCGAGGTCAGTATTCTTTTCGGAACCCTCGGGATTCCATTTTGTGCATTGTTATCCATATAAGCTCTCCTTTAGAAAATCTCGGTCAGAGGCGCGACAGCAGCTCTTCAACCGAGTCTCTGTAATCCTCTATCACGGCATATCCGTTTTCGCCTTCTTCAAGCAAAATGTCTCCCATTTCCTCAGCTGCGATCTCGTTGATCTCATCCGCAATCGCATCCGTCATTTTTTCGGCATTTTTCGCAAAATTCGATTGTCCCAAAGCATCCTCGCGCAATGCGGCACATAAAAAATCGGCAAAAAAGCGAAGCTTTTCGGTCAAGTCATCCAAAGCCTGCCCCGTTTGATGATCGAAGGACTGTTCTTCAACGATCGGTATAGGCTGCAAAGCCACGTCTTCCTCTTCTTCGCTGTCAAATGCCTCTATCAAGCGCTCGGTGGTCTCCCAGGATGCACGCTCGATTTCTGCCGCATTTGCAAGAGAAAATGTACTTTGAGGCAGATCGTAAAGCTTTTCATACGCCATTTGTTCCTCTGTCTGTGTATGCTTGGCTTTGGTGATCTTCGGTATTTCGGGTAGTGCTTTCTGAAAATGTTGATCGATCATCTCGCGTACGCCGTTTGGAAGCGAATAAACCGTGAGACGGGAACGGATGGAAAGGCGCGCGCGCAACAAATTTTCGGTATATTTTACAATATCGGTAATCAAATAGCGCAGCTCATTGGAGCGAGAAAAGGAGCAATACTCCACCTCGATGTTTCGTTTCATACTGTACGCGCAAAGCGCCCCCGTATAGGCATTTCGCATCACACGGCTATCATCCATTCTCGATTGCGCAAACAGTTTTCCGTCTTTGCTGAACGAATCGATGACGAGATTGACCGTTGATTGCATTACGCGATCAAAGATCGGTTTATTCTCGCTTGTATAAAACTTGCTCTTTTTGTAGTTGTAATTATTACAAAAAGCGAGCAATGCTCCCGCGTATCCGCTTGACGCATCGGAGGAAAAATAAAATTCCTTGAGGGTACAGTGTGTCATCGCAACGGAAATCATCCTATGCGCGGTTTCGTTCGGTACGGACAATCTGTGCAACAGACCGTGATCACAGATCCATTCCGAAAGATAGCCGTCAAGCTGATGGTAGATGTCCCGATAGGATTCCCAAAGCCTTAAAAGCTCGTCTTGAACAAGCTTGGGAGAAAGCTTTTCGGAAAGATTGATCAATTCGTAAGCATAAAGCAAAATATAGCTGTAATCGGTTGCAAGCGCTTCTCCGTTGCGAAAGCACTCACGCCACCAAAGATACCACTCAAGCTGTGCGCGGCTCATCTGCGAATACTGTGGCACGTAGGAAAAGAATGTCACTCGCTCGCAGGGCTCTCCGTGAATCGGATAAAGCCTGACCGCGTCTCTGACAAAGGACTCATAATATTGATACGTGCTTTTTGGTCGGTAGATACGTACGCGACGCAGAAGTGCGTGCTCGGGAACGTACTCCTCCAAAGGAGTAGCCGCAGCTTTTTCCTCCTCTGGAGTATGCGGAGGAATAAATCGACGTACAGACGTCGCCTCCCGTGTTTCCTCATTGGTAGTACGCGGAGGCAGCTCGATCTCGGTGGTTGTGGTATC
>JAZQWH010000096.1:0-3437 GCA_045632205.1 Eubacteriales bacterium
TCACCGGAGTCGCTGTACAGCTCGTTGCTCAGCAGATAGAGCGTATCGTTGTCGAGAAATCCCTGAAAGTCGGGGTAGGAGACAAAGTGATCGGCGTGGAAGCCCGTGAAGGTATACCACTGTCCGAGATCGTAATTGTAGACAAGTACGCGCCCCTCGGCATCGTTGGGATCGCGCACCCACAGCTCGTGATGCTCGCGGTTTTCGTAGGTGATGGCGCTCGTGAGCAGGGAGGTGGTGAGGCGGTCGGCGATGGGATCGGAGATGCGGACTGCGCGCGGCAGATCGTTCTCCGAGCGCGGCAGATCGAGCAGGAAGATGCCCTTTTGGTTGACGGTGACGGGCTTGTAATCGCACAGGATCGCCGCCTCGGTCGAATCGCAGCCGATGTCGGGGAGGAGGACGGAGAGGGTGCAGGTGTCGCCCGCGTCGTCGGGGCAACGGATGCTCCAGGAGGTGCGGTAGCTGTAGCCGATGAGCTGATTTCCGTAGGCGACCATCGAATGGATGGGATCGGTGCGGTTGCTCGAATGGAGGACGTTGCGCTCCTTGAAATAGAGGGGGAGGCTCTTCGGGTAATCGGCGCGCACGGCGCTCAGCTCATTTCGCGGCACGTCGCTTGAAAAATAGAGCGCGGTGGGGGTATCTCCGTTGAAGAGGCAGAGCGTTTCGTGGTGCCTGCCGCCGTAAACGCAGGCGCACTCGGTGGTGTTGATGCCTGCCTCCTCCTCTGCCATCGAGGCGGTCATTGCGATCTCGACCGTATATCCCGTGGAGGCGGCGGGGATGACGAGATTTTTTGCGCCCGTGGCGAAGATGTAGTCGTTGATCCTCTTTCCGTTGACGCGCACGGACTCGACCGACTGCGTGTAGAAGGGGAGCATAAAATCGGTCTGGAGCGTGGTGTTTGCGTAGCTGACGCGGAGGCGGTTGGTGAGCAGATTCATCGGCTCGTAGACCGATCCGCCGTTTTTGGGATCCCAATTTTTTCCGTAGAGCGGCACGTAGCCCTCCACCGCGGGGAACTTGTTGGTCACGGCGTCGTAGGCGCGGAGCCCCGCACCGTCCTGCAGGTAGATGGTGTCGCGGTAAACGAAGAAATTGACTTTTCCGCCCGTCGTGGTCAGCGTGTCGATCTGAATGGGGCCGCCGATGACGCGGTCGGCACGGTAGACGACGTTGTGACAGACGATGAAGGAATAGTTGATGCCGCCTGCCGTTCCCTCCCAGAACGCGCGAACGCGGTTGGGATACTGACGCTGGCGGTAGTAGCCCGTGCGCTTTTTGAGCGAGCCGTCGGGCAGGATGCGGAAGTTTTCCATATCGTATGCCCTTCCGTCACGCGAGAGAATGCCGGGGCCGATCCCGCTGAATTTGTCGAGGTGTACGGAGGCGTAGGCTTGATTGGATTTGATTTTTGCCATCGAATCATTCGTTCCTTTCTTTTATAGAGTGAGTTGTGGCATCAGAGGGGGAGCGGCGGGTGGCGACGGGGGAAGGTGAAGTTGCGGTCGGGAAGCACGCTTGCGGTGTAGGGCTCGGGACGGCTCATGATCGCGTAACGAAGCGCCTCGGGTGCGTGCGTGATCGCGTGTGGCTCGCCCGAGGCGTCCTCGGGACGGAGCGGATCGCACAGGAGCGCGGGGAGAGAGCGGCAAAGCTCGGTGCAACGCGCGCAGATGCGGAGGGTGGGGTGTCCCTCTCCGTCCGCAAGATATTCGCGCAGGATGCGCCACCCTGCCACGCGTCGGTTGTCCGCTGCACGCATCGGCGGCATTCCCGCAACCGCCTGCATCACCTCAAATCCGCTCCGTCCCGTTTCCTGGCGTCGGTTCCAGAGGTCGGGGGAGGCGACGGCATAGGCAACGCGCTGTCCGCTGCAAAGCTCTGCCACCGCCTCAGCCGCCTCACGCAGGGTGAGGTTGGGGCGGCAGTATTCCTCCAGCACGTAGAGGTTTCCCGACGAATCGCTTCCCATCAGCAGTGCCGCAAGCATATCAAAGCCGTAGTCGATGGCGACAAAGCGATGCAGATCGTGCGGGATCCGATCTGTCGTACAAACGTGCCGCTCCTCGCAGAATTCGGGAAAGAACTGCCCCTCAAAAACGTCCCATCGACCGTGCAGCCAAGCCTCGCGGAGCTTTGTCGGCAGGCTTTCAAGCTGTCGGACGTAGTCGGGATCGGCACGGAGCAGGACGGGATTGTCGTAGACCTGCGCGGGGATAAAGCGGTAGTCCTCGGGGTTCTCGCCCTCACGGAATACGCGGTCAACGAAAAGTCGTTTGACCCACGCGTGACCGATCCCACCGGGATTGCAGGTGAGGTACATTCGTCTCGGGTAGCTTCCCACGCCGCGCAGGCAAGCCTTCAGTACCGAAAATTGGTATTCGCTGAGCTGGGTCGCCTCGTCGATCGCAATGACGTCGTATTCCTGCCCCTGGTAGCGAAGCACGTCACGGTCGGCGGCACAGTAGCCAAGTGAGATGCTGCTGCCGTTGGGGAAGGAGAGGGTGCGCTCGGCGGCGCGGTAGGTGATCAGCTCTCCGTATTCCGCAAGCAGTGGACGGACGTGGTTGGCGTCCAGCTCTGCGTACGAGCGACGGATGAGCAGACAGCGGATGCCGGGATAGCGCAGACAGAGTGCCGCGAGCTTGCGCCGCAATGCCCAGGACTTGCCCCCTCCGCGCGCGCCTCCGTATGCCGTGTACCTCGCACGCGATGCAAAAAACAGCTTCTGCCGTGCCGAGGGCTTGCCGCTGATCCTGCGCGTGGGGATCTCGCCCCTCGTTCGCTTCATTCGCCGTCCTCCTCCACGTCGTGCTCAAAGACCAGACGCATCAGTCCGCAGTCGGTCTCGCTTTCCACGTCGCTCTTGCCCTCGGTGCCGTAGCCTAAGCGACGCTTGAGGTAGGCGGCAAGCAGGGTGGGGGAGGCGTTCTCGCGGATCAGCTCGTCCTCAAAGACCGCCAGCAGATAGTCCGCCGTCTCGGGGTATTCGCTCGCAAATTGCTCAAACGCGCGCGGCCCGCAGCCGAGAGAGCGACAAAAGCCCGCTAAATTCGCAAGCCTTCGCTCGCGTCGCCGTCCTCCCTCCTCCTCGTCCACCGATTCGAGAGAGCGCAGATACTCCAGCAGCAGCTCCGCCAGCTCCTTCCTCCGCGCCGCCCGTAGAATGGGATTGTTTCGTTTTCTCATGATCTCTTCGATCACCTCCGTTTGCCTTTTTCGCACGGTCTTTCTCCGTGCACCCATATTCTATCACCCCACTTCGTGCCATACCCTGTCATCCTGTGCCACCTTGTGTCATTTTTTTTAGGGGTTTTTTGTGGGGGAGGGAGCCCCTTCTTAGGAGAAGAAAAGGTCGCAAGCGACCGTGAACTTGCTTCGCAAGGTTCACAGGCTACCTCCCCCACACCCCCTCCCTCACCAAGAACCTT
>JAZQWH010000097.1:0-2630 GCA_045632205.1 Eubacteriales bacterium
GTCATTGAGATCGTAGGTATAGGTCACGCGAATGGAATACTTGGTGTACTCGGCAAGTCCGCCGAACGAACGGATCTGGAGATTTTCCGCAGTCTTTACCACTGCCCCGTTCTTGTCGAGCAGCTCGATCTTCGTAACGCTTGCGATCGCATCGGGATCGGTGATCTGAACGGCAAAATCAAGACTCGTCTGCGTTTTTGCGCTCTCCGTCACGGAAACGGTGGGCGCGGTCTTTGCCTTGGTCCTGAAGCTGACCTCTACCGTCTCGTATTCCCCGTCGGCTTGGACGGTGGCAACGAGGGTATAGACGTTGTTGCAAAGCAAGCCGTCTGCCGCCAACGCCTCAGGAGGAAGATCCCTGACCTTCTCTCCGTTTCGGTAAAGCGAGAGTGCCGCGATCTCCTTATTCTCAAACTCCTCGAACCACTCCACCGCAAAGCTGACCGCCGTTTGCGTCGTGCTTACCTCCTCAAACGAGAGGTAATTTTGCGTTCTGACCGTCTGCTTGAGCGGCGTATGGAATGCAAATCCGCTGCCCGAAAGATCGTCGTAGGCAAATATGACCGCAAGCTCATATTCCGTATTGCGCGTCAAGCCCTCAAACGTCACCTCTGTCGTCTCCCCGATAGGAACGATCTCAAACTTTGGCAGTCCCACTCCGTCGTACAGCACGACCGCCGCCGCGCCGAGGCTTCTCTCAATGAGGAGCTTCTTATCCTCAACCGTGACGTTCAGCTTCAGATAATCGAGTCCGACGTGCAAATTTCCAATCGCCGCGGTGGGCTGATCCTCGGTGTAGATACCGACGCGAACCGTCCGCTCTCCATCCATCTTCACGTCCTTGATCTCGGTTCCGTCGACGTATTTGATGGCATCGATGGTGTATTCCACCACGCCCTCGTCCTGTCCGACGTTGACCTTGAGGATCAGATTCTCAAGATCCGAGCCCTGCTCAAACATATAGGACGTATACTTTTGTCCGTTGAGCGTAAAGGAAAGGATCTCGTAGGAATCGGGGTTGTCGATATGGACGGTGATGTAAATATCCTCGCCGCGGTTTGCGTAATACATCTTCTCGGTAGCACCCTCTACCCGCAGGCTATCCTTGACCGCCTCCTCGACAGCCTCGGTAAGCGCGGTCGTTGATTCGGTGGTTACCAGATCCCCGGACGCATCGAGATAGACGTGCTGATCCCAATCGTAGCCGCTTGCAACCGTCTGCGGAGCGCGCGAGACCGTCATACCCGTGTAGATCGGCACCTGCTTTGCAAAAATGCCGAACAGAAAGATGCCGAGGAATGCCAGCAGCACCGCCGCTGCCGCGCCGCCGCCTCCAAAGATCCACGCCTTCTGCTTCCTTGTCAGAATGCGCTTTGTCTTTTCCTTCAGCTTTTGCAGAAGCTCAAAGCGACGGTTCAGATTTTTTTCTACGATCTTCTCGTCGAGGCGGTTGAGCACCTCGATCGAAAGATCGTCACGCTTGTCATTTCGCATCGTAGTACCCTGCCTCCTTCAACTGTTTTTTGAGTCCCTCACGGATCTCGTTGAGATCGCGGAACACCGTGCTTTCGCTGGTGCTCAGCATTTTTGCGATTCGGGAAACACTGTCCGAGCAATAGTAACGGCAGACAAAAACAAATTCCTGTCGGTCGCTCAGCGATTTGACGTATGTATTCAGGATCTCGCTGATCTGTACCAATTCGCGCTCCTCTGCTTCAGACGCAGACGGGCCAAAGCAATCCCCGATCTCGTCGAGCGATACCGTCAATTCGGACGGGATCCGCTTATCCGCACGCGCATCACGATATTTCTTGAGCGAGAGATTCCGCGCAATCCTTCCCACAAACGCGCCCAGCAGCTTCGGACGGGAGGGAGGAATACTGTTCCAAGCCCCAAGATAGGTATCGTTGAGGCACTCCTCACAGTCCATACGGTCGTGCAAAATGTTCTGTGCGATCGAGTAAAGGAAGCGGCGGTATTTGAGGTCGGTCTCCTCAATTGCCTGCTCGTTTCTCGCCCAATACATCTCTACAATTGCTTCATCCGGGAGTACGCGCTCTCCCGTATGCTTTTGATTTTTGTTCATTCGTTTTCTCCTCGTGGATCGTTTTTGATATAGCCTTCATCTATAACAGTACCCTTTTTTTCAAAACACTGTCATAAAACAGAAGAAAATATCAAAAAAAACACAGAGATCCCGAAAAATTCCGAGATCTCCGTTTAATTTGTCCCTCAATGAATACAAAAGTCAACAAAGATTGGAAAATGATCCGAGGTTGCAAGCGTGTAATCGTTGACCACTACTCCGTATACGCGCGTTTCAAAATCCTTCTCCATATACGGATACAAAACGTGATCCACACTGCGTTCGGGGGCGTGAAGGATCGCTCCCGACGTCGGCATCACCATTCCAAGCGAAAAATCAAGTGCAGGATAAGGATGATAGGTCATCGTATCACAGGTTGCAACCGTTGCCTCCTTGAGCGCAGACGGATATCCCATCGTTTCGTGGAAATAAAGGTATCCCTTCTGCTTGACCGTGCTGTTGAAATCTCCACCCAAAATGATCGGTACACCGTATTTTTCGTGGAGCGTTGCAAAAAGCTCGCACGCCTCGCCTGCCTGCACCT
>JAZQWH010000098.1:0-12076 GCA_045632205.1 Eubacteriales bacterium
GCTGGTGATGTGACTCGAACACACGACCTGCTGATTACGAATCAGCTGCACTACCGACTGTGCTACACCAGCAAATGAAACTGCAACGCTCCTATTATATCGAATTTTTCCGCTTTTGTCAAGGTTATTTTGAAAAAAAATAAAAAAAATAGTAAAAATGAATTCAAATCGTGGAATCCTCGCTCAGGTTGCGCGATTGAGGGGGTTCGTGCTTGACTTTTGAGAGATTTTGTGATACAATAATCTATGTCTGTCTATGCTTGGGCAGGAATTGATGAAAAAAGGAAAAATTTGATAGATGAATAAGCATTTTTACAAGAAAGGAAGGGCGATCGTCGCGGCACTTTTGTGTGCGATCATACTCCTCGGTGCGATCCCTGTGACGTATGCAAGTCCACGGTCACCGTTGGAGCCCTTGAGTGATCCGTCGCGCTTCCACTACGGTGTCCCAACGGCGGAGGACAACGTTACCTTGACCGCCGCAGATCTGTTCGATCTGATCTTTGCGCAGGATGGCGTGGTGCTGTCCGATGAGGAGCGCGCCTATCTTGCGGAGAATCTCTACTCGTTGATCTATAACAAAACCGTTCCCACCGATGCCATTCAAAGAAGCTTTGATGCGGCAAGCGGCACGTTGACCCTGACCGCTCCCGTTTATTCCTATACTACCGAGGGCGGAGAGCGTGCGGAGTGGATCCCCACGGAGGCAACGCTTGACGGCACGACGGTGCGCTTCACCCTGCAAGGCGACGTTTACGTCTGCCAATTTGACGGCTTGACCGACAAAACCGCCGATTTTGACGTGAAGGTCAGATTTTCACAGATGATCGGATTTGAGGAATCGGTCATTGAGGCGTTTTTGATGCAGTCGCGTACGGACAGAGCGGCGGCGCGCGAGCAGCTCGATGATTACGCGGAGAAAAAGAAGAAATACGATGACGACCTTGCAGCATACAAGGCGTGGTCGGAGTATCCCGCAAAGCTTGCGGCGCGTCTGGAATACGAGGAAAAGCTTTCGAAATATTTGATACAAAAGGCTGCATATGAAAAGTATCTCAGCGAGATGGAAAGCTATCCCGCACGTAAGCAGGCATATGAAGAGTATCTGGAAAAGAAAACGCAATACGAGTTGGATTGGTCGGATTACGAGCAATACAAGCTCGACCTTGCCGCATATCAGACGGCGTACAATGCCTTTACCGCATACCGCGACCGTATGGCACTGATCCGTGGAAAATTGCAGGTTCTTGAAATGCTTTACGTTGCGGACAGTAACGGCTGGTTTTTAGCGGATAGCGTTCAGGGACCGACTGTTGCGCAGGTGCTGGCGCGCGAGGATGAGCTTACCATTCTCAATAAGGGCGAGCAGGTTACCGCGGCGGGAGATTCCACCGAGGTCTTGCGCGCACTGCTCAAGACCTATACGGCTCTGCGAAAAGCCAAGTACGCAAGTGATTTTGAACGCTATCAGGTGCTTTACGCATTTTACGTAGAGAATTATGCTGCCCTGCGTCTCAATTTCCGTAAGCTCTACGAGGCACTTTACAATCTCTATTCCGAGGGTGCGATCAGCGATTACATCGAGCAGGATGGAAAGGGACCGCACTTCAGACAGTTTTTGGGTCAGCTTTATATTACCACCTGTTGCCTTGATGACAGCGAGGCACTGGACACGAATTGGACGCCGACCTCCCGTTGGTACGAAAAGCTCTATGACGTTGTTGAGGAATGTCAGCGTGTTCCGGATACGGTACAGGCAGATCCCACGGGAGTTGATTATCCGCAGGCGATCGTGACCGAGCCGACCCCCATCACGGAGGTCAAGCCTCCCGTAGCCCCCACCGTGGTTCACGAGCCGGAGGATCCCGTCCCCGTCGATGAGCCGACCGAGCCGACGTTTGTGCCCGATCCCGGCTCACAAAGACCGCCTCGCGTGCAAAATCCCGGCGATCCTCCTACACCTCCCGCACTTTCGGATGCGATGAAGGTATGGGCTGACGCGTATTCCGACGTGGATTATGCCGCACGAGAGGGGCTTATCTCTCCGCGCAGTATCACGCTGACGGCAGAGATCGTTTGCCCGATCTCAATTCAGAATTATCTTTTCGTTCGCTTTTTCTCGCACGACGGTACGCTCCTCAAAACCGAGAGCGTTCCTGTGGGAACCTCCTTGAGCGAAATTGTCGCTCCCGAGGATCCGACGCGCGATGCAACGGCGCAGTACGTTTACGATTTTCTCGATTGGTACCGATTTGACGGCACGCCGATCGATGATAGCACGGAGCTGACAACGGATTATTCGGTTCGCGCAACCTATGAGCGCTATCTGTGTCAGTACAAGATCACGTGGAAGGTCGACGGACGGATCGTTAAGACCGAGATGTGCGACTACGGAACGGTTCCGCACTATGAGGTCGCGGATAAGACGGTCGGGACGTATGATTACATCTTTTCGGGATGGACGCCCGAGCCCGTTCGAGTGACGGGAAATGCCGTCTACACGGGCTTTTACCAGAAGGTTCTGCGCAAGCACAGCGTGACGTGGATGCTGGACGGTGGGGAAAGAGCCGTCACCGACGTGTGTGCCGAGGGCACAGTTCCCACCTTTGAGGGCGTTCGGGATTACGTCAAGAACGGAAATTGGTATCGCTTCCTTCGTTGGGACAAAACCGTCAAGGCGCTGACCGAGGATGTGACCTACACGGCAGTGTACGATGCGCCCGTGGCAATTTCGGGAGACGTTTCGGTCAGCATTGCGACGGATGGCGTGAACGTTACTCCCCGTGGGGGACGCTTTTCCCTGGAGACGCTTTCAAAAATTGCTTCGAATAATGCCACCTCTTTGTACGTCAAGCTTGGCGATCTCACCGCAGAGCTTACCCTTGCCGCCCTTGCCGAGCTGAAGCAGGACGGGTGCGTGGATATGGAGCTTGCAACGCTTGAGACCTCTCTCAAGAACGGAACAGGCTATCAGCTGATCTTCTACGGTGCGAACGGAGGCGTTTTGCAAACCGACGTTGCCGTCAAGCTTTCCTATCGCTACGTTGCGGCATCCAATGCGGTGTTTGCGTATTACGAGCAGAGTGGGGAAGTGTGGAAGGCGATGGAGAGCCAACGTCAGGCAGGCGTTCTCAGCGCAGAGCGACAGGGTGGCGGAAGCTTTTGGATCGGCAAGGAATATTACGTCCTCTACGATCCCATCGATACCTGTAATACGCTTCTCCTGCCCGACCGTGCGGTTGTGGGGAATTGGGTAGAATTGGGCGGTGCGAGCTGTGTATACGGCTACGAGATCACACAGATCCTGCTGACGATGGCAGACGGCTCAACGCTGCTTGTTGAGGGCGACGGATTCATCATGCCGGAAGGCGGTGTTTCCGTAACGCTCACGGTTGAGGAGATCGTTTATCGCGTCAGCTTTGTGGTGGACGGTAAGGTGATCTCGACGAAGGAGTATCGCTTGGGGGATCAGGTGATCCTGCCCGCAGATCCCACGTTGGATAAGGGCGACGGAATGATTTATACCTTTACGGGTTGGTCTCCGCAGGTTACGCTGGTGGGCGGTGACGAGAGAGAGATCGTTTATACCGCCGAATTTATGTCGAGCGCGCCTGTTTCCGAGGAGGATCGATTGAATCAGGAGAGTAACGACATTGCGGCTCGCCTGGCGCTCTTTGCCGCCATTGGAATCATTTTGGTTGGCGGAACGGTTACGGTTATTGTAGTCATCCGCAAAAAGCGAAGGCATTAAACAAAAAACGCAGGCTCTGCTATGCAGAGTCTGCGTTGATTTTTTAGTCAATGTCCTCAAGCACCAGCTCGGGCTTCTGCTCAAGCTGCTCGGGGTTTTCCACAAGGCGGCGCATATATTTGAAGGCGGAGGCATAGTAGTAGCCGTCGCAAATGCGCTCGTCGGTTACCGCCTTGATCTCCGCGTAGCGCTTGACCGTGGTTTTGCCGTCGCGATCACAGGATACGACCGATCTTTTTCCGCCGTAAGCGACGAAGATGGGGAGGTTTCCGAAGTTGTAGATATGATGGTAGACCGGACGGATTCCGAGGGATCCCATGCTTGTAACCACGATCGAGCCGTGGAAGGGGGAGATCCACAAAAGCTTTTTGGGAAGCCAGCCAAAGTAATCCAAAAAGCTTAAAAATTTGATCGTCCAGCGCAAAAGCAGACCGGGGATAAGGGAGAAAAATTTGCTTGTACGGTCAATGGCGGTGCTCTCCTCGCTCTCTCCCGTCGCCTCCAGGAGTGCGGTGTTGAACTTTTCGTAAACCTCGTCAATGGTATCGTCCGGCTCAAAGCGCACCTTGATGACGGTGTCGGGGGAATCGGAGGTCATTTTCTTTTTTACGGTCATGACCACCTGAATATCGTTGCGCGCGTAGATCTTTTGACCGCTGATAAAGCGATTGATTGCAGGGCGCTGCGAAACGGTGCGGACGTATGCGGCAAGCATTACGTGTAAAAAGCTGAAGTTGGTCTGTCCGTTTTTTACGCGCTCGCGGCAATAGCCCTCGGTTTTTGTCATTTCGAACATATCGGAGTATGTATTGCAGGCGTCAATTCGTTGCGGCATAATATATGGCTCGAGTCGCGCCATCGGATCGATCGAGCGGAGCTTACGTCCATCGGAACGGTCGCCCCAACGTCTACGCCTTTTTTTCTTTTGTGTTTCTTCTGCCATAAAAGAAGTTCCTTTCCTGCCAATAAGCGGTTGAGGGTTGTTGTAAAGTCAACAGATTACATCTATTATACCTAAAAATAGGCGATTCGTCAAGTAGAATTGCCGAAAAAGATGTTTTTTTGAGAGAAAAAACGACGGAATATGATTGAAAAAAATGCTTGGATATGGTAAAATAGAGACAGAACAGCAGTGTCGGTAGAAGATCGACACGGAATGGAGAGAATATGAAGCACGTAGATATTTATACCGACGGTGCGTGTCGCGGAAACCCCGGGCGCGGCGGATGGGGAGCGGTACTTGTTTTTCGCGGTGTCGAGAAGGAGCTTTCGGGCGGTGAACGCGAAACGACGAACAACCGTATGGAATTGACTGCGGCAATTGAAGCCCTCCGTGCACTCAAGGAGCCCTGCGAGGTTACGCTGACCTCGGATTCCAAGTATCTTGTTGATGCCGTTACAAAGGGGTGGGCAGAGTCCTGGCGCGCTAAGGGATGGAGACGGGCTGACAAATCTCCCGCGCTCAATCCCGATCTTTGGGAGGCGCTTCTTGCCGAGCTTGCCCGACATCGGGTCTCCTTTGTCTGGGTAAAGGGGCACGACGGACATCCCTATAACGAGCGTTGCGACCGCCTTGCCACCGCTTTTGCGGATAGCCTGGAATAAGCCGCACCGTCACAGACGGGGAGAGGGGTAGACTTTTTACATCAGGATCTTTTCCCGAGGGGAGAAGATCCTTTTTTTGTCGGGTGAGAATCCTGATGAGATAAAAATCGGAAAATAATCCAATAAAAATATACGATATTCTATTTTCTTTTCGAAAAAAATATGATATAGTAATATTATAATTCTATATTTGAAGGCTTGAGGAGGATAAGCAGTATGGCATTTGAACTCAATTACCATCATTCTCTTGAATATCAGCACGTTGGATGCGAAGCACCGAGCGCATATCTGATCCCCTATCAGAATGAGGCGGCGGCAAGACGCGGAAGCCGCGCGCAGAGTGACCGCTTTGTATCTCTTTGCGGCGAGTGGAGCTTCCGTTATTTTGCGAGCGTCCACGACGTGCCCGATTTTTGGGCTGAGAGCGATGTCTCTGAGGATGCGGACAAGCTGACGGTTCCGATGAGCTGGCAGTATGCATTGGGACGCGGCTATGATACTCCGCACTACACCAACGTCAGATATCCGTTCCCCATCGATCCTCCGCATATTCCGCAGGAGATCCCTTGCGGGCTCTACGAGCGCACGGTTGAGATCGATGCAGGGACGTTGGATTCCCGCAACGTTCATATGATCTTTGAGGGCGTGGATTCCTGCTTCTATCTCTATATCAACGGCAAATTTGTCGCGTACAGTGAGGTCAGCCATATGACCACCGACGTGATCGTGGACGATTATCTTGTAGCGGGGAAAAACCTGGTTCAGGTTCTCGTGCTCAAGTGGTGCACAGGCTCTTATCTGGAGGATCAGGACAAGATCCGCTCCTCAGGTATCATCCGAGAGACCTATCTGCTTTTGCGCGATCGCGTACACGTAACCGATCTTTACGTCAGAAGTGAGCTGAGTCGGGATCTCTCCTTCGCGACCGTTACGGCGGAGCTTGACGTCAACGGTGCGGCAGACGTTGCATATACGCTTCTCTCGCCCGATGGGAAAAAGATTGCAGAGGGCAACGTGCAGGTGTCGGGGAAGGCGACCGTAACGGTTCCCGTAGCCGCTCCGATGCTTTGGAGCGATGAGCTCCCGAATCTCTATGAGCTTCTCCTTACCTGCGGAGAGGAGCATTTCCGTCAGTACGTCGGAATCCGACGCTTTGAGATCGTCGGGAACGTGCTTTACGTCAACGGACAGAAGGTCAAGGGCAAGGGCGTCAACCGTCACGACAGCCACCCGATCCTCGGCTCCGCAACACCCTATGATCATATGCTTCGCGATCTCTACATCCTCAAGGCAAACAACGTCAATATGATCCGTAGCAGCCACTATCCGAACGATCACCGCCTGCCCGAGCTTTGCGACGTGTTGGGCTTCTATCTTTGCGATGAGACCGATCTGGAAACACACGGTATGCAAAACGCAAGACGTCCGGAGCAGCGTTCCGCGGTGGCTTGGGCGGCTTTGACCGACAGCGACGATTGGACTGCGGCATATATGGATCGCGTGGAGCGGATGTTTGAGCGCGATAAGAACCACGCTTGCGTTTTGATGTGGTCGCTTGGAAACGAGAGCGGATGCGGACGGAACCAGGAGAGAATGGCGGCGTATCTGCACGAGCGTATGCCGGGCTGCATCGTTCACTGTGAGGACGTTACCCGCTATCTGCGCAATCTTTACTATGAGTATTATTTGAAGGGGATCTCCGATCCTGCAAATGGTTTGCCCGAGCTGAAGGGGCGTATGGATTACGAGTGGATCGATATTGACAGCCGTATGTACCCCGACGTCGCAGAGATCCTGTCGTATCACATCAAGCATAAGGATTCGCACAAGCCTTTGTTTCTGTGTGAGTATTCACACGCGATGGGGAACGGCCCCGGAGATCTTGAGGAATATTGGCAGCTGATCTACAAATATGATAACTTCTTTGGCGGATGCGTTTGGGAGATGCTTGACCACTCGGTGGATATCGGCACGCACGGCAATCCGAAATACGTTTACGGCGGCGACCTCGGAAACCGACTCAATGACTCCAACTTCTGCGTAGACGGTCTCCTTTATCCCGATCGCCGCCCGCATACGGGTATGCTGGAATACAAGCAGGTGCTTCGCCCCTGCCGTATGGTCGCATTTGACGCGAAAAAGGGAAGCCTGACGCTGAAGAATATGCGCTACTTCACAACGCTGGAGGATCTTGACCTGTATTGGACGCTCGAGCAAAACGGAACCGTTGTGCGCGAGGGACGGATTCTCAATCTCAACGTCGCGCCTCAGCGCAGAAGAACCTACAAGCTCCCCGCAGATGCGTTCGCAACGCTCGACGGTGTTTGCACCTTCAACGTTTTCTATAAGACCAACAGGTCCGCACCCTGGTGCGAGATGGGTTATGAGGTTGGTATGGAGCAGGTCGAGCTTGAGGTGAAGCCAAAGGCTGCAACGCCTGCGGTGTTCGCGTTGGAGGGTGCTATGACCGTTACGCGTGACGGCCGCACGGTCACCGTGACCGACGGCGAAACGGCGTATCGCGTCGACCGAGTGAGCGGTCAGCTCTTCTCGATCCAAAATCGGGGCAAGGAGCTTCTCACGGCTCCCGTCAAGCCCAATATCTGGCGTGCCCCCACCGACAATGACCGCAAGATCCGCCGCGATTGGGAGAGCGCGCGGATGCATTGGGCGGAGCCGCAGTGCTATTCCTGTACGGTTGAAAAGGAGACGGCAGATGCGGTCGAGATCCGTGCGGATCTGCGCATTGCAACCGATAGCCGCCATCCCTTCCTTGCGGCAGAGCTTGTTTACCGTTTCGTGCGCGGAGAGGGCGTTACGCTTGACTTTGACGTACACGTGGAGAAGGATACGCTGATGCTTCCTCGCTTTGGCGTGGAATTCCGTATGCCCTCCGATTGCGAATATCTGCATTACTTCGGCAAGGGACCGATGGAATCCTATATGGATAAGCAGAAGGCTGCGCGCCTTTCCAAGTTCTCGTCGACCGTAACCGATCATTTTGAGCATTACGTCCGTCCGCAGGAGAATATGGCACACGCCGATACGCGCTGGATGGAGATTGCAAACGCCGCGGGACACGGCTTGCTTGTGACCAACACGGCACAGAGCAATACCTTCAGCTTCAACTGCGCGCATTTCACCGCAGAGCAGCTGACCAAAACGCCGCACGATTACGAGCTTGTACCGCTTGACGATACGGTCGTCAATATCGATTACCGTCATACGGGCATCGGCTCGAATTCCTGCGGCCCCGTGCTGGAGAAGCCCTGGAGATTCGAGGAAAAGGATTTCCGCTTTGCGTTCCGCATCCTGCCCGTTCTGATCAATGACGTCGATCCCTTCGACCGAATCGAAATCAAATAATCAAAAAGGGGGAGAAGGCAAGTGCCTTCTCCCCCCCCGTTTTTTTGGAATCAGTGGCAGCAGCAGGAGATGAGGATGATGGCGATGATGATGAGCCAGATCCAGTTATCGTCAAACAGATTGCAAAGACAGTTGTTCATAGTAGCCTCCTCTGAAAATGTGAGAGGTACGCGAGCATTCGCGCCCTTCTGTTATTATTCTATGAGGCTTTTGCCGAAAGGTTCCGCTTTCCGTCGAAAAAAGTGGGGAAGTGCCTTTGAGCAGGGCCGACAAAGAAAAGCGAGGAAGCCGTGGAAGAGGTTCAAATCCCACCGCAGCAAAAAGAAAAACCAACCCGATTGGGTTGGTTTTCTTTTTTTGTGTAAGGGCTATAAAAAAGATATTTTCGAAGAAGTGCTTACGGGATTTGAACCTTACGTATTTTGCTTGTCAAAACATCCGCAATACGTTGCACACCATAGATGTTTGGATGCACTTCGTCCGCCGACATGAAAGATGCATCCCCAAGCACGTCGAGACCGTTTACATACGTCACATTTTTATAATCCAGGCGAAAAACAGTCTCCTCGATTATTTTTCTCCAGATCTTCGCTCTGTCATTTTCGTTATCGTCTCCACAATGATAAAAAGGGGAAATCACGAATATGGGTTTATCGGAATTCCTTCCCGCTACCTGACGAATGATATTTTCTGTGCGTTTCCTTATCTTTTCGTCTTCCCATTTCAAAACGTTGATTCCAAGCTCGAGCGTAGCGATATCCCAGTTGCCTTTTTCTCCTTCGGAAGCAATATACTCCGCCATAGCAGGTTCCAACGCGCAACTTCCCGCCATGCCTAAATTACGCGCGTCCATACCAAGATTGTGTGCGGCAACGGAAACCCACGCATGCGATTGGTCTATTGCGTTTGAGCCGTGCGTAATGGATGAGCCGTAGGCAAGCAACGTTTTACGGGGGCATTGCGTTTTAAGCGGGGGTGTAACATCACCGATGACATCATAGATTTTATATCTTCCTCTATCAAAGATGATACGAACGACCTCGGGATCCCAGTCATATCCACTCTTGTCCGACATTGTCTTTAATACGGAAATGTTTTTTGATTTTTCTATAACAAAATCCTGAATCTCTCCCGTGACGTGGCGATGAACCTCGTGATCTTTCCAACCGCCCTGGATACCGCCCCTGTAAACGTGGAATGTGGAAAACGATTTAGGATCATTGGAATAGGTGCTCATTCGGATCGTTGCAAAATCTCCCTTCATAACAAATCGGAGCTCAACCCCCGTGGAGTTGTGAATCATGCTATCCGCCATTGACGCTTCCATCGTAGTGGCTACTTCCGACGGAACGCGTTTCCACGAAACGCTCCCGTCATCGTTATAAATCAATTCAGCAACGTTATGTATTTCAAAGTTCTTGCAGATCATGTTTTGATATTTCCTTTCAACATTATTGGCATCCGGCAAAAGAAACGCCTTAGCATTTAAAATCAAGCAACTGTTGGCAAAAACACTTGATGTATCCATTATACCATAAACCCTATTACTTGTCGACATAAAATGAAAAATTCTTTTTGCCACGGAAAAAAGCGTTCGTCAGATACCTTTTCACTATTCACTATTACCTATTACTTCCAAAAACCTTCTCGGATGGATTAGTGAAAAGTGAAGAGTGAAGAGTGAAGAGTGAAGAGGTAAAAAAATATCCTCGGAACAAGTCCGAGGAATTTTTTTGGTTGCGGAGGTGGGATTTTTCATTGCCCTCCACCAAATCATAGTTACCAAAGCTTGTTCGAACATAGTCCCAGTCCCGTCGCATAGTCGTTTTTCGTCGCCTGCGCTTGCTCGGCTCGAAAAACTCCTTGCTTTGGGGACAGCGCTTGCAAAAAACACCGCAGCAAAAAGAAAAACCAACCCAATTGGGTTGGTTTTCTTTTTTTGCCAAAGAGCGACTAAAAGGTGCGTAAGTGAGGTAAAAACGAACAAAAGTACACCAGCAAGATCTTAGCCAGTAATGCCGATTTTCAACCTGTTCGCCTCGATAAGTTTGGGTTCTAAAATTCGAATTAGATCTTGCATTTCAACCTTGCTTTCTGCATTTAGACCAAGGCAATTTGCAATTCCTTCCGAATCCGTACTAACTCGGGTATGAAGCGAAAGATGTAACTGATTATCTTTCTCGGCAAAATTATACGAATGTATATACTATCAATATAGCTTCAATTTTTTTAGATAGCTATCCTCTATTGTCCTGAAATCCGAGGTGTGCAAAAATTCACACATATCGGGATGCTGTCGAATAGCCGTTTCAAAATTGTTTTCGTTCAAGCTGATCAATGCAAGAAGGCAACCGTAATCACGGATCACATTTACGTTTTCATCACTTGCGTCGCTTGTGTAACAAAAGCATCTTTTTCCGCGCTCTGAAAAATCCCGAACCGTTTGCGCAAAGCGAACTCCGCTGTCAATGAAGCGAGCATCGGGATCGATCGTCATTATGGCGTCTATCCCCTCCATTCCCGAGCCGTTGAGTGCGTAAACGACCTTGCCCACCATTCCGCATTTAAGTACCGTTTTCGCCACAGGCACAGCCCCTTCGTATTTGTTCTTTAAGTCGATATTAACCAGCATACCTGTATTGTAAGCCAAACTCAAAACCTGCTCCAGGGTGGGAACTCGCTGTACACCCCATGCATCATCCTTCGATAAAATCAACGAGCACAGGACGTCGGAGGGGGTTTCGGCAACAACGTATGTCACCTCTTCGCCACTTTCGTTAAAGCCTTTTACCGTTGGGTCGTGATTTACGATGAGTACGCCGTCGCTCGAAAACCTGGCATCGGTTTCTATCATATCCGCACCTCTCAGGTAGGCGTTGTAATACGCCGCAAGGCAGTTTTCTCTTAACGCCCCTTCAACAAAGCCTCTGTGAGCAGAGGTTATCCAATTCTTTTTGATTTTCATTTTTGGTACCTCGCCTTTTACGTTGATAACGTAATTATACCATAAAACCTATTACTCTTCAAGCGTATAAAACAAAAAGTTTTTTGCTGCGGCAAAAAGCTACATTAGATACCTTTTCACTATTCACTATTACTTATTACCTCCAAAAAAATTCCTCGGTGGAGAGAAGAGTGAAGAGTGGAGAGGTAAAAAAATATCCTCGGAACAATTCCGAGGAATTTTTTTGATTGCGAGAGGTGGGATTTTTCATTGCCCTCCACCAAATCATAGTCGTTGTGCGTCGCAATCGCAGATTGCTTCTTCAACTCCTTGATTTGGCGGTTTCGGCTACGCAAAAACGCCACACTGTGGCGTTTTTTTGCGTAGCCTACCCACTCCCTCCGCCGCTG
>JAZQWH010000099.1:0-11370 GCA_045632205.1 Eubacteriales bacterium
CCGTGACGGGAATCTGAACCCAAACGTGCGCTGTGTGCGGTGCGAATCGTTTGTTTCCCTCCGCACGTTCAAGCATATTTGCAAGCAAATATGCACGGGCTCAGATTGTGTAGCATACTGCAAAACCCAAAGGGAGACCACCTTGTGGTCTCCCTGAAATGCCGTGACGGGAATCTGAACCCAAACGTGCGCTGTGTGCGGTGCGAATCGATTGTCTATCTCCGCACGTTCAAGCATATTTGCAAGCAAATATGCACGGGTTCAGATTGTGCAGTCTACTGAAAAACCCAAAGGGAGACCACCTTGTGGTCTCCCTTTGGGTTTTGGAGCAGGTGACGGGAATCGAACCCGCGTATTCGGCTTGGGAAGCGGACACTCTGCCATTGAGTTACACCTGCGAACGTATCTATTATACTACTCCTTCCTCGGTTTGTCAAGACGTTTATCTCCTCTTTTTTCTACAAAAGTTTACATAAAACTTGACAACAGTAAAATAATATGTTAAAATAAGTCGACTAATGCAAGGAGGCGTAGAAAAATGCAAGGAAACGAAATTGTCAGCGCAAAGGTAAAAGCGAGGAGAAAGCTGCTGCTTGAATATCTGACAAGCTCCACCGAGCCCATTTCGGGCACTTCATTATCCAAGCGTCTTTCCGTTTCGCGTCAGATCATTGTTCAGGATATTGCCGCTATCAAGGAGGGGGGCGTGGAGATCCTTTCCACGCGTATGGGCTATCTGATTCCCAAAAAATCCTATTTTGAGCGCGTATTCAAGGTCTGGCACACCCGTGAGCAGACCGAGGACGAGCTTTCCACCGTTGTTGATCTCGGCGGTACGGTTGCCAACGTCTACGTCTGGCACAAGGTTTACGGCAGGATCGAGGCACCGCTCAACATTCGCTCCCGTTTGGACGTTACAAGCTTTCTGGAGGGTGTGCGGAGCGGAAAATCGACCGAGCTGATGAGCGTTACGGGGGGATACCATTATCACACCGTCTATGCGGAATCCGAGGAGCTGCTCGACCGCATCGAGTGGGCGCTCCATCAGAAGCGCTTCATCGTTCCCGAAATATAAAAAAGGGCATCCGTTTTCAAGCGGATGCCTTTTTTTGCGGGCAAGGATCAATCCTCGCTCTGCTTTTCGCTCTCCTCCTCGATCTCCTCGGGCTCAAGCGTGACGACGTCGACAAACGCGACGCGGTGAGAATCAATTTCGGTTACGGTAACCTTGAGTCGCTCGTAGGTAAAGGTATCGCCAACCTCGGGGAGCTTATCAAGCTTTTCAACGACCCAACCGCCGAGCGTGGAATGCTCGGATTCCTCGGTGATGTCGTAGCGATCAAAGAAGTCGCTGAGGTTTACGGAGCAATCGATATGACAGGTGCTTTCGTCCACGTCCTTAAAGGTCTCCACGACCTCATCGTGCTCATCCCAGATATCTCCGACCAGCTCCTCAAGAATGTCCTCCATCGTAACGATTCCGAGCGTTCCGCCGTACTCGTCGAGGATCACGGCGATGTGTGATTTTTCGCTCTGGAGCTGCTTGAGCAGATCGTTGATGGTGATGGTCTGATGTACGAAGATGGGGGGCGTCATCAGTTCCTCAATGCTGCGGTCGGAAATGCCCTCTGCGGTATAAAAGTTTTTCTGGTGCAGAATACCGACGATGTTATCAATGCTTTCCTCATAAACGAGCAAGCGCGAGAATTTACTGTCGGAGAATACCTGCGCAGCCTCCTCCTTGGTTGCATCCTTCGGGATGCCGACGAGGTCAACGCGGTGCGTGAGAATATCCTCCGCCTTCTGCTCGGTAAATTCAATTGCGTTACGGAGCAGGTCGCCCTCGGAGTTATCGATGCTACCCTCCTGCTCAACCTCTTCAACGAACATCAGAAGCTCCTCCTGAGAGGTCTTTTCCTCCTGATCCTTCTTGACGATCTTGCCAAGCAGGAGCTTGAGTCCCGAAAAGACGAAGGAGATGGGCAGGAACACCCAGATGATGAACTGGATGATGGGTGCGGAGAACATTGCAAAGCGCTCGGGGAAGTCCTTTGCGAGCGTCTTGGGGGTGATCTCGCCGAAGGTCAGCACGATCAGGGTTATGACGATGGTGGAAACGGTGGATGCGGTTTCCTGGTCTCCCTTGAAGAGGTCGATAAAGAAGATCGTTGCGATCGAGGAGAGCAGGATGTTGACGATATTGTTACCGATGAGAATGGTGGAGAGCAGGCGATCGTATTTTTCAACGAGCGTGAGCGCGAGCTTTGCGCGCTTGTTGCCCTTTTCCACGAGTGTCTTCATTCTCGTTTTGTTGATTGCGGAAAATGCGGTCTCGGTTGCCGAGAAGTAAGCGGATAAGACAAGGCATATCGCCATGGTGATAATATATCCGGACATGATTTTTAAAATTCCTCCAAAATTAAATGATAGATGATGAAAGGTCGTGTGGGTCGTGCGCGGTGCGTTGCACTTAGCTTACAAAGCGATGCAAGCACAAAAAGGCATACCTGTCACTCTCAATCCGATGCAGGCACGCCTCACTATATCTCAAAAGATTCATCTTGTTACGGTTTTCATCACTATCGGTGCTACTGTCGCCGTCCATCTGGGTCTTTCGTTCCTCCTTTCTCGTTCGTTACCTACCTATTTTAACAAATAAAACGCGCTTTGTCAAGGAAAGCGCGTTTTATTTACAGTTTGTTCATAGACTCAGCCCTGCTTGAGGTCAATGATGACCAGCTCGGGCGCGTTGAAGATGCGTGGGATCCAAGTGTGCGTGCCGATTCCGCGGCTGATGACGCATCTTTGGTCGATCACGCCTGCGGTATCTCGCGGAAAGAGCCCTTGTCCGGGGGAATAGATCCCCTGTCCGAACACACGCCACTGTCCGCCGTGCGCGTGTCCCGAAACGGTCAGGTCAATATCGGTCGCGCTGACGTAGGGACGGAAGTATTCGGGATGGTGGCAGAGCAGGATGCGATAGCCCTCCATTGCCGCAAAGCGGGAAAGCACCGCGGCATCGGGCTCGTTTTTCTCCTTGTTGATGCCGGAGGTAAGACCGCAGAGCGTAAATCCGTTCCATTCCGCGCAGTCCTGATCGAGCAGAACGGCACCCGTCTCTGCGATCCGCTGTCGGGATGCATCGTCGATGGGGCGTGGTGTCGGCTTGCGCCAGGGGTTTCCCTTGTGGTAGCACGCGATCTCGTGATTGCCCACCGAATAGAACGTAGGGGCGAGCGCGACGCAGAGACGGAGAAATTCGTAGCCGCGCGAGGTTGGCTCGCGAAGCTCCTCGTCGTCCATCAGGTCACCCGGGATCAGGATCAGATCGGGGGATTGGGCGCGCAGCGCTTCTATTGCGCGGTCGAATTTGTTGTTGTGGAGATCTGCGGCAACGGCGATCTTTATGCTTTTCGGAGCGTTGGGAGAGACGATGGAATATCGTGTGATCTGCACGGCGTGTGCCTCCTTTTTTCGTTTGATTGCGCGCACGAGCGGCACGGCTGCAAGAATGATCGTGCAGAGGATCAAGGCGCCTCCGAGGTCGGTGAGAATGTCGGAGAATTGGGCGGCGCGCCCGTCCGAAAGCATTTGCAAAAGCTCGTCTGTACAGGCGATTGCGAGTGTTGCGGCAAGCGAGAGCAGATAGGAGAGCCGCGTGCGCAGGGGAAGGGTAAGGAGAAGTAGCAGGATCCACGCGCCGAGCGTGCCGAATTCGGTCATATGCGCAAGCTGACGTACGGAAGGATCGATCCTTTTGACGATCTGCGTTTTCTCAGGCTCGGTCTTGCTTTCAAAATCCTCCACAACGAGATCCGCAATGACATTGGAGACCTGTCCGCTGGTTGCGCTCGATTTGGGCGCGTTCTGCAGGGAGAAGGAGAAGATGAGTGCGAGATTGACAAGGATGAGGATGCACAAAAGCACGCGAACGGCAAGGAGACCTTTTTTGATTGTCTTCATGTGTCACCTCCGTCGGTTGTTTTCTGCATCCATCATACCACAAAAACGTCCGAAATGCAACACCCATTGCAAAAAACACTGATTTCACCGAAAAAATTAACCGCAGAAGAGCAGGAGCGCGAGGATGAGAACAACGTCTCGCTCCTCTCCGTTTTGCGAGAGCAGGAGGATAAGACCGAGAATGAGAAGCTCCTCAAAGCCGATACCGTGCGAAAAAGGGAAGGAGACACCGAGATTGCCCAACCGCAAAGCGGGGAGAGCGGGGGAATGCTTCTCCTTATTCGGAATCTCATCGGGTATGCTTTCCTTGCGAGGTGTCTCGCGCGGCTCCTCGGAAGGAGGCGGGGGAGGAGGTGTCGGCGGAGGCGTTGGCTTGCCGATGCTCGGATGTGCTTGACGGGGCGGTGGAGGAGCTTGCTGTGGAGAGAACGCGCAGCCTCCGTAATGCTCGGGGAGCCTGACGTTCTCGTTTTTGCCCGAAAATCGCGAATACATCACGTCCTCCTTTCTACTGCTTGGGACGGAGCAACGCTCCGAGATGCTCGATTCGTAAAATGGTGTCCACGGCATCTCTCCTGCCCGAGGAGAGGAAGGGCTTGATGGCGAGGAGAAGATTGTCGCGGTCGGCGGTTGGCGAGGGTGGGAGGAGCTTTGCCGCGGGAGTCGCATCGGCGGCAGGGGCTTGCGCGCCCGAATTGCGCAGCATCGGCGCGAGGAGCGCCATCATCTGCGGGAGCTTTTCGAGGATGGCGGGATTGGAGAGCAGAGCCGAAAGACCGTCGGTTGGGACAGATGCCTGTTGCGAGGCGGGCGACGGTGTGGCGGAAGGCTCCGCGGCGGGAGCTTGCAGGGTGCTCATAACCGACGTGATGCGCGCGAGCATTGCGGGATCGGTGAGGAGTGCGGAAAGATCGGGGATGGACGGTGCGGCGTTTTCTGCAGGTGCTTCCATACGTTCGTCATCCATTACGGCTTCCTCCGTTTGTTGCGGTAGTCGCGGTAGATCGCGTCGAGTCCCTCTACGTCCCGATCGGTGGCGGAGGAAAGTGCAAGGCGCAGCGCTTGGACGTTGTGCGGATCAAGTCCGAGAGACGTGGGGTCAATTCCCGATTCGGTGGCGATCGAACGGATAAAGGCGGCGAGCTGCTCATCGTTCATTGTGAGCAGACGGTCGAGCATTTTGCGGTCAAGCTGCATAAATAAGTACCTCCTTTTCGCGGCTTCACGGACAGTATATGAGGAGACGAGCCGAGAGGTTCGCGCTTGACGTGGGGATGCTTAAGCGTCGCGTGGAAAAAACAAAAAAGCCACCTTGTAACAGGCGGCTTTTACTGATCCAGATCAATGCTTTCCGAACGGAAAATATCGTCATCCAAAAACTCGGTAAGGGACATACGGAATCCTCTTGCAAGCATCATTACGGTGCTCAGGGTTACCGTTTTATTTCGTCCGTTCATAATGCATTGCATGCTTCCGTGTTGGATTCCCGATTCCAGCTCCAAACGGTATTGGGACATCTCTTTTTCACGCAACAACTTTGAAATACGCTTCGCAACAGCGTCATTTACAGTCAAGGTGATTCCCTCCGATAAGTAGATTTTACTCCGTAGATTTACCTACACATATATTTTATCAGGAAATAAAAAAATTATAAGAAGGCATACCTACATAACCTTGGCTTTTTACAGGGTATGGTATATTATGTAGGTATGCCTTCATAAAAGGAGGGAGTGATATGACGGTGACGTTTTGTGGACACGCGGATTTCTCCAAATCAGTGGAATACGAGAAGAAAATACTTGATTTTTTGGAAGAAAGGGTGGGGAATCAGCCTGCTGATATGTATTTGGGTGGATATGGCAGCTTTGATAGCTTTGCGTACGACTGCTGCAAGAAATACAAGCAAACACACCCGAACGTAGCCCTTGTATTCGTTACTCCTTACCTGTCGGTCGGGTATCGGAAAAATCATTCGGAGCGTGAAAAGGCGGGATATGATTCGATTCTGTATCCCGAAATAGAGGAAAAGCCTAAACGGTATGCGATTGCCTATCGCAACAAATATATGGTGGAAAAGGCTGATTATGTGGTAGCTTACGTTTCCCACAGCTGGGGTGGAGCGTACGCAACGTATCAATATGCTAAAAGGAAAGGGAAAACAATTTTCAATCTTGCGGAAATAGAGAAATGAATGCTCCCCCACAAATATAAACCCTCTCTCCCGCAATCCTTTTGAAAAAAACTATGGACAATTCGAGTGTTTTATGATAGAATGATAATATACTTTCGGTTGGAGGCGGTGTGTATGGAGATTCTGATATTTTCGGATTCGCACGGTCGTGTGGAGGGGATGAAGCAGGCGATTGCGCGGCAGATCAAGCGCCCCGAGCTGATCCTGCATCTCGGCGACGGTGCGGGCGATCTCGAATATCTCTCAACGCGCGGCATTCCGACGCTTTCCGTGAGAGGGAATTGCGATCTTTTCACGGTTGAGGGATTCGTGCCCGAGGAGCGCACGCTGGATGAGTTGGGGCATCGCATCCTGATGGTTCACGGACACCGTTACGGTGTCAAGGGCGGCGTTGGCGCGCTTCTTTCGCACGCGGCGGAGCTTGGCGCGGACGTCGTTCTCTATGGGCATACGCATATTCCGAATGAGGTCTGCATCCCTGCGGGGGAGGTAGTTGGCGGCGTCGCTCTTTCCCGTCCGCTCTATCTTTTCAATCCGGGCAGCATCGGACGCAACGAAGACGGCGAAGGACTTTCCTTCGGCGCGCTCTCTCTTACCAAAGCAAGCGTCCTGCTCTCCCACGGCAGAGTGAGGATATAAAAGCCCTCCTCATCCACCGCTACGCGGCCCCCCTTCCCCGCTGGGGAAGGCTATCCCGTGCTCATCAGCGCTTTCATATGGGCAGGAACCCGCTAAGTGTTGCCGCAGGGAGTTTTTTGAACATAATTGGATAAAGAGAATCTTTTGCAAGAGTTGTACCTAAAAGATCCCTGCTGGGGAAGGCTATCCCGTGCTCATCAGCGCTTTCATATGGGCAGGAACCCGTTAAGTGTTGCCGCAGGGAGTTTTTTGAACATAATTGGATAAAGAGAATCTTTTGCAAGAGTTGTACCTAAAAGATCCCCGCTGGGGAAGGCTATCCCATGCTCATCAGCGCTTTCATATGGGCAGGAACCCGTTAAGTGTTGCCGCAGGGAGTTTTTGAACATAGTTGGATAAAGAGAATCTTTTGCAAGAGTTGTACCTAAAAGCCTTCCCCAGCGGGGAAGGGGGACCGCGTAGCGGTGGATGAGGAGAAAATGATTTGTAAATACAACAAGAAAATGGTGCCCATTGCAAGGGTATTGCGAAAGCATATGACACCGGAGGAAAAGCACCTGTGGTATGATTTTTTAAAATTACTGCCGATAACGGTAAATCGTCAAAAAAATATTGGAAACTTTATTGTAGATTTTTTTATAGCAGAAAAGAGAATTGTGATTGAAATTGATGGGATACAACATCATTGGGAGGAAAATGCGGAACAAGATCGGATGAGAGACGATATTCTGCGAGATCAAGGATTTTGTGTTTTACGCTATTCGAATATGGATATCGACCACCGCTTTTCTTCTGTTTGTGAGGATATTTTAAGAGCATTGGATTTGCCCGTGTCCTGTCTGAAAAAATAAAAAAGCCCCCGTTTGGGGGCTTTGAGAGGAATGCTTGGGGATCAGACGGTTTCGGAGACGAACGAATCGTCTGCGGCGGGGGCGTTTGCAAGAGCCTCCTCGTAGGCGGCGATGACCGATTCCTCCAGCGCGGCGCGGAATTGTGCATTGATGGGATGAACGATATCGCGGTAGGTGTCGTCGGGATTCTTGCGGCTGGGCATAACGATGAACAGCTTTTCACGCGCGTTGATGACCTTGATGTCGTGAACGGCAAGCTGACCGTCAAAGGTAACGGATACGATCGCCTTCATCGGGCCTTCGTCGAAAAGCTTTCTGACTTTAATGTCTGTAATTTGCATGGTGATCCTCCATTTGTGTAGTTCTTGACATTTACAGTATAAAATGATTTTGTGACGATTATTCAATGAAAAACGGATAATTTTGTGAAGAAGTGTCTCAATCGTGCAAAAAAATCCGCAAAATTCGTCATTTCGTGCTTCCCCCACGAAAAAACAGGGGGGAATTTGATCCTTTTGTGAAGAAACGGAAAGGGGAGTGGTGAGCTTGTCACTGGAAAATACGCACCTCGGAGCGGAGGGGATCGCGGAGGCATTGCGCGGTCGCACGCGCCTGTTTTTCATCGGCATCGGCGGCATCAGTATGTCCTCGCTGGCGCAGATGTCTCTTTTGGAGGGCTTTGCGGTCGGCGGATCGGACAGACAGGAGAACGCGCAGACGCGCCTGCTTGCACAGCGTGGGGCAGAGGTGTTCCTCGGTCACGATGCTTCGCAGATCGAGGGATACGAGGCGGTGATCTATACCGTCGCGATCGGGCAGGAGAACCCCGAATATCGCGCGGCGATCGCCAAGGGGCTTCCCGTGATCTCGCGTGCCGACTACCTCGGTTATTTGATGATGCGATTCAAAACGCGAATCGGCGTGGCGGGAATGCACGGAAAAAGCACCTGCACCGCGATGTGTGCGCACGTGTTTTTGGAGGCGTGCGATCCCACCGTGCTTTGCGGCGCGGAGCTGCCCGATTTTGGGGGCTCGACCTGTCGCATCGGACACGCGCGGGAGCATTTTATCTTCGAGGCGTGCGAATATATGGATTCGTTCCTCGATTTTTCACCGACGGTTGCCGTGGTGCTGAACGTAGACCTCGACCACGTCGATTATTTCAAGGATATCGAGCAGATCCGGCAGTCGTTTTTGCGGTACGCCGAGCGGACGGGAGAGGGCGGCATTGCGCTCTACAACGCGGATGATGACGAGAGCGTGCGCGCGCTCAAGCCCTTTGCGGGGCGGCACGTCACCTTCGGGATCGAACGGGAGGCGGATTACCGCGCGGCGAATATCGAATTTGACACACACGGTGCGAAATTCGACCTCTATTGCAAGGGCGTTTTTCTCTGCCGCATCACGCTTCCCATGACGGGGCGGCATAGCGTTTATAACGCGCTGGCATCATCGGCGGCGGCACTGTTGTGCGGAATTGCGCCCGAGGCTGTGGCGAGAGCGCTTTCCACGTTCCGAGGAGCGGGAAGACGGATGGAATATAAGGGGCTCCTTGGGGGAGCGCGCGTGTTTGACGATTACGGACACCACCCCGTGGAGATCCGCGCAACGCTTGCGGCGGCGAAGGAGATGGCGGGGGAAGGACGCGTGATCTGCGCGTATCAGCCGCATACGTATAGCCGCACGGCAGGGCTTTGGCAGGAGTTTTGCGAGGCGTTCGGAGACGCGGACAGACTGTTTTTGGCGGATATTTACGCCGCGAGGGAGCAGAACGTCTACGGAGTTTCGTCGGCGGGGCTTGCGGAGCGCATCGGCACGCACGCAACCTATTGCAATTCCTTCCGCGCGCTGGTGGATGCCATCACGGCAGAGGCGCGCGAGGGAGACCTCGTGGTCATTATGGGCGCGGGCGACATTTTCAAGACCTTCGAGCTGTTGGAGCTGACAAAATAACCGAAAGGCGGGGAAGCAGGACTTCCTCGCTTTTTTTGTTGAAAAACTGTTTACAAATGCGAAAAAATGTGATATAATGAGGGTGCGACACAAGTAAATAGCGAAAAGACAGAAAAGGTATGTAATTTTTACTATGGTAAAAATGCATACTCTTGTTTCGCATACCTTACTGTCTATTCGAAACACTTGTGTCGCAGCAATTGGAGTCATGCGTTTTTCGTGCGTGGCTTCGGCTGCGCACTTTTTATTTTTTGGAGGAAAAGAAAATGAAAAAACTGATCGCGATTTTGCTCTGTCTTGCAATGCTTCTCTCGCTTTCCGCGTGTGAGGATGAGGCAACACCGCCCGAGGAAACCACGGTTGTCACTACAACACAAACGCCGCCGCAAGAGTCTGATCCTAAGACTGAAGGAATAAAATATGAACTGAGAACATCTGATGGCAGTACATATGCTGAGGTTGTTGGTTATGAAGGAGAAGATGTAGATGTTGTAATTGAAAGTACATATCAAGGTTTTCCTGTTAAAAGTATTGACTTTTATGCATTCAGTGAACACTATGGTGTCGATTTCCCCCTTGAGAGTATCACAATACCCGACAGTGTGACGAGCATTGGTGATTATGCGTTCTACGACTGCAAAAGTCTTGCGAGCATCGTAATTCCAGACAGTGTGACAAGCATTGATTGGGGCGCATTTCGGGGTTGTACTAGCCTTGAGAATGTGATAATTGGAAATAGTGTGGTGGACATAGGTGCTGATGTGTTCTACGGTTGTAGTAGTCTTACGAGCGTTACGATCCCCGACAGTGTGACGTACATTAGCGCTTCTGCGTTCTCCGGTTGCACGAGACTTACAAGGATAACAATTCCAGGAAGTGTGACGACTATTTACTCTTCTGCGTTCTCTGGTTGCGAGAGTCTTACGAGTATTACAATTCCCGACAGTGTGACGAGCATTGGTGATATGGCGTTCTTCAATTGCAATAGCCTTACGAGCATTGTAATTCCAGACAGTGTAACAAGTATTGGGGGTTCTGCGTTCCAATATTGTACCAGCCTTGCGAGCATTACGATTCCGTTTGTAGGTGCGACCATGTATGGAAATTCCAATACGGATTTTGATTATATTTTTGGCACAACTGGCCATTATGTTCCTGCGTCGCTCAAGACCGTTGTCATCACAGGTGGTACGAGTATTAATGATAGTGCGTTCTACAATTGCAACAGTCTTGAGAGCATCACAATCCCTGACAGTGTGAGAAACATCGGAATGTGGGCCTTCTCTGGTTGCGATAACCTTACAAGTATTGCGATCCCAGATAGCGTGACAAGCATTGGTGATGGTGCGTTCTACGATTGCAAAAATCTTTCGAACGTGATAATTGGAAAGGGCGTAGAGCGCATTCGTACGGGCGCGTTTGACGATTGTACGAGACTTTCTCGAGTCTACTATCATGGCGCGGAGAGTGAGTGGAATGCCATTTCGATTGACTTTGCTAACTCTAAGTTCACCTCCGCTACGCGCTACTACTATTCCGCATCCGCGCCCACGACTGCGGGTAACTATTGGCGCTACCTTGACGGCACGCCCACCCCGTGGGAAATCAATAACATCTACCCCCTAAAGGAGCGCTTCGGCGCTCCTTTTTCTGCACTCATCCTGCGCGTCGGAGAGACGGATACGGGGTTGTGAGATAGAATGCTCGTCTCTGCTGACAATTGGCGAACAAAACGAAAAAATCCTTTTAATCCCCCTTTTTTAAGGTTCTTGG
>JAZQWH010000100.1:0-5766 GCA_045632205.1 Eubacteriales bacterium
AACCCCGACATTGACTCCGCAATTCACTTTGCGGGTCTTAAAGCAGTTGGCGAGTCTGTTGCAATTCCCGGAAAATATTACTACAACAATCTTGTCAGCACGATCAATCTCCTTGAGTTGATGGCAAAATACGATGCAAAGAATATTGTCTTCAGCTCCTCGGCAACGGTTTACGGCGTTCCCGAGACGGTTCCGATCAACGAGAATTTCCCGCTCTCCACGACCAACCCTTACGGTGAGACCAAGCTGATGATCGAGCGAATTCTGAAGGATTTCTGGATCTCCGATGCAGATTGGAGCATCTCTGTTCTTCGTTATTTCAACCCGATCGGAGCGCACAAGAGCGGATTGATCGGCGAAAACCCCCGTGGAATTCCCAACAATCTGATGCCTTATATCGCCAAGGTTGCGGCAGGACAGCTTCCGTATCTTTCCGTCTTTGGAAACGACTATCCCACAAAGGACGGAACGGGAGTACGTGATTACATTCACGTTGTCGACCTTGCAAAAGCGCATCTCAAGGCACTTGAGCGCGCAAAGGAAAACACCGGTATCGAGTATTTCAACATCGGTACGGGTAAGGGCTATTCCGTATTGGAGCTTGTCAAGGCATACGAAAAGGCAAGCGGTATCCAGATCAATTATCTCATCGCTCCCAGACGTCCCGGTGACGTGGCGGAGTGCTATGCCGATCCTCACAAGGCACACAAAATTCTCGGCTGGAGAGCTGAAAACGACATTGACGATATGTGCCGGGATATGGCAAGATGGCAGCAGATGAATCCCAACGGCTACGAGGAGGAATAATCACGTGATCACCAAAATACATTTCGGAACCCTTGAGGCAGGTCAAGAGGTTTATTATTACACGATGAAAAACGCAGTGGGAATGAGCGTTAAGATCTGTGAATTCGGCGGTGCGATCATGGAATTGCGTGTCCCCGATAAATACGGTCGCTTTGCGGACGTTGTCGGCGGTTTCGATTGCTTGCGTGACTACGTGTTGTCCCCCGGATATATCGGTGCGCTCGTCGGAAGAACCTGCAACCGCTTCGGTCGCGGAAAATACACGATCGACGGAAAAGCTTATTCCGCATATTGCAACAACGGAAAGAATTCCTTGCACGGCGGAAAGATCGGCTATTCTCATCGCGTATGGAGCGCCAAGGCAGTGGACGGCGATGAACCGCGGCTTATTCTTACACTGCATTCTCCCGATGGAGAAGAGGGCTATCCCGGTAATCTGGACGTAAAGGTAACCTACACACTCCTCTCCGACGCACTCTCCATTCATTATGAGGCTGAAACCGATCAGAAGACCGTTATCAATATGACCAATCACGCCTATTTCAATCTTGGCGGTTATGCGTCGGGTAAGATCTTTGATCATATCCTTCAGATCGAAGCAGACCGATACGTTGTAACCGATGAGGAGTTGATTCCCACCGGCGTGCTTCAATCCGTCGAGGGTACTCCCTTTGATTTCCGTGAGCCCAAGCCGATCGGACGCGACTTTTATGCAGACGACCGAGATCTCAAGATCGCGGGGGGCTATGACCATTGCTTCTGCTTTACGGGCGGAGAAACCAAAGAGCCTGTTTTGCGCGTTGCCGCATACGAGCAAAGCACGGGGCGCCTGATGCAGGTATATACCAATCAGCCCTGCGTTCAGCTTTACACAGGTAATTTCCTCAACAATCCCGAGCATCCGCTCAAGGGTGGATATCCGCAGAATCTGCAATCGCTCTTCTGCCTGGAGACGCAGAAAACGCCCGATGCTACCAATCACGAGAATTTCGATGATATCACTCTCAATCCGGGAGAGAAGTACGATTACACCACGATCTACCGTTTCTCCGTAAAATAATGAAAAAAGGTACCGCAGAATGTTTCTTGCGGTACCTTTTTTATGCAGTTCTATTTTTTTACCTTGTCACATAACTTGTTCCGAGGTGATGAATATGAAAATCAGTAAGCTTTGCCGAATTTTGACGGTATTATTGAGTATTCTAATTCTTGTACAGACAAATCACACACTTGCCTTTGCGGAAGAAGTTGCACCGATTGCAGAGGGAACGCCCGAGGAATCGGTCGAAATGCCAAGCGGTGCGCCGCTTTTGACCGCAAAAAGTGCAATTTTGATGGAAGCAACGACAGGGAAGATCTTATTCACAAAAAATGCCGAAGAAGCACTCCCTCCCGCTTCCGTCACCAAAATTATGACTCTTTTGCTTGTTATGGAGGCAATTGATACGGGAAAAATAAAAATGAGCGATCTCGTTTCCGTATCTGCTCACGCGGCATCTATGGGAGGCTCCCAAGTCTATCTCAAGGAGGGAGAACGGATGACGGTAGAGGATCTCCTCAAAAGCGTTGTGATCGCCTCAGCCAACGACGCCGCGGTGGCACTTGCCGAATATATAAGCGGTAGCGTAGATTCATTCGTCGATAAAATGAACCGTCGCGCAGAGCAACTTGGATTGAACAGCACAAAGTTCGAAAACCCGACGGGCTTGGACGATACGGCAACCTCACACCTGACCAGCGCGCACGACATTGCACTGATGTCGCAAGCATTGATCCGTCACAATACGATCCTTCAATACAGCTCGATTTGGATGGATACGATTCGGGACGGCGCATTTGGATTAACAAATACCAATCGTTTGGTACGCTTTTACAGAGGCTGTACCGGACTGAAAACCGGTTCAACCGACAAAGCAGGCTTTTGCGTCAGTGTAACAGCCGAGCGAGACGATCTTTCCCTGATCTGCGTCATTATGGGAGCGGAAACGAGCGATATTCGGAATACGGAAGCCACAAGACTTTTGGATTGGGGATTTTCCGAATATGCACTCTACGTGGCAGAGCCGAAGGAGCTTCCCCCCATTCGAGTGCAAGGCGGCACTGTGGATTCCTGCCGTGTGATCTCGAACCGCTTTTCCTGCGTGGTCAAAAAAAGCGATCTGAATGAGATAAAGAGTGCAGCAGAGTATCCTGCATTTTTGACAGCACCGATCGAACGCGGAGCACCTATCGGTCGCATCGTTTATAAGCTTGGAGACAGGGAACTCGGATGGGGAGAAATTTCCGCTCTTGATTCGATCGATCACATCAATTTTTTCGAAATTTTCAAACGTATTGCGGCAAAATTTCTTTTGATTTGACATATTTTTTCCTTTGTTTAGAGTATAATAAAAAAGTTTGATAAATTTATAACTTTTTTTAAAAAAGGTATTGTATTTCCAAAAAAAAAGAAGTATAATGAAAGCTCAAGTTATTTTTTCCAAAAGGACGGTAGCCCCCTCATGTCGATCAGATTAAAAGACAATTATGTATCCTCATTCATCACAGCAGATGAGCTCGCGCAGATTCAGTCCGAGGTCACCGCAGCAGACAAACTTCTTCGCACCAAAACCGGTCCCGGAAGCGACTTCTTAGGTTGGGTCACGCTTCCCACCGATTATGACAAGGAAGAGTTTGCCCGTATTCAGGAAGCGGCAAAAAAGATTCAGAAAAAGTGTGACGTCTTTATCGTCATCGGCATTGGAGGATCTTATCTCGGCTCCCGTGCGGTAATTGAATACCTCAAGTCTTCTAAATACAATAATTTGGAAAAGAAAACGCCTGATATTTTCTTTGCAGGAAATTCGATCAGCGCAGATGCACTTTGCGACGTGCTTTCGATCTGCGAGGGACGCGACGTTTGCATAAACGTGATCTCCAAGTCCGGTACCACTACCGAGCCCGCAATTGCTTTCCGTGTATTCCGTGCATTTCTTGAGCAAAAATACGGTAAGGAAGAGGCTCGCGAGCGAATCTTTGTTACCACAGACAAGGCGCGCGGAACGCTCAAAAAGTTTTCCACCGACGAGGGCTATGAGACCTTTGTTGTTCCGGATAACGTTGGCGGACGCTTCTCGGTTCTGACTGCGGTCGGCTTGCTTCCCATTGCGGTTGCAGGTGTTGAAATCAGCGAACTGATGGCAGGCGCGGCATCTGCAGCGGCACAGTACACCGATCCCGACATTACCAAAAACGATTGCTACCGCTATGCGGCAATCCGTAACCTGTTGTACCGCAAGGGAAAGGCTACGGAAATCCTTGTAACCTATGAATTCTTCTCCGCAATGTTCAGCGAGTGGTGGAAGCAGCTTTACGGCGAAAGCGAGGGCAAGGATCAGAAGGGAATTTTCCCTGCATCCGTTGTTTTCTCTACCGATCTTCACTCTCTTGGACAGTATATCCAGGACGGTAAACGTAACCTCTTTGAAACCGTGCTTGATATTGAGGATACCGGATCGAAATTTATGATCCCCAACGATCCCGCAAATATCGACGGACTCAATTTCCTCTCCGGAATGGATCTCGATCAGGTCAAGAAGACCGCATTGAAGGGAACTGTTCTTGCGCACGTTGACGGTGGTGTTCCGAATCTGATTTTGAAGATCGACAAGAGATGTCCCTTTGTTCTTGGCGAGATGATCTATTTCTTCGAGCTTGCTTGTGCAATTTCGGGATATATTCTCGGCGTCAATCCCTTCAATCAGCCCGGTGTGGAATCCTACAAGAAGAATATGTTTGCGCTTCTCGGTAAGCCCGGATACGAGGATTTCAAGGCGTCTCTTGAAAAGCGCCTGGAAAACTGATCAAATCGTACAAAAAAATTAAATTCGTTGTAGAAAAGCCCTTGACAACATTACCCAAATTTGATATAATGTACTCAAAGGATGAGAGCAATTTTCATCCGGAATAGTGGAGGTAAAACGTTATGTTAAAATTAATTATCGGCATTAAAGGCACCGGAAAAACAAAGACCCTGATCAATCTCGTCAACGGCGCGTTGGAGGTTACCAAGGGTGACGTTGTTTGCATTGAAAAAGGTGTAAAGCTGAGATATGATATCAAGCCCACTGCAAGATTGGTTGATGTTGAGGAATATATGATTTCCGATGCAGCTGCTCTTTACGGCTTTGTTGCAGGCATTCTGGCAAGCAACCACGACGTAACCGATCTCTTCATCGACAGTACGCTCAAGATCTGCAAGGAAGATCGCGTTGCTTTTGAAGCATTGGTTGTTGCACTTGATAAGCTGATTGCAAAGACCGGCGGAGTGAACCTCACCATGACGGTTTCCATGCCTGAGGAAGAGGTTTCCGACGTACTTCGCAAGTACATGTAATCTACATCAAAATTTAGATATTGACCGCAGCTCTGCGTTGGCTTACTTCGCGGACTGCGGTCTTTTTCATCAATTCGGAAGGGAGGTTCTTAAATATGATCCTGATTATCGCAGAAAAGCCAAGTCTTGCGCGAAATATTGCGGCGGGCATCGGCCCAATGCAGAAGCGGCAAGGATATCTGGAGGGACAGGGCTATCTGATTACGTGGGCTTTTGGCCACCTGTTTTCACTTTGCGACATCGAGACGTATAATCCACAGGAAGACGGTTCTACAAGATGGACGATGGCGAATCTCCCATGCTTTCCAAAGAAATTCCAATTTGAGCTTCGTAAGGATGAGCACAAGCGAGTGGACAGCGGCGTGCGATCGCAGTTTGACACCATATGCCGTCTCTGCAACCGCGATGACGTCGATACGGTTGTAAACGCGGGAGACGCTGATCGAGAGGGAGAAATCATTGTCAGACTTTGCATCGAAAACGCACTAAAAACACAAAAGAGCCTCAAAAGACTTTGGTTACCCGATCAGACCCCTCAAACAATCGCAAAGGCACTCACCGAAATGAAGGACGAAGACGACTAT
>JAZQWH010000101.1:0-6524 GCA_045632205.1 Eubacteriales bacterium
TTTTTTGTTTTACAGAAGATGCTGCTTGCGGTATTCGGTGGGCGTCATTCCGTTCTGCTTTTTGAAAACGTTGCAGAAATAGAAAAGATTTTCATATCCGCACCGTGCGGCGATCTCGGTCACCGTATAGGAGGTTTTGGAGAGTAGCCGTCGCGCCTCCTCCATTCTCAGGTCAATCAGGTAGCGGTAGACCGATACACCGTACGTGGCGCGGAATTTGCTCTCCAGCGCAGAAACCGACATTCCGCACGCACGCGCGATCCTTTCAAGTGTAAGCTCCTTGCCAAGCATCTTTTTCATATATGCGATCGGCTCAAGGTTCGCCGTCGGCGGCATCGAAGGAAATTTTAATTCGTTTCGCGGCACAGGCATCTCCGCAAAACAAAAAAACAAATCGTTGAGGTAATGCTCGCGCATCTGTACGCCCGTTTGTGTGCGAAGAGAGGACAACCGCTCGATTTCCAAAAGATCCTCTCGCGCGCGACCATCCACCGCGCGTCGAATGCCCGCCCGTTCCGCAAACAGCTCTGCACGTTTGACCTGAAATTTGATATAAAGAAACCGAAGCGGCTCCAGCACGTGTCGGCTCATAGAAGTCTCGGGATCAAAATAAACGAGATCTCCCGCACGGGCGACCCATTCGCTCCCGTTCATACTGCAGGAAAACGCCCCCTCCGTCAGATAAAGCAAAATATGACACGGCTGATATCCGCAGGTAAGTTGAAATTCCTCTCTGGTTGTCATATAGCTATCCGTCAAGGTCACGATCATATCCATCGCCTCTTTTTTGTAAGATATTATATATCATATTATAACATATTTCATTTTCATTGTCAAGGAAGGCGTATATAATAGAAATAGATGAAAGCAAAAAGGAGACACGCTATGAAATTTGAGGTTGAGATCAAAAAAACGGACGTATGTGACGTACTGGTCGTCGGTGGTGGCGTTGCGGGCTTTGCGGCGGCGATCGCGGCGGCAAGACAGGGCGCACACGTCATTCTCGCGGAGGAAAACGATTATCTCGGAGGAACCGCAACAGCAGGACTCGTAGGTCCGTTTATGACCTCCTTTGAACCGACGGGCAACGTACAGATCATCCGCGGAGTTTTTGCGGAGCTTGTAGACCGTCTCGTAGAGGTTGGCGGAGCAATTCCACCCGCACAGTGCCGAAACGGCTCAAGCTTTGCGGCGTACAAGCTCAAGGGACACAACGGTGTCACACCCATTGATAAGGAAAAGGTCAAGCTCATTATGGAGCGTATGTGCCGCGAAGCAGGCGTTACGCTCAAATACCGCTTCCTTTTCGTAGGTACCGAGACCGAGGGACGAAGGATCACTGCCTGCACCTTTGCTACGGACAACGGCTTCTACCGCGTGGAAGCAAAATCGGTAATCGACTGCACGGGTGATGCAACCGTCTGTCATATGGCAGGAGGCGAAACGGTATTTTCGGACGAAACAGGTGCCGTTCAACCCGTATCCACCTTCTTCCTCATCGACAACGTTGACAAGCAGGTACTCGACGATCTGCTCCTCCCCTCCGATGACGAAAAACTGCGCGCGTTCATGGACGAGATTGCCGACGAGCGCGAAAAACGCGGGTTCCCCTGCAAAGGATTGAAGGTTCGTGCGTACGAGCTTCCGCACGGTGTTTGGGGCATCAATATGTGTCAGATCGACAGCGATCTCGACGTCAACGATCCCGAGGTGATGACCGAGGCGGCGATCGTAGGAAGAGAGCAGGCACATGCCATCTTTGAGTTTCTTGTCAGACGCATCCCGGGTATGAAGGATGCGCGTCTGCTCCAGACCTCCGACCGCGTAGGTGTCCGCGAATCCCGCCGTATCGTTGGAGAATACTATCTGACGCATACCGATCTGCTGGAATCCAAAATTCCCGAGGACAGCGTTGCGATCGTAGCCAGCACAGTTGACGTTCACACGCACGACAACTCCAAGAGAATCGAATTCAGCGCACTAGGGCTCTACGGAATCCCCTACCGTTGCCTTGTACACCGCGATTTTGACAATCTGTGGTCAGCAGGCAAAACGGTTTCGGCGGACAGACTTGCGCACAGTGCCATTCGCGTGATGCCCCCGTGTATGGCAATGGGACAGGGTGCGGGCGTTGCCGCCGCAATGGCAAGTGCTGTGGGGATCGCCGCAAAGGACATCCCTACAAAGGAGCTCCGCGCAAATCTTTTGGCACAGGGCGTGTATTTTGGGGAAGCCTAAAAAAAGAACACCGTAGTCATTTCAGCTACGGTGTTCTTTATTGGGGTGAGATATGGGATTCTGAACCCAAACGCGCGTGGAATATGGATGGTATATTCGTTTTTTCTCATACTTTTTTATTCGGAGCGGCACGTTGCCGCCGCGTTCTTCCCTTTGCGTCGCTTCGCTCCGCAAACGCATGGGTTCGAATGTATAGTAAGGATCTCACCCCAAACAAAAAGGTGCATCGCTTTTTGCGATGCACCTTTTTATTTGGGGTGAGATATGGGATTCGAACCCACGACCTTCAGGGCCACAACCTGACGCGCTAACCAACTGTGCTAATCCCACCATATGAAATGGCGTGCCTTGAGGGATTCGAACCCCCGACCTACTGCTTAGAAGGCAGTTGCTCTATCCAACTGAGCTAAAGGCACATTAGAAGTTTTGCTTCCCGTTTTCGGGAAGCAAAACCGATGGAGCGAGTGATGGGAATCGAACCCACGCGACCAGCTTGGAAGGCTGGGATTCTACCATTGAACTACACTCGCATGACTGCCGCTCTCGCAGTTACCTCGGTATTATAACATAAAAATATTTCTTTGTCAATACCTAAATCAAAAAAATTTTTATTTTTTTCTATTCAATCGCGGATTCGAAAGTTGACTTTCCGCGCAAAGAATGATATAATAGGATCAGATCAATTGGAAAGGAGGCAAGCATCGATGCGCATCATCAAGGAAGCGGATTTCCGCCGGGAAATGAAGTCTACCCCTGCGGCAGGCTATCTCTTCTTCGGCGAGGAGGACTATCTGAAATCCTTTGCCGTCAAGACCGCGCGTGAGGTGATCTGCCCCGATCCCACCTTTGCCTTTTTCAACGAGCTCAAGCTGGAGGCGCTTGATTTTACCCCTCAAAAGCTCCTCGATGCACTGATGCCGATGCCGATGATGGCAGACCGCAAGCTCGTTTTGGTCAGCGGACTCAACTTCACTACGATGAAGCCGAACGAGCTGGACGAGCTTTGCGACGTTCTCGCAGAATTGGAGCATTACGACTACAACGTCCTGATCATCACCGTCGCCTCCGACTGTCTTGATCCCGGCTATCTCCCCAAGCGCCCCTCTGCGGTGCTGACAAGGCTTTGCGAGCATCTGACCGCTGTCAGCTTTGAGCGCAGTACGCCTGCCAAGCTTGCGGCTTGGATACAAAAGCATTTTGCGCACAACGGCGTGGAGGCATCCCCCGAATTCTGCGCGCAGATGGTGGATTTTTGCGGCAAGGATATGTTTGTTCTCGCCAACGAGATCGACAAATTAAGCTTTTATCTCCGCTCGCACGGTCGCACCTCCCCCACACAGGAGGATCTTCGCCGCGTTTGCATTTCCACCGTCGAATACGACGCCTTTGCCTTTACCAACGCGATTATGGAAAACCGACAGAGCGCGGCACTTGAGATCCTTGCCGATTACCGCTTCCGTCGCGTGGAGCCCATCCTCATCCTCTCCGACGTCATCCGCGTGATCTGCGAGATGGTAAGCGTTCGCGCGATGTCTGCGGAGGGCGCACCTGCCGCCGAGATCGCCTCGGTTCTTAAGCTCCACGAATTCAAGGTCGGACTCTACCAAAAAAGTCTGCGCAACACCTCCCCCGAGCGGTTGCGCCGCGCCCTGGATGCCTGCCTTGCCGCAGACACCTCCCTCAAGCTCTCTCCGCAGGGCTACACCGCTCTTGAGCGGTTGATCTGCACCCTGTAAGAAAAAGCTGCGATTTCGCAAGGAATCGCAGCTTTCTTTTTTCACAAAAAATCTCCCGTGGCATAGGATGTTACAGAACGCTACCACCCCTGCCGCAAAAGGAGGTTTTTATGTATCGAGAATCGCAAGGCTCGCCGACAGCGCAAAAATCCCCGTCAACCGACGGGCAAGGCTATCTGATCGTCCACGTCACCACCGCACGCGGCGCGATTCCTATCGAGGGCGCGCAGGTCATTGTGCGGAGCTATCTTGAGCCACCCGCGGAGGATCGCGGCGATACGGTTGCAACACTTGTCAGCGATATGGGCGGCAACACCGTCCGTCTCCCCCTCTCCGCACCGCCGCGCATCAGCTCCACCAAGCCAAGCAACGGCAAGCCCTACGCCTCCTACGTCGTCGAGGTGCGTCGGGAGGGCTACTACGATCAGATCTACTCGGGCGTTCCGATCTTCGACGGCATCACCGCCATCCAGCCCGCCGATCTCATCCCCCTCCCCGAAAACGGAAAGCCCGATTCCTTCACCCCCGATTCCACACGGATCACCGAGGGCGAAGCGCCCGATCTTTGAGAAAGGATTGTGTCCGATATGCCGCAAACGCCGATCATTCCGCAAACCATCACCGTCCACCTCGGTGCGCCCGACGAGCCTGCCGAGAACGTTACGCTCCCCTTTTTGGATTACGTTGCCAACGTTGCGTCGAGCGAGATCTATCCAACCTGGCCCGAAAACGCCATCCGCGCGAATATGTACGCACAGATCTCCTATGCGCTCAATCGCGTCTACACAGAATACTACCGCACGCGGGGCTACGATTTTGACATCACCGCCTCCACCTCGCTCGACCAATTTTTCGTCAAGGATCGGGACGTCTTTGAAAACATCCGCAGCATCGCGGGCGAGCTGTTCAACGATTATATTCGCCGCACGGGAAGCGTGGAGCCGCTTTTTGCGCAGTATTGCAACGGCACAACGGTCCTGTGCGACGGACTTTCTCAATGGGGGAGCGTTGAGCTTGCCGAGCAAGGGTATACCCCTTTTGAGATCCTTCAATTTTATTATGGCGACAACATTGAATTGGTGCGCAATGCACCCATTGCGGGAAACGAGCCGAGCGCGCCCACGGTTCCCCTTCGTCTTGGAAGTGTAAACAACGACGTACGCACGCTTCAGCTCCGTCTCAACCGCATCTCACAAAACTATCCGTCCATTCCCAAGATCGTCGAAGCGGACGGAATTTTCGGCACGGATACCGAGGCGGCGGTACGGCGCTTTCAGGAGATTTTTTCGCTCACGCCCGACGGCGTTGTCGGGCAGACAACGTGGTACACCGTGCAAAACATCTATATCGGTGTCAAGCGCCTCAACGATCTCAACGCAGAAGGGATCTCTCCGGGCGAGGTTACCCAACAGTTTCCCGAGGTCCTGCAATTGGGTGACAGCGGCACCGACGTGCTCAATATGCAATACTATATCGCCTATCTCTCACAGTTTTACAACACCATTCCGCTCATCGCCATTGACGGGTATTTTGGGGATGCCACACAAGCCGCGGTGCGCGACGTACAAACCACCTTCGGGCTCCCCGCTGACGGAGTCATGGGGGAAGCAACATGGGATCGACTTTACCGTGCATATCTCGGCATCGTCAACACCGTCCCCGTTGAATTTGTGGAAGGACGCGCGGTTCCCTTTGGCGGTGTTCCGCTTCGCATCGGCGCGGAATCCGAGTCGGTTCGTCTCCTGCAGGAGTATCTCAACGCCGTTGCAACGGTCTACCCCGCAATTCCCACGGTCTCCCCCACGGGCTACTTCGGACCGCGCACGCAGGAATCTGTCCTCGCTTTTCAATCGGAATTCTCTCTTCCCGTCACGGGTGTTGTAAATGCGGTAACCTGGACGGCACTCGCCTCAATTTTTGAGGACGTTACCGCGGCAGATGCGCTTCGGGACGGTCAGTATCCCGGCTACACGGTCGGCGCGTAAGGAGGAGCTATGTCAAGACAAAGCACAGAGATCTACGCCATTCAAAATCTGCAGCGCTATCTGCGTCAGCTCTCCTATGACGAGGAGCAGATCAAGGCACCGCCCATTGACGGCGTATTCGAAGGTGAGACGCAGGATGCGCTCCGAGCCTTTCAAGCCCTCAAGGGACTTCCCGTCACGGGGGTAGCGGATCAGGAGACGTGGGAGCTGCTTTACACTCTCTACCGCGCCTCTCTTGCCAAAAATGCGCCTCCGCGTGCGGTTTCCGTATTTCCTCGCACCCCCGAAAGCTACGCCCTCACGCCCGGGAGCGAAGGCATTGCAGTTTCCCTCCTTCAGCATATGCTCATCGAGCTTGCCTACCTCTACGGTGATCTCGGCGAGCTTTCGATCAGCGGCATCTACGATGCCCCCACCGAGCGTGCCGTCAGCGCGTTTCAGGATCGTAACGTCCTCAAAAAAACAGGCAGCGTCGATCGCGCTACCTGGAACCAAATCGCCGACCAATTCCAAGGCGGCGGGATCGGGGATTCGTAAGGGAAAGACTATGGGGGAGGAAGGGGTG
>JAZQWH010000102.1:0-3940 GCA_045632205.1 Eubacteriales bacterium
TATGCTTGTCCGCTTTTAATGACTTTTGCAAAGCCTCTTTAAATTCCATATTCTCCTCCTTATTTGCGGTAATTTGTGCGATAGTAAAACACAAACAGCGTATGAATCCAGTTTAGGCAAAGCTTTACCGGTGCGTTGGGCTGTCGCTTACACTTTTCAAGAAGAGCCAAAATCTTTCTCGGATCAGGATCTTGCTTCATTTCAGCTACGAGACCATAGGTTTTATTGAAGAGGTGGAACATCTCTACCTGCGGGGATACGGTGTAGTCGTTTCCCGCGCAGTCGCAGAGCGTGCAGTAGAGCAAAAACGGATTGTCCGCGTGCTCATCGCAATTTTTTAGTGCATTTGCAAGTATGATTCTAAAATCCATTTTTGCTCACCTCGCTATCTGTAAAACCTTGATTTGGTGCTGTCTTTGAGGATCATCGAGAGGGACACGTCGTCGCCGATACCGCTACGCAGTCCGAGATCGCAGACAAATTGTTTTACTTCGTTCGTTTTGCCGTCAAGGATTCGACGGACGACGGGACGGACGAAAGAACGCTTGAAGTTCTCGGTACTTTGATATGGTCCGAGCACGCCGTCGGTACAAAGCAGAACACCGTCAAGACTTCGCATGTCGAAGATACGCGCGTTCATATGCTCAAAGGCTTTCTCTCCGCAGAGCGAATAGGTCACGTTTGCCACGGGCTCATCCTCGTCTTCGGGGAAGACAGGGGCAATTTCACCGTTTTTGATGAGGAAACAGCCACCGTCACCAAGTCCTACGCAGATCAGCCGATTGCCGTATAGCATTGCGCCGCCAAGTGTTGTGCCGTAGGCTTTGGTGGGATTTTGCTTGATGGACTCGATCTGCGTGTCACTTAGGTGCGCCACCTCACTTTTGCGGATGGGGTGCTCTGTAAGATCCTCGCGCACGAGCCGATTCCACTCGCAGAGGATATTGAGCTTCAGATTATGCTCGATCTCCTCGGGGGTGTATTTGCGGAAGGAGAGGGACTCGGCATCAAGCATCGCGCGGAGTGTGGCAAGCGAGGCAAATTTACTGCCCTTTTGGGAGCGGATATAGACGTCTCCTCCGTGACCGTCGCACGCAGTAATGATAGTGCGCTCGCCGTCTGAATAGGACGAGCTGAAATCCTGGCATACCTTATCCGCTTTGATGTGGGAATATCCTATGGATGTAATATGAAAATGCTCGGTCATATCAGTATCACCACCTCTCCGCATATGACCTCGGGAAGTGACTCCTCTTGGTATCCTTTCCCAAACCATTGCTTGATCTTCATATTGTAGTGGCTGCGATAATACCTGCGCAACCATTTTTTTGATGCTTTAGGATCGGATCTGATAAGTCTGTCCGAAAGCTCCTTCATTGCAATAGAAAATCCCTGCTTGGCAGACATATGCAACCATAGAAGCGCTCCGTCATCCTCTGAGGTCAGCATTGCCATTTTGTACTGCGCATAGGGTACACCGTGCTCCGCGGCCATTCGGTAATAAGATAGGGCCAAAGGCAGATCGGGGGTCACACCGTATCCGTTCTCGTAAATATCGGCAACGGCGGCAAGCTGTACGGGAGACAGTCGCTCTATGACCTCTTCAATTTTTTTATATTGCTTCATATCACCACTCCCAGTCATCAACCTCGTCAAGCGTAGCCTTTACTTGTTGCTTGACCATCGCGTGTGCAGATTGCTTCTGTGTAGGCGGTTGCTTTGCACCTGATTTGATTTTCGCTCTTGCCGTGTTATTCGCTCTAACTGCACTACTCTGCGACTTGACCTTGGATGCGGTCAACACGATAATTTGAATGATCTTAGCAAGTGTTGCCGCGTCGATACATTCAACAACGCAATCCGAATCCTCGGTGAAGTCGGTAAGTACACGCATTGTACGAGCATCGTTAAGCTCGATTGCGATACCGTAGCGAAGAGAGGCTCGAAACCAAGGAAGTTTCTTGAGTTCTGCAAGCTGCTTTTCGGTTGCTTTTGTGGGGTGTCCGTCGGTAAGGAGCAGAATGATAGGCGCGACACCGCCGAAGTCGGGCATCATACCGCCGTTTGACTCTTTATGCAGAACGGGGGCAAGCTCCTCATAGGCACAATGCAAGTTGGAGTAACCAATTGCTTTGAGTTTGGGCGGCGTCATATCGTTCACGTTCACGCCCTTGTATCCGGGAACAAACTCGGCTTTGTTGGCAAAGGTAATAATGGACATATAGAAATCCACGTTTGTATTCTCACCTTGAAGGTCAACGAGGTATTTATGGATGTCGGCAATCGCCGAATTGACCTGACCGATACGCTCGCCCTGCATGGAGCGAGAGGTATCGACGATCATCATGACGTGAAGCTTTTGCTTGGCGATGCCGTCTGCGGCAAGTGCCGCTAAAACCTTGCTATCACCACTCAACGTCTGCCACCTCCTCAAGATTCTTTGCGATCTCCGCCTGTGCAATCTGGTTGTTGTTGCCTACGCCGCTACCTACGGAGGCAGAGCTGGACTTGACCTTGGAGGCGGTAATGGCGATGACCTTGATGACACGGCGCAGAGCCTCAGCGGTATAGACAGTCAGCACGGTTTCGGGATTGCCCGTGAACTTGGAGAGCACGTCACGCGCCTCGTCGGTATTTACTTCGATTGCAATGGCATATTTAAGCGCCACCTTAAACCAACCTTTCTTTTTAAGGTCGGAGAGATGCTTCTCCCAATCGTAACTCGTGGGCATACCGTCGGTCATCAAAATGATAATGGGGGCAACACCGCCAAGATCGGGCATCTTACCTCCGCTCTCGCGTTTACAGAGATATCGTGAGAGCTCGTCGTATGCGGCAGAAAGGTTGGTTGCTCCCTCCGTGCCGGTATCGCGCCACTTGAATTCTTCAATAGTCTTCGGCTCACTGTAGATCCACTTGGCATCATCCGAAAAGGTCATCGCCGAGATCTTAATGGTCGCATCGCCCGTATCGTCCTGAATATCGGGCATAATGCTCATTACGTCGCGGATGGCATTGTTGACAGCACCGATCTTCTCACCCTGCATACTGCCCGAATTGTCGATGACAAAAATTACGTTGAGTTCCTGTCTGGCGATACCCTCGCCAAGGTCAAATCTTTCGTTGGTTCTTTCAGTATTCATTATCGTATTTCTCCTATCGTAGTTTCATTAAATTTAATTTTGAGCCCTTTGACTATCGGAATAACACCGCCTGCGGCGATTGTCCTTTCGTTGTCGTTTGTATCCTTGATGAGAATATCTCCGCCAACCTTGACGCGAAGCCCCCACAAAGCGGGATTATTCTTGTTGGCGATGACCGCGCCGACCACATCATTGTAGTTTGAGGAATATTTATCGAGGTGATTACTATAAAGCTTCTTACCGGGTTCGAGAACAATGCGGTTTTTGCCTACTGCTAAAACACAGTATTCGCCTTGGTTCTTGGTCTTACAAAGCGGACACGCCTCCCAAGGGTTGCGCTCGGCAAGACCGTAGGTGTATTGATATCCGCAACCGCAGGAAATCAGCTCGTCGCGGTATCGAGTTAGAAGCCTTACCCATTCAAGCTCAGTGGTGCGCTCATTCTCGCGATCGGAGAGTCCGTCCACGAATGTGCGGTGGAAAGCTTCCTTGATGTAAATGGGAATTAGGGGCCAACGGCGAAGCACTCCTACGTGGTAACCGCGAATAGGACGGTTTGAGGTGTCGTTTTTGTGGTAGATAAAGATTGGTTTCTCACCGTACATTTCGTATTCTGCCTGCTCGTCCATAATCGGATAGTCTTTGAGACGTTCCCCCTCATAAGGATTGCCGAGGCAGAGTGCCATAAAGAGAATGACGGCAAGCGAGAAGCGGTCGGAGTGAACGTCGGGCATCTGACGCTCTTTCGTGCGAGGGTCGGTGTCACCGCGCACGATTTCGGGTGCCATATAGCGCAT
>JAZQWH010000103.1:0-2064 GCA_045632205.1 Eubacteriales bacterium
TCTCACCATCTAACGACAGAGGCACAGACTAATAAATTCGAACAATCTCTCAAAAACTTTTTAAAGTTTTTGAAAGGGGTGTGGGGAAAAACTTTTTCCAAAAAGTTTTCCCCACAAAAAAACCAAAAAAGTTTCCCCTAATAAATCCCCTAACAAATCCCACTGCTTCTCCCACTTGACAGAAGCCGCCAAATGTATTATAATAAGGATAGATTTATTTGACGGAGGCAGAGACGGATGAAACGGGCGATGACAATTTTGATCTGCGTGGCAGTGCTGGCTTGTATGGCGGTCGGCGGTGTCTTTTCCGTGGTTGCACAGGATCAGCCCGCAGGCGACGATATTTTCTTTGACGCGCCGGGCGGGAACGAATACGTAAACGAGCTGCCCGAGGTTGACGTCGAGCCCGAGGATGCCCCCTCACCCGGACTGATTGCCATCATTTCGGTGGGAGCGATCTTTTTTGCGGGTTGTCTGGGCGTGCTTTTGTATTCGTATCTGAAAAAAAGAAAAAAATAACGTGTCGCGGGGGTCTTTGTGTGCAGGGATCCCCGATTTTTTGAAGGGAAGCAAGACGGAAACGATTTTTTTTGCAAAAATCTTGACAATTCCTTTGAAGTGTGATATACTCTTGTTGTAATCACAACAAGAAAGGAAGCGTATATGGACGAACGGTTTCAAAAATTCACCGTGCTGGTCACGGCGGTAGGGCGTTGCATCCATCGGATCAAGACCGAGGAAATGGCGGAATTTGATCTGAAAAGCTCGCACGTTTCCTGCTTGTATTATCTTTACAAGGGAGAGCCGCTGACGGCAAAGGAGCTTTGCGACATCTGTGAGGAGGACAAAGCAAACGTTTCCCGCGCGGTGCGGTATCTTGAGGAGGCAGGCTATCTTGCGTGCCACGCCAAGCACCAAAAGCGCTATTCCAGCCCCATTGTTCTCACCGAAAAGGGAAGGGAGATCGGCGCGCGGATCGCGTGCAGGATCGATTCGATCATCGAGCGCGCGGGTGCAGGGCTTGACGAGGAGAAGCGCGAGGTCTTCTATCAAAGCTTTGCGCTCATTATGCAAAATTTGCAAGCGGTCTGTGATGAATATGACCGTGCGGAGCAGGATGACGTATGAGAAAAGAAAAGGGGTGCAAAATGAATAAGGTCAAGGTGGTTTTGTTTGATCTTGACGGCACACTGCTGCCGATGGATCTTGACTTTTTTATCAAGACGTATCTGGGAATGCTTGCAGAAAAGCTCAAGCCCTACGGACACGAGCCCGCAAAATTTTTGGCGGCAATGTGGAAGAGCACGGGCGCGATGCTCAAAAACAACGGAGAAAAGACAAATGAGGAGGTCTTTTGGGAGACCTTTCACGCAATCTACGAAAAGGATATCCAAGGCGAGATGCCTGTCATTGACCGCTTTTACGTAGAGGACTTTGATAAGGTACGGGAATTTTGCGGCTTTACGCCAAACGCGGCAAGGCTGATCGAAATTCTCAAGCGCGGTGGCTTCCGTCTTGCAATGGCAACCAATCCGCTCTTTCCGCGTATCGCCACCGAAAAGCGTATGGCGTGGGCGGGGCTTTCGCTCAATGACTTTGAGCTGATCACCACGTACGAAAATTCGCGCTTCAGCAAGCCGAATCTCAATTATTACCGAGCGGTTGCGGATGCGCTCGGCGTTGCTCCCGAGGAGTGTCTGATGATCGGCAACGACGTCGACGACGATATGCCTGCGCGGGAGCTTGGAATGCAGGTCTATCTTTTGACCGATTGCCTGATCAATAAATCGGGCGCAGATCTTTCCGCATTTCCGCACGGAAGCTTTGAGGAGCTTCTCGATTACGCGGAGCAATTGATACAGTAATCCAATCCGATCACGATTTCGAAAGGAATGAAGAGAATATGAAAAATATGAAATTACACGAGAAGAAGGAATTTACCACCGTCCGCGAGCTGGTTGAATGGGCGGGGGCACACCACGGCGAGAAGATCGCGTATTCCTACCGCGAGACGGCAAGAGGAGAGGTCAAGAAGGCATCCTTCCGTCAGCTTCGCGATGACGT
>JAZQWH010000104.1:0-20042 GCA_045632205.1 Eubacteriales bacterium
TGGCAGGGGCAGGACGTCTCTTCGAGACGGCGGCGAGCCCTGCGAGCCGTGGCGAATCTTGCAGAGCAAGTTCGCGCCGAGAGAGCCGCAGGCGAAGGAGGCTTGGTTCTGAATCCTCCTGCCCGTTTCCCGCCATTCGGCTATCCGTTGCTTTTTGGCAGGGGCAGGACGTCTCTTCGAGACGGCGGCGAGCCCTGCGAGCCGTGGCGAATCTTGCAGAGCAAGTTCGCGCCGAGAGAGCCGCAGGCGAAGGAGGCTTGGTTCTGAATCCTCCTGCATCTGACAAAAAAATTCCGTCTTACCCCTTTATTTCTTTGTATTTCTGTGATATAATAAACTTCGACACTATAAAAATCAGGAGATCTGAAATGACAACAAAGACAAAAGAATACGGCTTGTTTCTGATTGGAATCGCAATCTGCTTTGCCGTGGCAGGAATTTCTGTTTTTCTGGAGGAATTGATTCCCGGCGGTCTGCTCGGCGCCTCAATTATCGCTCTTTTTATGGGAACGATCATCAATAGCTTCTTCCATCCCGCCTGGCTGAAGCCCGCGCTCAAGTTCACATCCAAAAAAATTCTGAAGCTCGCGATCATCCTTTTGGGTGCATCCCTCTCCATCCGCACGATCATGTCTGTTGGCAGAATGACCTTTTTTGTAATGATCTTTACCTTTGCGATGTGCTTTGGCGGCGGTTATTTCGTGCGAAAAATGTTTGGATTGAACTGGAAATTGGGAAATCTGATCTCCGCGGGAACCGGCATTTGCGGAGGCTCCGCAATCGCGTCGATCGCCCCCGTTATTGATGCAGACGATAAGGATATCGCGTTTGCGATGTCCTCCACGTTCCTGTTCGATATGGTAATGGTCGCGCTCTATCCTCTTATGGGAATGGCGCTTGGAATGTCCGACATTGCCTACGGCATCTGGGCAGGTACCTCTGTAAACGACACCGCAAGCGTTGTTGCCTCCGGCTATGCCTTCTCTGAGATCGCAGGCGATTTTGCCACAATGGTAAAGCTGACCCGTACCATCGCAATCATCCCAACGGTCTTGGTTTTTGCGTACGTCGGGACCCGTATGAAGCAAAAGGAGCTGCAAGCAACAAGCAACGGAAAAAAGGTGAGCATCGTCAAGGTCATCCCCTGGTTCATCGGCGGATTTTTGTTGCTGGCGATCCTCAACAGCATTGGATGCATTCCCGTTGCAGTCTCGAGCGTGATCAAAAGCACCAGCAAATTTTTAATGGTCACCGCACTTGCCGCAATCGGCTTGGGAACAAGTCTTACCGACTTTAAGAGGGCAGGGCTGAAGCCTATGTTCTACGGCATTACGATTGATACGCTGGTCACGCTGACTGCGTTGATCGTCATTTTCTGTATGGGATTGATGTAAAAAATAAATTTTGGTAAAAAATACACCGTCTCGGTGTATTTTTTTCCTTTTCTGAAAGAAATTCGACACCTTTTTGCAAAAAATGCACCTTATGGCATTGACTTTTGCACAGCTCCAATGTTATAATGTCCTTGACGGCAAAACAGCCATCAAAAGTAATTTATAAAAAGCAGGAGGAAACCATGCCTAAGAATCTCGTTTATGACATCCATGACAAGCCCCAATTCAGTAAGCTCCTCATCTTTGCTTTCCAACAGCTTCTGGCGATCATCGCCGCAACCATTGCAGTTCCTGCGATGGTAGGAAACGGAATGTCGGCATCCGCCGCACTGTTCGGCGCGGGAATCGGCACCCTTGTCTACCAGCTCTTCACAAAATTCCGCAGCCCCGTCTTCCTCGGCTCCTCCTTCGCCTTCATCGGATCGATGACCGCGGCATTCGCAGGTGCAGCGTCCATGAGTCTCGGTTATCTTGGACTTCTGATCGGAGCGGCATTTGCAGGACTCGTATACGTCATCATCGCGCTCGTCGTAAAATTCGTCGGCGTCGCATGGATCAACAAGATCATGCCTGCGGTCGTCATCGGCCCCACGGTTGCGCTCATCGGACTCTCCCTGTCCTCCGCCGCAATCAAGGACGTCTTCTCCTACGGCCCCAGAACCGCAAACCAGGAATACATTATGAGCGGAAGCATCTGGGTCTCCTTTGCTTGCGCGATCGTAACGCTCATCGTCGTTATCCTCTGCTCCACCTACGGCAAGAAAATGCTTAAGCTCGTCCCGTTCATCATCGGTGTTCTTTCGGGCTATCTCGTAGCGCTTTTGTTTACAGGAATCGGTTACGCCGCAGACGTGGATGCACTCAAGGTCATCGATTTCGCCCCCTTCAAGAGCCTTGTGGCAGACGGTGTCGGTGTGGAGACCTTCCTCTCCATCCCCGACTTTACCTTCCTTGAGGCCGCAAAGGGAATCAAGGATTTTGAATGGAGCTACCTTGCAACCATTGCAGTCGCTTATATCCCCGTCGCATTCGTTGTTTTTGCGGAGCACATCGCAGACCACAAGAATCTTTCCTCCATCGTTGAAGAGGATCTCCTGGAAAATCCCGGACTCCACCGCACGTTGCTTGGCGACGGTGTCGGCTCCTTTGTCGGTGCGTTCTTCGGCGGTTGCCCCAACACGACCTACGGCGAGTCGGTCGGATGTGTTGCAATCACCCGTAACGCTTCTGTCATCACCATTTCGGCAACCGCAATGATGTCGGTGCTGGTTTCCTTCATCTCCCCCTTCGTCGCTTTCCTTGATTCCATCCCCGGTTGCGTAATGGGCGGTGTCTGCATCACCCTTTACGGCTTCATCGCGGTATCGGGACTCAAGATGATCCAGAAGGTAGACCTCAATGATTACGCAAATCTCTTCACCGTTTCGGTCATCCTGATCACGGGTGTCGGCGGAATGGCAATGGCGATCGGCAAGGTCGTCATCACCGCCATCGCTTGTGCCCTGATCCTCGGCATTATCGTCAACGTTCTCCTGAACAAATCGAGAAAAACGAAGGGAGACGACACAAAATGAAGAACTACAAAAACGTCATTATTTTTGATCACCCGCTCATCCGTCATAAAATCGCAATTCTCCGAAACGAGAAAACCAGCATGAAGGAATTCCGCGAGCTTGTGGAGGAGATCACCACACTGATGACCTACGAAAGCTTGAAGGAGGGTGTTCCTACGACCGAGATCGAGGTCAAAACGCCGCTCGAAACCTGCAAGCAGACCGTCATCGCGGACGATTCCATCGTCATCGTTCCCATCCTCCGTGCAGGGCTCGGAATGGTCAACGGTGTGCACGTTCTGTTCCCCTCTGCCAAGGTCGGCCACATCGGTATGTTCCGAAACGAGGAAACCCTGAAGCCCGAGACCTACTATTGCAAGCTTCCCAAGGGCATTGAAAATAAGCTTGTCCTTGTTGTAGACCCTATGCTGGCAACAGGCGGCAGTGCCTGCGATGCCATTCAGCATCTGAAAAATATCGGATGCAAAAAGATCAAGTTTATGGGAATTATCGGAGCTCCGGAGGGAATCTCCAAGGTAGCGGAGACACACCCGGACGTAGACATCTACGTCTCCACGCTCGACAGATGCCTCAATGAGCACGGCTACATTCTCCCCGGTCTCGGAGATGCAGGCGACCGCCTTTTCGGTACGAAATAACACACTCCACCGTCCCCGCAAATTGCGGTGGCGGTGGTTTGATTTAGAAATCACAGCGCAAAGCAAATCAACTTATTTTATAAGATCAGCCTTCTTATGAAACGATTTTTTCAAGCAAAACCGAGGTTTACCGTGAAAAAGCGAATTCGAAAATCCTTTCTTGCAATTCTTCTAATATGTGCCGTTTTCTGCAACGCGGGCATCGTCGCTCCCGTCTCCGCCGCACAGGATTTTGAAATTTGGGTTGGCGGTGTGGGAATGCGATCGGGCGATTACCTTGCCAGCGGATCGGACGCGATCTCCACGCAAGCCCCCGTCGGTGGCTACGCATACTACGACGGAGAAGCGTTGATCCTGCACAACTACACCTACGCAGGCGTCGGACACGAATACCTTGGCGGCTTTTTCGCAGGAATCTACCGCGTGGGGGATCTGATCCTTGTATTGGAGGGAGAAAATTCGATTCGAATGAGCGAGACGGTGGAATCGGAAGGCATTCATACAACGGGAAGCCTGACGGTCACGGAGGGCGGAGAGGGCGGAACACTGACGCTTCACGCCGATTACGGTATCTATCTCCCCAATCGCGGAATGACGGTAAACGGAGGTTCCCTTGAGGTAGCCGCAAAGCGCTACGGCATTTTTACCTGCTCCACACTCCTCGTCAACGGCGGCACGTTGGATATCCGCTCCACCGACACCGCGTGGGATGCCGCCTATTGCGCGATCTGCACGGGCGCACCTCTGCAATTTTCAAACGACCTGACCGTCCTGGCATCCGACGATCCCAACACCGAGCCTACCCCGTACGATCCCGAGCAACTCAGCTCCTACGACCGCATCACGGTCGGCACTCCACCTCCCACCGTTCACACCTCGCTCGCATTTACTCTTTTCGGATATGAATTCGGAGGTCGGATCACGGGCGTCTCGGCAGAAACTGTGGAAAACGCGGTACAATTCGACTCCGCTTACGGCATCGGTTTCGTCATTCTCGATCGCACACTCCAACCGCTCGCAGACGGAAGCTTTGAAGGAAATACGCGTTACGCTCTGCAATTGCGCTTCCGTATGCACGGAACCGATCAACTCGATATTCCAACCGCCCATCCCGAACAGATCACACTGAACGGAATCGGCGCTGAGGCGCTCGATGAAAGAGAGGGCGTTTATACCGTGACCTTTCCCCTACCGCTTCTTGAATCAACGGATCCCCCGATCCCAACCCCCTCCGATAGCATCATCCGCTCGATCGAGCTATCCGCTCCGTTCGATACCCCCACCGTCGGGGAAGCGCTCTATTACCCAACTGTCAAAAGCATCAACGGAGATGAAGGTCTGACCGATCTTCTTTCCTTCCCCGCCGACACCCTGCTTTGGAGCGTTGATCGCACCCGTTACACGGAGTCATTCTTTCAAAGCGGTGTCATCTACACGCTGACAGGGCGCTTGATTGCAAAAGAGGGATCCGTCCTTGCCCCGAATCTGTCGGTCACACTGGAAACACCTGTTGGAGTGCGCTCGCTTGCTTATACGCTTTCAAACGGTGCGTGTGCGTTTGAGATCAGCTATGATCTGAGCGCACCGCCCGAGACTCCCGACACTCCACCACCTCCGATCACTCCGCCAACCGAGACAAGTGCGCCACCCGAAACAAGCGCGCCGACCGAAGCAAGCACCTCCACCGCGCCGATCTCCGACGAGCCTCTCCCAACTCCACCTGTCCCCACAACAGAGGAGATCACCGATCCAACGCTCGGCATTGGAAAGGTCTTGTCAATCATCGCCGTCTCGCTTGTTCTGCTCGGCATCCCCACCTACCTTTTCTACCGTCGCAGGCGCAAATAAAGCATACACGTGTCAACAAATAACAAAAAAGAGGTCTGTCCTTTTGTGGAACAGACCTCTTTTCATTTGGTCAATATTTTCGGACTTTACATCTCAACGACGTAGGATGCCCATCCCTCGGTCGCGTGTCGCGTCCCGTCGGAAAGCACCCAATGTGCCTCGGTATCGGGCAGTGATGCGATCAAAGCCTTCCCCTCCTCCAAGGGCATACAGAACAGTGCGGTAGAAAGCGCGTCCCCCATTCCCGAATGCGGCGACAGGATAGAAACCGACAGATATCCCTCTGCGGGCATCAGCGTTGCGGGGTGGATGATATGGTGATAGCGCTTGCCGTCCACCAGATAGTAGCGCTGATAGGAGCCGCTGGTCACCAACGCCTCGTCGGAGAGCGCAAGATAGGCAAGATACTCGGAGGTCTCCTCGGGGTTCTCAAGTCCCGCAGTCCAGGAGGTGCCGTCCGGCTTTTGACCGACCGCGCGCACGTTGCCTCCCACGTTGAGAATATATCCCGTGATCCCCTTGCGCTCCATCTCCCTTGCCACCATCTCCACGGCATAGCCCTTGGCAATCGCGCCAACGTCCAGCTTCATCTGCGGATCGGTGATGGTGACGGTGGATGCCGCCTCGTCGATTATGAGATTTTCGATATTCGTATGCTTTGCCGCCTCGGCAAGAACTTCCATTGGCGGGAGCTCCGCGGCAGAAGGATCGTCCATTCCGTCCTCGCGGTAATCGTGCCAGACAGAAAGCACGCTGCCCATCGCGATATTGACACGTCCTCCCGTCAGAGCATACATCTCCTTGGCATAGCGCAGCATCTCTATGATGCGCGCGTCAACCGTAACGGTGCGGTGCGCGCCGTCCACCAATTCGTTGACCGTGCAAAGGTTTTCCAACCCCTCAAAGCGATGATAGATGGTAAAGAGTCGGTGATACTCTCCCAGCTGTCGCAAAATCTCTGCCGCGACCCCGTCAAATTCCTCCTTGCTCTCGGCATATCCCGTAACCGTGGTCACGGTATCGAAATATTCAAAGGAATATTCCGAAAACTTTTCGGTCTTTTTTGCGCAGGACGGAAAAAGGATGCAGGAAAGCAAGAGAGCAACCGCCATCGCGGCACATATCAGTTTGTTTCTCATCGGTATCTCCATAACGGATAAAAATGGGAGACCAAGTCTCCCATTTTTACATTTTTGTTTTTATTAGCCGATCTTTGCAGCAGCCTTGGTAAAGCCGTCAACCAGAATGGTGCAGCCTGCAGCCTTTACGTCTGCGGTACCGTAGTTGTCAGCTGCGCAGAATGCAGCGATCTCAGCAGCGGTCTTGCCAACGCAGAGAGCCTCGAAAGCATCTGCCTGCTCGAACCACTCCATGGTAGCGCCGCCGTAAGCGACCATGTTGTAGTTCATGCCCTGCTCACGCTTGGTAGCAACAGCCTTGGTCAGATCGTAGGTGGAAGCACCTGCGTTGTTGAAGGTGAAGGTGATCTGTGCGCAGTCGGTCTTTGCAGCGAGAACCTTGCCCTCTGCATCAACTGCAGCTGCAAATACGGTGGTCTCAACCTTGCTCTGACCTGCCTTATCAGCGGTAGCGTCCTTGTTGGTAACAGCGGTGTTCATACCGAGCTTGAGTGCGGACTCAGCGGTTGCGGTGGACTCAGCGAGATTTGCGAAAGCCTTCTCGATTGCGCCAACGAACTCATTGATCATAATGGTGCAGCCTGCAGCGATTACGTCTGCGGTGCCCTTGTCACCCTCAGCAACGAGTGCCTTGATCTCATCAAGGGTCTTGCCGACAACGAGAGTCTCGAAAGCGTCAGCCTGCTCGAACCACTCCTTGGTAGCATTGCCGTAAGCAACCATGTTGTACTCGGTACCCTTCTCGTACTTGGTTCTGAGGTCGGTAACCGCCTGAGCCTTACCGGTAGCGTCGTACTTTACGGTCGTCTCAGCCGTGTCGAGCTGGCAAGCAACGACCTTGCCGTCCTCATCAACGGTGATGATGGCAGCGGTAACGGCAGCCTTGCCCTCGCCTGCCTTGTCTGCGGTAGCGTCGGAAGCCTTGGAAACGTCAACGAATACACCTACGCCCATCTTAAGGGTAGGCTCCTCGCTGCATCCAACGAATGCCATTGCGGAAACGAGCATGAGAACGCTGAGAAGAAGACAAATAATCTTTTTCATGTTTTTTCTCCTTGTTTTTGTTTTTTTGTTTTTTTTGTGTATCACACAGCCCAAATTATACCATATGATAATTGATTTGTCAACACTTTGTCAACACTTTGTCAAACTTTTTCGACATCCTTCACATATCCGTCACAATCAAGGAAGTCGCACGCGCTTGACGGCAAATCCACCGCACAAGCCGATCAGAATTCCCGAGATCGTACCCGTCACAGCCAACACGACAAGATAGTAGCCAAGCTCTGCTGTTTCCAGCAGGAGCATCGCCATCAGGATCTGTCCGACGTTATGCAGGACGCCGCCCGCTACGCTGACACCGATCATCGAAAGAAAATCAAAATGCTTGAGGAGTGCCATTGCGGTAAGGCTCAAAAGTCCGCCCGCCACGCTGTATGCAAAGGTCATCGGATTTCCGAAAAGAATGGAAACCGCTAAAATGCGCACAAAGGAAACGGCGGCGGCATCCCACACGCCCATACGGTACAGCACGAAAATGATCGCAATATTGGGAAGCCCCAGCTTGATTCCGGGGATCGCCGTAAATAAAGGCGGCAAAAGGATCTCCACGTATGCAAGCACCATCGCAAGCGCGGTGAAAAGTCCCAAAAGTGCAACTCTTTGGCTCTTTTTGTTCATAGCGCCTCCTAAATCACAACGTCGGGAGCGTTTTCGGTCTGCGTGCGGCGGACCGAGATGACCACCTTATGCGGCAGACAAACAATGCTCTCCCCTTGACGGGAGATGGGCTTGTGATCGGCACAGATTCCGTCCGGACAGGTTGCAAGCTCTACAAACGCCTTTCCGTCACGAATGACCAGGCGGTTGAGGTGTTCCCCATCCTCGCCCGTGCGAATGTCCACTACGGTATCCTTCGAGAGCGAGTATACGCCAAAGCTCTCTCCGTCCACCGTGACCGACACGGTATCCCCCTCTCCCCGAAGCAGAAAGAAGGCAAGCCCGATCAGGATCAAGCCGAGAAGAAGCGATCCGATGAAGATCAGATCATTCCGCAATTTTCTCCTTCGACTCCGATCTATGCTTCTGTCCCCTCCGTTGTTCGCGGAGGGGACGCTATTGTTTTGTTCCATAGTTTAATTCTTAGCGGGATCGACCAGATCACGGGGATGGACGCCCTCGGGAATATCCGCAAAGACCACGCGCTTCATTGCACCTGTGGGGCAAACGTCGGCACAGCGACCGCACCCCTTGCACTTAGCATAATCGATCTGAGCAAGATTATTCACGACGGTGATCGCATTTTCCTCGCAAACCTTCTCACACTTTCTGCAACCGATGCAGGCGTTCTTGCAAGCCTTGCGCGCATCCGCACCCTTATCCGTGTTGGAGCAGGCGATAACCGCCTCGGTCTCCTGCGGAATGAGCGAGATGAGATGCTTGGGGCAGATCGTGGTGCAAAGTCCGCATCCGATACAAAGGGAGGTATCCACGTGTGCGATCCCGTCCTTCATGCAAATTGCATTCGAGGGACAAGCGGCGGCACAGTCGCCGAGTCCGAGACATCCGAAGTGACAGGAATTGGGGCCTCCGTAAAGCATAGATGCCGCCTTACAGGAGGAAATGCCGTCGTACGCGCTCTTCTTTTCGGTCGCGTCGCAGTGACCGTTACAGTGAACGAACGCGACGAAGTCCTCGGGAGTTTCAACCTCCACACCGAGAAGCTCACCCAGCTCCTTAGCGGTCGCTTCCGCACCGGGAACGCAGAGATTCGGTCTTGCCGAGCCGCTTGCAACAGCCGCGGCATAGTCGTCACAGCCCTTGTATCCGCAGGCACCGCAGTTGACTCCGGGGAGGCACGCACGAACTGCCTTGACCTTCTTATCCTCCTCTACCGCAAAATAGCGGGAGACGAGAGCGAGCAGGATGCCCATCAGGAGTGCAACCCCCGCAACCACGCCGAGCGCGATCAGAATATCAATTACGTCAATCATATTCACGCCTCCTTATGCAAACAGTGCATCCACGATTCCCGAAAAGCCCATAAAGGCAAGCGAGATGAAGGAAGCGGCAATAAGCGTGACGGCAAGTCCGCGGAAGGGCTTTGGAACGTTGGTCTCGTCGATACGGGAGCGAAGTCCCGAGAAAAGCACCATTGCCAGCAAAAATCCAAGTCCGACACCCAGCGAGCTGACCATAGACTCGAGGAAATTGTAGCCGTCGGTGACGTTATTGATCGCGACACCAAGCACGGCACAGTTAGTGGTAATGAGCGGCAGATAGACGCCAAGACCCTTGTGAAGCGCGGGAGAAAGCTTTTTGAGTAGCGTCTCAAGCATCTGCACGAGTGCCGCAATGACAAGGATAAACACGATGGTCTGCATATAACCCAAGCCAACCTTGTCAAGCAGGAAATGCTGGATAGGCCAGGTAACAGCCGATGCAAGAAGCATCACGGCGGTTACGGCAATTCCCATTCCCGTCGCCTGATCCAGCTTTTTGGAAACACCCAGGAAGGGGCAAATTCCGAGGAAGCGAGCGAGAACGTAGTTGTTTACGAGAACGGAGGAAAGAAGAATGACGATCAATGACTTAAAAAGCTCCATTACTGTACGTCTCCTTTCTTGGGTTCATCGAGAGCGATCGCCTCGGAGCAAGCCGTATGGCAATTGCCCGCAGAGGGACAGCCCGTGCAGGAAAAGCTCTTCTTGCGAGGTGCCTTTCCGTGCGTCAGCGCATAGACCAATGCAATGAGGAATCCGTAAACCATCATACCGCCGGGCGCCTTGACCAGCACCTCGATCTTGTATGCCTCAAGGAACGGAATTGCGATGCCCGCAAAGGATGCGGCACCGAACACCTCGCGTACCGTAGCCATTGCCACGAGCGCCAGCGTAAAGCCCACGCCCATTCCGATTCCGTCAAGAGCAGACTTGCCCACGGAATTCTTGCTTGCAAACATCTCGGCACGTCCGAGGATGATGCAGTTGACGGTGATGAGGGGTAGATAAACGCCCAGCATCTCGTAAAGCGCAGGGAAATATGCCTGCACGACCATCTGCACCATCGTTACGAATCCCGCGATGACAACGATATAGCAAGGAATGCGCACGTTGTCGGGAATGATCTTGCGGAGCAGAGAGATCAGAACATTCGAGCAGAGCAGGACCGCAAGTGCGGCAACGCCCATTCCGAATGCACCAACCACACCGGTCGTGGTTGCAAGCGCGGGACAGGTGCCGAGGATCAGCACGAATACGGGATTCTCCTTGAGAAGTCCCTTGAGGAGGACAGACAGATTGTTATTTTTCATCAGTTGCTTCCTCCTTCCAGGATCTTAACGGTTGCAAAGGCATCCTCGATCGCTCTGAGGTAGCCGTTGGTGGTCAGGGTTGCGCCCGCAATGGCATCAATGCCCTTATAATCGGCTTCGGTCTTGCCGTCGAACTGACCGTAGAACTTTTCGTCAGCGCAAGCATCACCGATTCCCTTGGTCTCCTCCTGGAAGACCGTGAGCGTATCAATGATCTTACCCTCTGCGGTCATCGAAACGCGGACCTCGATATACTTATTCGACGCGGGATGGTAATCATCACCACCCTGAATTCCGTAGCCTGCACCCTTGGTCTCAATGATATAGTTACCCGTAGCGGTTTTCTTCACAGAAAGCAGATTGCGAGGCAGGTTTTCAAACTCGGAGAGGTCAACGTCCTCCACAACGCTGTCGCAAAGGATCTCGTGAGCCGCCGCAACGGTCTCGTTCTCGATCTCCTCGTCCTCCGCGGTCACGGCGATGAATTCCTCACCGATCACGTAAACTGCGCCCTTGCCGTTTTTCGCAACGTAGACCGCATCGATCCCCTCGATCACCTCGACGATGAAGAGTCTTTCAAACTTGCCCTCACCTGCGGGAAGCACCTCGGAGAGCTTGTCGTTGAGGATCTCCTCCTCGGTACGGAGGTCGACCGATCCACCGCCCAGAATGATCACTGCATTCAAGGCATCCTTGACGGCATTCTTGTATGCCGCGGTCGTCTTGGTTGCGCCGGAAATGGTATCCACGGCATCCACGCCTGCGGCATTCTTGCCAACAAAGCCCGTGCCGTAGGTCTTTTCGTATCCAAGCGTCTCGTTAGAGGAGAGGCAAACAACGCCCGCAACGGTGCCGTCTGCCTTGACGCCGCACATCACGACCATATCCGAGGCGTAGCCCACGGTCTTGAGCGTGATGACGTAGCCGCCGTTCTTTTCCTTGTAGACCTCGGTAACGGTCTTGGGAAGCTTTGCGGCATCAAACGCGATCTTCTCAAAGCCCTCGCCACCCGGCAGGACCTCAAGAAGCGCCTTGTTCGCGGAGGCTTCCTGATTTTTCTTGATAATGGGAGCGGTAATGGAATTGGTGAGGGCGAGCAATACTGCCATCACAGCGCAGATACAAACCAGAACCGCGGTGCTTTTCAAATTCTTTTTCATGCCTTCTTACCTCCCGTTCCGAATACCTTGTGTCGAGTCCAGGAATCAATGTAAGGAGTGAGAATGTTCATAAACAGGATCGCAAAGGAAACGCCCTCGGGGTAGGTTCCGAAAGAACGGATCAAAACGGTAAGCAAGCCCGCGCCGACACCGAAGATCACCTTACCCCACGCGGTTGCGGGAGAGGTGACGTAGTCGGTCGCCATAAAGATCGCACCGATAAAGAGTCCGCCCGACAGGATCGCAACGAGTGCCGCCATTGCATCCATTCCCTCCAGGAAGAAGGAAAGGACGAATACCGAGCCGACAAAAGCGACGGGGATCTGCCAGGTGATCACGCGACGGATCAGAAGATATGCAAGACCGACGAGAAGCGCGAGCGAGCAGGTCTCACCGATCGCACCGCCGTGAAGTCCCAGGAAGAGATCGAGCAAATCGATCTTTGCCATCGGATCTGCGAGAGGGGTTGCGCCCGCGACCGTATCAACGATCGTGGGAGCCGCTGCCTTCGTCATTGCTCCAAATGCAACCAGCATAAACACACGCGCGGTAATCGCAGGGTTGACGGGATTGCAGCCCAAACCGCCGAAGAGCGCCTTTACCACGATGATGGCAAAGAGCGAGCCGATCACACACTGCCAGAGCGGAATATTTGCAGGGAGGTTCAGTCCGAGCAAAAGTCCCGTTACGGCGGCGCTGAAATCACCTACGGTCTGCTCCTTCTTGAGCAGGAAATTGTAAAGAGCCTCAAAGCCCACGCAGGATGCAACGGTGAGCGCAAGCACCAGAAGCGCGCGCAGACCGAAGATCACCACGCCCGCAACCGTGGCGGGAGAGAGCGCGATGAGGACGTCGAGCATAATGCGGGAGGTCGTTTTGCCGCTATGGATGTGAGGGGAGACGGAAAGTGTCAGATTGCGATTCATGATTTTCCTTCCTCCTTTGCCTTTTCTTCTCTGAGAAAGACCTTTCCCAGCTTATTGGTCTGCACCAGCGGACGGTTTGCGGGGCAAACGAAGCTGCAGCATCCGCACTCCATACAGGTCGTAAGAGCAAGCTCGTTCAACGCCTCGGCATCACGCTTCTGATATGCGCGCGCGATTGCCGCGGGATTCAATCCGAAGGGGCAGGTATTGGTGCAGGAGCCGCAACGGATGCAAGCGGTCGTCTTGGGAGTCTTGACCTCACGCTCGGTCAGTGCCAGAACCGCATTCGTATTCTTGAGGATCGGCGCGTCGATCGAGGGAACGGTGATTCCCATCATCGGTCCGCCGTAGATCACCTTTGCGGGATCAACGGTAAAGCCGCCGCAGTACGCAAAAACATCCTCCATCGAGGTACCGATGGGAATGATCAGATTCTTTCGCTCCTTGACAGCACCGCCGTCAACGGTCACGCACTTCTCCACCAGCGGCATACCGCTCGTAAGATATGCGCCGATCGCCGCCAGTGTCGTGCAGTTGATCACGATGCAGCCCACGTCGATGGGGAGCATTCCTGCGGGAACCGCTCTTCCCGTGGTGTGGTAGATCAGCACCTTCTCGCCACCCTGCGGATATACGGCGGGAAGAGACTTGACCGCTACGGTGCAGGCATCGCCGCTCACCTGTGCGGCAAGCTGCTCCATTGCCTCGATCGCGCTCTTTTTGTTGTTTTCAATGCCAATGACAACGTTGCGGATGCCGAGATAGCGCTTCATTGCCTCAAGCGCGGTGGCAATGTCATCCCCGCGATCGAGCATCGTCCGCGTATCGCTGGTGACGTACGGCTCGCACTCCGCTCCGTTGACAACGAGATACTCAATTTTCGCAGGATCGACGTTGAGCTTGAAGTAGGTGGGGAATCCCGCGCCTCCAAGTCCGACGATGCCTGCGTTTTTCACAGCCTCGATAAAGTCCTCACGGGAATTTACAACGGGAGGGATCACCGACTCATCGGGAGTCATCTCGCCATCCGATCCGATCACGATTGCGGGAACCGTGCGTCCGTCGGAGAGTAAATAGTCTGCGATTTTTGTAACCTTGCCCGATACCGATGCGTAAATCGGCGAAGAAAGCGCTCCGCCTGCCTCTGCGACAAGCGTGCCGACCTTGACCTCGTCACCGACCTTGACAATGGGCTTTGCGGGTGCGCCGATGTGCATAGACATCGGGAGTGTCACGCTTTTGGGCGGCTCCATACGCACAGCGGGCATGTCTGCGGTGTTTTTTCTGTGGGGCACGTGTACCCCGCGAAGAGAAAAAGCCATAGTTTTGTTACCTTTCTGAAATCTATGCACCGAGGTGTTGCTTCGGCGCATGAATATGCAGTTTACATTATAATATATTTTCTCCGCTTTGTCAACCTTTTTTTGTTTCCATTTTGTCCAAAAAAACGGCACTCGCACAGTTCTTGAGGTTCACTGATCAAAGGAATTGACACCCCCATTTTTTTATGCTATAATAAAGAAAATGCAGCCCTCGCAAAGGAGATGTTTTTATGTCGATTTTTTATTTGGAAAGCAAGCAAGCGTTCCGCTTGGATACCCCCAACACAAGCTACGTTCTGCAAATTGGGCCACTCGGCGACCTGATGCACCTCTATTACGGCGCGCGTGTGTCGGATATTGATCTTGAGTATCTGTCCTTCACCTGCTCCCACGCGTCCTTCTCGCCGCGTCTGACCTACGATAACGTCATCAACTTTTCCAAAGCAACGTCCCGTCTGGAATACTCGGGCTTCGGCTGCGGTGATCAGCGCACGACCTCGCTTATGATCCAACGCGCAACGGGCACCTGCGATACCGATTTTAAGTACGTCTCGCACAGGATCTACGCAGGCAAGCCTAAAATTCCCGCGCTCCCCGCAACCTATGCAAGCGAAGACGAGGCAGAAACGCTTGAGATCGTTTGTACGGATGATCAAAGCGGTGCGGAGATCACGCTCTTCTATACCGCCTTTACCGATCACGATGCCATCACCCGTCACGTCCGTGTCAAAAACACATCCTCCTCCCCCATTGAATTGCGCCGCGTGTTCAGCACCTGTCTGGATTTTCACGACGCGACCGAAATGGATTTCATCCACCTTTACGGAGACTGGATGAAGGAGAGAACACCGGAGCGGACTCCGCTCATACACGGCAATCAGTCGGTCGGAAGCCTTCGCGGTGCTTCCTCGCACACGCACAATCCCTTTATCACGCTTTGCTCCCGTAACGCCGACGAGGAGCACGGAGATGCCTACGGCATCGGCCTCGTTTACAGCGGAAACTTCCTCGCAGAGGCGGAAATGGATCCCGACGGCGGCGCGCGTGTTCAGCTCGGCATCCACCCCACGGGCTTTGCGTGGAAGCTGGAGCAGGGCGAGGAATTTTATACGCCCGAGGCGGTTATGGTTTATTCGGGGAACGGTCTTGGCGGTATGAGCCGCGTTTATCATCGACTCTATCGCAATCACCTCTGCCGCGGCCCTTGGAAAACGAAAAAGCGTCCTATTCTCATCAACAACTGGGAGGCGACCTATTTCGATTTTACCGAGGAGAAGCTGCTGGATATTGCAAAGGTCGCATCCGAGATCGGCATTGAAATGCTTGTCCTTGACGACGGATGGTTCAGCCATTACCGTGACAACGACAAGGGCGGACTTGGCGACTGGTTTGTTGACAGCAACAAATTCCCGCAGGGACTCGGACATTTTGTGGATTCCCTCAAGGCACTCAATATGAAATTCGGCATTTGGTTTGAGCCGGAAATGATCTCCCCCAACAGCGATCTCTACCGCGCGCATCCCGAATGGGCACTTCACATCGACGGACGTCCAATGTCCATCGCGCGCTCGCAATACGTTCTGGATATGACGCGTGCAGACGTGCGCGATTATCTTTTCGATTGTCTCTACACGGTGCTCTCCTCTGCCGACGTCACCTACGTCAAATGGGATTTCAACCGCAATCTGACAGAGGTTGGCAGCGCAACTCTGCCCTATGACCGTCAGGGAGAGGTCTACCACCGTTACGTCCTCGGTCTTTACGAGCTTTTGGAGCGTCTGCTCACCGCATTCCCCGATCTGCTCCTGGAAAGCTGCTCGGGCGGAGGCGGTCGGTTTGACGCAGGTATGCTCTACTACTCACCGCAGATCTGGACAAGCGACCGCACCGAAGCCGTCGAGCGCATCGACATTCAGTTCGGCACCTCTCTCTGCTACCCCGTCTCTGCAATGGGCGCACACGTTGCAAAGCCCTCCGCCTCCCGTTATACCTCCATCCAAACGCGCGCCGCTGTCGCCCTTCACGGCACGTTCGGCTACGAGTTGGATCTGACCAAGATCCCTGCGGAGGATATTGAGGCAGCAAAGCTGCAGTGCCGCGATTTCCACAAATACTACAACGTCATTCAGTACGGCGATCTTTACCGCCTGATCACCCCCTGGAAGGATCACAAAAGAGCCGCTTGGAGCTTTGTCTCCGAGGACAAAAAGGAAGTGCTCGTGACCTACGTCGTGCTTCGTTCCCGTCCGATGGACCGCCACTATTTCCGTCTCGCGGGCCTTGACCCCAATCTCCTTTATCGCGAAGAGACAAGCGGACGTATCCTGCGCGGCGACACCCTGATGAACGCCGGGCTTGTCATTCCCGAAAAGCTCAGCGACTACGACGCACGCACCTTCCACTTCGAGGCGATCGAGGATAAATAAATCAAAAAATCCGAGGAATATCCTCGGATTTTTTTACGCCCTTGGGCGTCCCGTTATTTATGTTGCTCAGTCTACGATGGGATCGGACTCGTCAACGACGAAATCCTTGATAAGGTGGTAAATCTCATTCTCGGATTCGCAGAAGATGCGCTCCCACTCAAAGGTGTACATTGCGCCGAGGAGCGACTTGCCGTTAACGGTAAAGTTGTCTCCGTCGGTCAGCGTCAGCTTTCCCTTGACCTTGGTTGCAATGCCGACGAATTTGTTGACCTCTGCCATAGTTTCCAATCTGATACGGTATCTCATAATTTGTCCGTCCTTTCTCTTTCTTTATTTTTTTCTTCCCGAGCCGAACAATCGGCGCAGGAGCGGCCGCAAAAACGCGGGGGATCTCCAAACCATGATCTTCATCGCGCATCTCTCCTTTCGGCAAGCAATTCCAATAGAAGTATATGCGGCTCAAGCTTCACAGTTTCGTATCCGTCTTATTTTTTGATCTGATTTCCGTCGCGGAGCTTTTTGATCGCCGCGCGGAAGATGATCTTATCGTTTTCGTGGTTGAGCGATTGCTCCACCTCCTCAAGAGGCACCCACTCGACCTTTGCGATCTCGCCTGCACGCGGGCGGATCTCGACCTGAGCGGTCTCCGTGAGGAAATAAACCACTTCCTTTTCGACACCGGGCATGGGCGAATAATGCACCGTCTCGCGGAAATCCGAGTTGATGCGGATCTGTACCGCCGTCTCCTCGTAGACCTCACGCACCGCGGTCATATATTCGGTCTCGCCACGCTCCATATGTCCCTTCGGGAAGGAACGGTTGCCACCGTGCCGATGTCGAATCATTAAAATGTATACCTGATCGTTTTCTCCGCGCCGCCATACGACCGCGCCACAAGATTTTTCATGATGCATCCGTGCACCGTCTCCTTTCCGTAAATTTTAAAAGTCCTCTTGTTTGGATCAGTCGGGCTCGACCTGCTCCATAATATACGCCTCGAGAATATCGCCGACCTTAATATCGTTGAACTTCTCCAAGCCAACGCCACACTCGTAGCCGCTCATGACCTCGCGCGCGTCGTCCTTGAATCTCTTGAGCGAGGAGATCTTATCCTCAAAGATCACGATGCCGTCACGAACCACACGGATCTGCGACTGTCTCGTAATCTTACCGTCCTGAATATAGCATCCTGCAATGGTACCGACGTTGGGCACGTGAATGGTCTGACGAACCTCTGCGTGACCGAGCAGGTTCTCGCGGAATTTGGGAGCCAGCATACCCTTCATAGCTGCCTGGATCTCCTCGATGCACTCGTAAATGACACGGTAGGTGCGTACGTCAACGCCCTGACGCTCTGCCGAATCGAGTGCCGCCTTATCGGGACGGACGTTGAATCCGACGATGATCGCATTGGAGGCCGCCGCGAAGGTGACGTCACCCTCGTTGATACCGCCTGCCGCCGCGTGAATGATGCGAACCTTGACTTCCTCGTTGGAAAGCTTCTCAAGCGACTGCTTGACTGCCTCTACCGAGCCGTCCACGTCCGCCTTGACGATAATGTTGAGGTCCTTGACACCGTCCGAGATCTGCGCGAAGAGATCGTTGAGGTTTGCTCTCGCGTTTGCGCGGAAGTTGTCCTCCTTTGCCTTGTCGCGACGCTGATCCGCAAGCGTTCTTGCCATTCTCTCGTCTGCAACCGCCTGGAACTCATCACCTGCGGAGGGAACCTCTGCAAGACCGGTGATCTCAACGGGAACGGAGGGCGCTGCCTCCTTAATGAGACGGCCGTTGTGGTCCATCATCGAACGGACACGGCCGACCGCAGTACCTGCGATGATGGTATCACCGTTACGCAGCGTACCGTTCTGTACCAGCACCGTTGCAACGGGACCGCGTCCGCGATCGAGCTTTGCCTCGATGACGATACCCTTTGCACGTCTGTTGGGATTTGCGCGAAGCTCCTTGACCTCTGCGACAAGCTGAACGTTCTCAAGCAGATCGTCAATACCCATACGGGTCAGTGCCGAAACGGGAACGCAGATGGTATCTCCGCCCCACTCCTCGGGAACAAGTCCGTACTTGGTCAGCTCCTGCTTGATCGCATCGGGGTTCGCCGTGGGTTTATCCATTTTATTGATCGCGACAACGATGTCGATCTCCGCCGCCTTCGCGTGGTTGATCGCCTCAACGGTCTGAGGCATAATACCGTCGTCCGCCGCAACAACGAGAATTGCAATATCGGTTGCCATCGCGCCGCGTGCACGCATTGCGGTAAATGCCGCGTGTCCGGGGGTATCCAGGAAGGTCATGTCCTTGCCGTTGACCTTGACACGGTATGCACCGATGTGCTGGGTAATACCGCCCGCCTCACCTGCGGTGACGTTGGTGTGACGGATCGCATCGAGGATAGAGGTCTTACCGTGGTCAACGTGACCCATAACGCAAATGACGGGAGCGCGGGACATGAGCTGCTCCTCGCTGTCCTCCGTCTCGTCGAACAGCTTTTCTTCAATGCTGACGACGACCTCGGGCTTTGCCTCAATGCCAAACTCATCGGCTACAAGAGCCGCGGTATCAAAATCAATGCTCTGGTTTACGGTCACCATCATGCCCATCAGCATCAGCTTCTTCACGACCTCACCGGAAGTCACGTGCAACTTGGATGCAAGCTGACCGACCACGATCTCCTCGGGGATCTCGACCTCGGTGGGCTTATGCACCACAACGGGGGTGGGAGCCTGTGCCTGACGGCGCTTATCCTTCTTGTTGCCCTTTCCGCCGCGCTGTACCGCCGCATTCTGTGCATTGTTCTGCTTCTTGACCTTCTGGCTTCCGCCCTGCATATCGTTCTCACGCTCGGATGCAAAGCTTTCCAGTCTCTCATCGTACTTGGAAAGATCGACCGAAGAGGTACGGGTATCGATTACGCGAGGGCCCTTGAGCGTTCCGTCGGGATTGACGTTGGTGGAGGCACCGCGTACAATGGGCTGTGCCTTGAACTTTTCTCTGGGTGCGTTCGCAACAAAATCGCCCTTATCGCGCTCAAAGCCGCCACCGCGACGGTCGTTTCCGCGATCATTGCCGCGATTGTTCTGTCCGCCGTTGGGACGTCCGCCAAAGCCGCCGTTTCGGTCAAATGCGGGCTTGCGATCACCGAAATTGCTCTGACGGTCACCGAAATTGCCCTGACGATCACCGAAATTGCCCTGACGGTCACCGAAATTGTTCGGACGGTCACCGAAATTGTTCGGACGGTCACCGAAATTGCTCTGACGGTCACCATAGCCTCTGTTCTGTCCGAAT
>JAZQWH010000105.1:0-7296 GCA_045632205.1 Eubacteriales bacterium
TTGAGCTTTATAACGCAGGCAACGACGCAGAGGAAGCGCCCGTTACGGCAACGGTTGGCGAGTGGGGGCTGTACGAGGGTACGGTCACGCTTGCGGCAGGGGAGAGAAGAACGGTCAGATCCGAAGCGATCAAGCTTGAGGGCTTTGCTCTTTGGAGCTGTGAGACGCCCACGCTGTATCCCTTCACGGTAAAAACGGCGACCGACGATCTCGTTGATCGCGTCGGCTTCCGTAAAATCGAGGTCAAGGACGGAAAGATCAGCCTCAACGGAGAGGCGATCGAATTGCGCGGCGTCAACCGCCACGAGGACTACCCCGGCTTTGGCTTTGCCTTCCCGAGAAATCTGATGAAGCGCGATCTTGACATCATTTTCGATCTCGGATGTAACACCGTGCGCGGCTCGCACTATCCCAATTCCAAATATTTCGTCGATCTGCTTGACGAGTGCGGAATGCTGTTCTGGAGCGAGATCCCGATCTGGGGATGCGGATTTTCGGTGGAAACGCTCGGAGATCCCATCGTGGTGGAACGCGGACTTGAGATGCACCGCGAGATGATCCGTGACTACTATAACCATCCCTGCATCATTATCTGGGGTATGCATAACGAGATCCCCTCGCAGTCGGAGGAGGCGTACGCGATGACAAAGCTCTATCACGGCTTCCTTCGCTCCAACGGCGGCAACCGTCTCATCACACACGCGTCCAACCATCCGATGGACGATATCTGCTTTGAGTTTTCCGATATTCTCTCGCTCAATATGTACTACGGCTGGTACGATCAGGAAAAGACCGGACTTGCCAAGGATTGGGAGGGCTTCCTCGAAAACTTCCGCGCGCGTAGAGAAAAGCTCGGTCTTGCGGACCGTCCCGTCATTATGAGTGAATTTGGAGCCGGCGCGCTTTACGGCTATCGCAACGGCTTTGATACCGTGTTCTGGACCGAGGAATATCAGTCGGAGATCTTGGAGCATTGCGTTGCGCTGTTCCATAACGATCCAATGATCGCGGGATTTTACGTATGGCAGTTTTGCAATATTCTCACCTCGGCAGGGCTGGCGTGGCGCGACCGTGCCCGTTGCTTTAACAACAAGGGACTTCTGGATGAATACCGCAACCCCAAGCTTGCATACCGCACCGTCAAGGCGCTTTACGCGCAATTTGCAAAGGAGAGCTTGAAATGAATATGATCACGACCGAAAAAACAAAGAGACCGATTAAGGTCATTCAGTTTGGAGAGGGTGGATTTTTGCGCGGCTTTGCCGATTGGATGATCCACAAGATGAATCAGGCGGCGAATTTTAACGGTAACGTCGCGGTGGTACAGCCCATCGAGCAGGGACTTTGCGATCTGCTCGCATCGCAGAATTGCAACTATACGCACGTCATCCGCGGTGCGGAGGGCGTGGAGACCGAGCTGATCGACGTGATCGCCGCTTGCGTCAAGCCCTACGAGGATTTTGACGCGTACCTCGCATTGGCGGAGAATCCCGACGCGCGCTTCATCATTTCCAATACCACCGAGGCGGGGATCGTATTCCTGCCCGAGGATAAAATGACCGATCTCCCTCCCAAAAGCTTCCCCGCAAAGCTGACTCTGCTTCTCAAGCGTCGCTTTGATCTGGGCCTCGGCGGCTTTATCCTGCTCCCCTGCGAGCTGATCGACCGCAACGGAGATAACCTCAAAAAAACTGTCCTGCAGTATGCGGAGCTTTGGGGGCTGGGTGCGGATTTCGTTGCTTGGGTGGAGCGTGAGAACGTATTCTGCAATACGCTCGTTGACCGCATCAATACGGGCTACCCCAAGGACGAGGCGCTTGATCTCGGCTATGAGGATAAGCTGGTCAACACCTCGGAGTTCTTCCATCTCTGGGTCATCGAGACCGATTTTGAGATTGAAAAGGAGATGCCCTTCTCGCGCGCGGGACTAAACGTCATTGTGACGAAAAACGAGCTTGAAAGATACCGCACGAGAAAGGTGCGCATCCTCAACGGCGCGCACACCTCAATGGTTCCTTACGCGCTCCTTTCGGGGCTTGACACCGTTAAATCCTGCATCGAGGACAAAACGATGCACGAGTTCCTCCACGCCTGCCTCTTTGAGGAGATCATTCCCTCTCTGGAGATGTCGCGCGAGGAGCTGACCGAGTATGCCGAGAACGTGCTGGTGCGCTTCTCCAATCCTTACATCAAGCATTATCTTTCCTCCATCGCGCTCAATTCCGTAAGCAAATTCCGCGTTCGCGTTCTGCCCTCCATTCTCGATTACGTCAGAAAGTTTGGCAAGAATCCTCCGCATCTGCTCTTTTCCTTTGCAAAACTGATCGAGTTTTACAAGAAGGGAACTCCCAACGATACGCCCGAGGTGATGGAATTTATGAAGCGCGCGAGCGTTGCAGAGATCCTTTCCAACCGCGAGCTTTGGGGGGCTGACCTCAGCGCGCTGATCCCCGAGGTGGAAGCTTATGCAAATACATAAGCTGGATAACGTCGAGGTGCGCGCCGACGGACATAAATACGCACTGAAGGCGATCCGTGCGGGGGAGAACGTTATCAAGTACGGCTCTCCCATCGGACACGCGACCGAGGAGATCTCCGCGGGCGATCACGTGCATACGCACAACCTGCGCACCAATCTTTCGGGAAATCTCGAATACAGCTATCAGTACAGGGATTACGGCGTCGCACACGTCGAGAGCGACCTGACCTTTATGGGATATCTGCGTGAGAACGGTGACGTGGGCATCCGGAATGACGTCTGGATCGTCAATACGGTCGGATGCGTCAACAAGGTGGCGGAGGCGATTGCCGCCAAGACGGGCGCGAGGAGCTTTTCGCATCCCTTCGGCTGCTCCCAGCTCGGCGGAGATCATCGCATCACACAGCTCATCCTGCGCGGAATGGTCAATCATCCCAACGCGGGCGGCGTGCTGGTGTTGGGGCTCGGATGCGAGAACAACAATATCGGAGAATTCAAACGGGTGCTTGGCGAATACGATGAGCGGCGCGTCCGCTTCCTCAATTGTCAGGACGTGAGCGACGAGATCGGGGAGGGTGTGCGCATCGTGCGTGAGCTGCAGGCGTATGCCGAGACCTTCAAGCCCACCCCCGTGTCTGTTTCGCGCCTGCGACTCGGGCTCAAGTGCGGCGGAAGCGACGGATACAGCGGCATTTCCGCAAATCCGCTTGTGGGCAGCCTTTCGGACCGTCTCATCTCCTTTGGCGGCAGCTGTGTGCTGACCGAGGTTCCCGAAATGTTTGGCGCGGAGCATCTGCTTATGGAGCGCTGTGTTTCGCGCGAGGTCTTTGAAAAGACCGTCTCTCTCATCAATGATTTTAAGGATTATTTCACCGCGCACGGGCAGGTCGTCTACGAGAATCCTTCGCCCGGAAATAAGGCGGGCGGCATTACCACGCTGGAGGAAAAATCGCTCGGATGCGTGCAGAAGGGCGGGCTTTCTCCCGTTGTCGACGTGCTTGATTACGGGGATCGCCTCACCAAAAACGGGCTCTCTCTGCTCAACGGCCCCGGGAATGATATCGTTGCCGTGACCAATCTGATGGCGGCGGGCGTGCATATGATCCTCTTCACCACGGGAAGAGGCACTCCGCTCGGCTCTGCCGTGCCTACGGTCAAGATCTCCACCAACCGTGCGCTTGCAGAGCGGAAATCGGGATGGATCGATTTTGACGCATCCCCCGTGCTTGACGGCGTACCGATGGATGAGCTGACCGACAGCCTGCTTTCTTACGTGCTTGCGGTCGCATCGGGCAAGAGAACGAAAAACGAGGAGCACGGATTCTCGGAGATCTCCATCTTCAAGGATGGAGTGACACTTTGAAAAAGGAGAAGATTCAAATGGAAAAACTAATCAACCAAACCGATTCGGAAATGAAGATCATCACGCCCGATGACGGCTATCATTACTTTTTTGCGTATTACGATATGCGCGCGACGGGGGAGACGGGACGTCATCTCTGCCACCGCGTAAAATTTATCGATCGCATCCCAACGGCGGAGGACGTTGCCGAGATCGGTTATCTTGAGGATGGAAAATTTGTCAGGATCGCGGAAACCACCGCGTGGAATTTCCAGCAGGGCGCAATGCTGCAGTATCACCCCTATCTGGAGAACACGGTTTACTATAACGTCTGCGAAAACGGACGGTTTATGACCGTCACGCACAATTTTGTCACGGGTGAAAAGCAATACACCGACCGCGCGACCGCTTGCGTTTCCCCCGATGGAAAATGGGGGCTTGCCGTCAATTTCGGCAGGATCTTTGCCTTCCGTCCCGGCTACGGCTATGCGGGATTCGTGGATGAGGGCGCGGAGATCGCCGCGCCTGCGGACGACGGTGTATTTCTCGTCAATATGGAAACGGGCAAGAGCGAATTGATCGCTTCTTATGAAAGGATCGCGCCGATGTGCGGTCTGGAGGCGGGAAAAAAGGTTTTGGTCAATCACATCACCTTCTCGCCCAATTCCGATCGCTACGTGATGCTTTTCCGCAGCTTCCCCGAGCTTGTGGACGGTAAGATGGATTGGAAGACCTCGCTCATCGCAGGTGACAGAGCAGGAAATTTGCACGTCGTTCTGCCTGCGGGAATGTTCTCGCACTACTATTGGAAAAACGATGAAGAGCTGCTGATCTACTGTGAGATCGAGGGTAAGAAAGGCATGTATCTTGTCAACGTGCAAACGGGCGCGTGGCACCGTTATGACGATCCCTTCTTTGAGGGACGAGGAAACCGTGATATTCATTGCAGTCTCTCTCCCGACGGAAATTACATCATCGGCGATAGCTATTGCATCGAGGGCTACCGTCAGCTTATGGCATACAGCCTCAAAACCAACACCATGCGCTGCCTGGTCAGATCCTACGATCCGAGGCTTCCCATTACCGATATTCGCTGTGACCTGCACGCACGATTTGTGTGGGGAGGAAAGGGAATCAGCTTTGACAGCTTGCACGATCACAAAAGAGAGATCGTCTATCTGTCCGCGGATTGCCTGAATTTCTGATTTATTCTTGCTTTTTTGCACGGCGCGTGCTATAATCATATTACCAACCAAAGGAGACGATACGATGGAAGAGCTTTGCCACGATATGTTGAAGGAGAATATTAAGCAGGAGCTGGCATTTGATCCGTCTGCGGAGCTTGCGGCTCAGCGCGAGCGGATCCGCCAAAAATTTATTGCGCTGACGGGCTTGGATCAGATCGAAAAAAACGCAGCCGACGATCCCGCGCTCGAGATCGAATTTGAGGAGAAGAAAGAGGGCTACACCCTCACGCGCTTCACCTTTGCAAGTGAGATCGGAACGCGAGTCCCTTGCTATCTGCTCATTCCCGATACGGGCAAGGAGCGCTATCCCGTTGCCATCACGCTTCAGGGACACTCCACGGGCTTCCACAATTCCATCGGAGAGATCAAATTCCCCGAAAAGGATACGAATTATCAGCCGCGCGGCGCGTTTGGCCTGCAGGCTGTCAAAAACGGATACGCGGCACTCTGCATCGAGCAGAGAGGAATGGGGGAGAGACGCCCGACCGAGAAGAAGAGAGACGCCAAAATGTGCATCTATACCGCGATGAACGCCTTGATGCTGGGCAGAACGGTGCTTGGAGAGCGCGTTTGGGACGTTCATTGCGCCATCGACGTGCTTCGCGATCATTTCAAGCTCTGCAATACCGATGAAATTCTGATCACGGGAAATTCGGGCGGCGGAACGGCAACCTACTACTGCGCGTGCTACGACGAGCGCATCAAGCTCGCGGCACCGAGCTGCGCGTTCTGCACCTACAAGGCGTCTATTCTCGATATGTTCCATTGCTCCTGTAACTACGTTCCCAATGCGTACCGCTATTTTGAGATGCAGGATCTTGCAATGCTCATCGCACCGCGTCCGATCGCTGTGATCGCGGGCGAGCTGGATCCCATTTTCCCCATCCACGGTGTGCGGGAGGGATACGCAACGCTCGAAAAGATCTATCGCGCCGCGGGAGCGGAGGATCAATGCCGCTTGGTGGTTACGCCGCGTGAGCATTGGTGGTGCGAGGATCTCGTTTGGTCGACGATCAACGAGGAGACCGAAAAGCTTGGTTGGGAACGATAACAAACAAGAAAGGATAAGCTTATGAGCTACATTCAAGACGATTTTTTACTCCGTAACGAAACGGCGAAGGTGCTTTACCGCGACTACGCCAAGAAAATGCCCATCTTCGATTACCATTGCCATCTGCCCGAGCGACAGATCCTCGAGAACAAGCCCTTCTCGGATATTTTTGAGATCTGGCTGGCGGGAGACCACTACAAGTGGCGCCTGATGCGCAATTTCGGTGCGGATGAGGAATACATTACGGGAAACAAGTCTAACCGCGAGAAGTTTCTCACCTACTGTCGCGTGCTTGGCTCCGCATTCGGAAATCCTCTCTACCACTGGTCGCAGGTGGAATTGAAGGAGTATTTCGGCTGTGAGCTTGAGATCAACGAGGCAAACGCGGAGGCGATCTGGGAGCAGTGCAATGCGTATATCCGCACGCACAACGTCACGCCGCAGTCGCTCATCGAGGGCTCGAACGTTGCCGCGATCTTCACCACCAACGAGGTTTTTGACGATCTGACCGTATTTGAGGAGATCGCGAAGAAGGATTATCAATTCCGCGTCGCGCCCGCGTTCCGTGCCGACAAGATCATGAATATCGAGGCGGAGCAGTACCTCACCTTCCTTGGAAAGCTGGAAGCACTTACGCACCCCATCCGCACGCTTGCGGAGCTTGAGGCGGCGCTGGAGCTTCGTTTGCAGGCGTTCCTCAAGGTCGGTGCGCGCGCGAGCGATATTGCGCTCGAATACGTTTGCGATATTCCCACGCCCGAGGAGGCAGACCGCGTCCTGCGTGCCGTTCTCGGCGGTGCAAAGCCGACCGCTGCCGACGTGGAGATCTTCAAGGGCTACCTGACCTACGCGCTGATGAGAATGTACGGCAAATACGGTGTTGCAACCGAGCTTCATCTGGGTGCAATGCGCAATAACAATGCCGTTATGCTCGCACGTCTCGGACTTGACACGGGCTTTGACAGCATTTCCGATCGAAATTCGATCTCCAAGCTCTCCCGTCTGATGGATCGACTCAACAGCGAGGGCGCGCTTCCCAAGCTCATTCTGTTCAATCTCAATCCCAAGATGAATGCGGAGCTGATGACGCTTCTGGGCTGCTTCCAGTCGGGCGGTGTCAAGGGCAAGATCCAATACGGCCCCGCTTGGTGGTTCCTCGATAACAAGGTTGGTATGG
>JAZQWH010000106.1:0-14679 GCA_045632205.1 Eubacteriales bacterium
GCCGTATTTGCAAATGCGATCCTTGCGGATGCTCCCATCGTTATGAGCGCGGAGGAGGGCGCGAAAACCGTTGCCGCTTGCCTTGCAATCGTGGAATCCTCAAGGATCGGATTGCCCGTTAAGCCCGATTATTCCTTCTGAAAGAAAAAAGCACCGAGCAGGCACTCGGCACACGAACAAAAATATGATAAAGCCCCCTTTTGGGAAGTTTTTTGAAGGGGGTGCGGGGGGAACTTTTTTTCAAAAAAGTTCCCCCCGCATCTCTCTTACATCAAATCACCTGAAACCCCATGCTTCTGCCGATGGGATCGGCGGGGGAGAGGAGTCCGAGGGCGACGAGCGCGCGGACGGCGGAATAGGCGTCGATGCCGCGGAGCTTTGTCAGTCCCGAAAACTGCTTGACGGTAAAATGGGGAGGCAGATCTGCGGGGATCATCGAGCGGAAGTCCTCGGGCGAGGAATACGTGACGTCGCCGAGGAGGGAGAGCGGGATACGCTCGTATTTTTTGGATCCCTTTTTGCGATTACGCGTGCGCCCCGAAAGCGTGCGGAAGTCCTCCGCTTCAATGAGCAGGAGACGGAAGCGAAGGCGCGGATCGCCGAGCGCGGGGAGAAGCCCGTAAAGCTGCGGCAAAAGATCCTCGGGGCGTCCCTTTTGCGGAGAGGGGCGGCGTTCGACCGTTTCTCCCGTTTTGGCGTCGATCCAGGACACCCATTTCTTTACGGCGATGGGATGGACAACGGTGACGGTGCAATCGGTGTGCGCGAGGTAGTGCAGGATCTTTTTTTGCATCGGGTAAAAATCGCCCGTTTGCACCTCAAAGATCTCGTTACCGATGCGGACGTCCGAGACGTAACGCGTATCGGGGACGCCGACCTCGTGAAAATCCTCGTCCTCGCAGAGAAAGCGCTTGAGAATGAGATGAAGTCGCTTTTCCGCCAGTGTTCCGATGCCTGCCTCGCCCGATTCGTGCCGTTCCAGCATTGCCTCGCGGCATAAGCGCGCAAAGCGTGCTTGCTTTTCTACAAATAAAAGCGCATCAAGCGACATAGTCAGCGATAGTAGACGTAATAGACGATGACCGTGCGCTCACGTCCGCCGTGCTCGAGGTCGGGGGCGGTGATGACAACGCCATCCTTGGAGAGCAATTCCCAAGCCTGCATCTGCTCTACCTTGCAACGGAGAAGCACGTCCGAGGAGGCGAATACGATCAGCTCGTCATCTCGGATATTGAGCCCGCCGTTGCGACCGATGACCTCGTCTACGCCGTTGATCTTCTCGGTGACGTAGCGGATGTGGTGGTTGCACATCTGACGTGCCATTTCCCAACGGTATTGCTTGCTGTTGGGATCCTTTTTTCTTCCAAAAAGCTTGAACATCGTAAAAAATCCTTTCCGTGGGCGTTATTTGCCCTCTGCCAGCTTGCCTTCCATCAGGAATGCCGCTTCCATATCCGCACAGCAGAGCGCGTAGGCGAGCGGAAACATTTCAAGCGCGCGTCCGACGTTGCCCGGATCCTCCGTGCCCGAAAAGCCCATATGATAGCGGATGGCGAACGCCTCGTCTCGCGTCAGGCGCATAAAGCCCGAGACGATGTAGACCGACTTCTCGCCGTGACCGTAGGGGAGATTATCCTCGATGGTGTAATAGGGAACACTGACCCATTTTCCGTTTTCATCCTTTGCGTTGCGGAAGGAGGTCTTATAGAAGTTGACCTTGCAGACGTCGTGCATCAGCGCGGCGATGGCAATGCTCTCGTCGCTGTATTCGATGCCGTAAAGCTCCTTGACGCGCGGACGGTTGAGAATATCCACGAGGCAATCGTAGACGTTGAGGCTGTGCGCCAAAAGTCCTCCCTCGCAGGCACCGTGATAACGGGTGGAGGCGGGAGCGGTGAAGAAATCGCTCCGCTGCAGGAAGTCGAGGAGTTTATCCGCTCCCTCGCGCTTGATCTTTTCGTTGAATATCTGCAAAAAACGTTCCTGATTGGTCATAACCGTAATCCTTTCTCAAATCGATTATCTATATTTTATCACGAGTACGCGAGCTTGTAAAGAATAATTTTGAAAAAATCGGAAAAAGACATAGTTTGTTCATAATGGTGAAGTATAATGAAAGCAAAACCCGGCGGGCGACCTGCCGAACAAAAGGAGGCTTCTTATGATTTTTAAAAATGCGAGAGCGGTCTGGATCTCGGGCAAGCTCAAGGAAATGAACACGCTGGCGACCTTCCGCGCGGTCCTGACGGCGAAGGGAAAAGCGGAGCTGTGCGTGACGGCGGCATTCTATTACCGCGCGTTCCTTGACGGCCGCTTTTTGGGCTACGGCCCCGCGAGAGCCGCGAGAGGATATGCGAGAGTCGACCGTATTCCGCTTGAATTGGACGGCGGCGAGCATGAGCTGGTGATCGAGGCAGAGGGCTTTGGATGTGAGTCGCTGTCCGTTGTCAAGGAGCCGTCCTACTGTATGGCAGAGGTTTTTGTAAACGGCGAGAGCATTGCCTGGACGGGACGTGATTTTGAGATCTTTGAGCCGAAATATCACGTGCGGGAGGTCGTGCGTTACAGCGTGCAGAGACACTTTACCGAGGTCGCGGATTTTCGACTCGGTGCCTCCTCCACCGATCCCGCAGATCGCGCGCAGATCGCCGTTCTCGGAAAGGAGAATCGGATGCTTGAGCGCGGCGTTCCCTATCCGACCTATGAGGAGATCAAGCTGATCGCCTGCACTCACTACGGCACGCTGGAGCAGGACGATGCGATCTATTCGGAGCAGCTTGAAAAGAAAATCCTGCCGCTGAGCGAGAGGAGCATTCGCTGGGGCAACTTTGCGCCCGAGAGGATCAAAACGGTGCCGAGCGTTTGGGTGCGCGCACAAAAGCAAACGTGCAAGGGCTATCAAAAGGAGCTTCCGCTGACGCTCGCGCAGAACGAATATGCCGTATTCGATCTCGGTCAGGTAGAGACCTGCTTTGTCAAGACGCTCTTTGATTCGATCGAGGAATCCGACGTCACGGTCGCGTATTCCGAATACTGTGAGGGCGAGGATTTCACCTTTAACAACGGACTCAATAACGTGCTGGAGTATTTTGCCGCAAAGGGACAAACGATCGACGTACAGAGCTTTGAGCCGTATGCCTTCCGCTATCTTTTCGTGGGTGTAAGGAGCGGTAAGATCACGCTTCGTGCCCTGGGCGGCTTGAAGTTCGAGCATTCCGCGGACGGTGTGGTGTATCCCGATCTCGGAAGTGAATTGCGTAATCTGATCTTCGATGCCTCCGTGCGTACGCTGGCACAGAACGCGGTGGATATCTATACGGATTGCCCCTCTCGTGAGCGCGCGGGATGGCTTTGCGATTCCTATTTTACGGGACGAGTCGAGAAGAAGCTGTTTGGAACGAGCGACGTTGAACGCGCTTTCCTTGAAAACTACCGCCTGTTTGAAAATAACGGTGAGATCCCCGAGGGGGCGCTCCCGATGTGCTATCCCGCAGGATTTATCAACAACAACGATTTTATTCCGCAGTGGAATATGTGGTACGTCCTTGAGGTAGAGGAATATCTGACGCTTCGTGAGCCCGACGAGGATCGCGAGCAGTTCCGCGCGAGCGTGATGGGCGTGCTTGATTTCCTTTCCCGTTATGAAAATGAGGACGGATTGCTTGAAAAGCTTCCTTCCTGGAATTTCGTGGAGTGGACACGCGCGAACAAGTGGGTGCAGGACGTCAACTATCCCACCAACTTCCTCTACGCGCGCACGCTTTTGGCGGCATATCATCTCTACGGTGGCGAGGAGCTGCTCGAAAAGAGCCGCAAGGTCGCGGCTGAGGCAAAGCGGCAGTCCTTTAACGGTCAGCTCTTTACCGACCACGCGATCCGCAACGAGGAGGGTGTGCTGGTCAATGCGGGAGATATCTCCGAGATCTGCCAATATTACGCGATTTTGTTTGCGGACGTTGATCCCACGGCTCCCAAGTACGCGGAGCTGATGCGTATGATCCGCGAGGTCTTCCTTCCCTCCCGTGTGGTAACGCCCGAATTTGACGTGGAGATCCTCAATGCGTTCATTGGTGTCTACCTCCGAATGGAGGCCTTGCTCAAGCTTGGTTACTATGAGCAGGCGCTTGCAGAGTGTGAGGACTTCTTTGGCGGAATGGCAAAGGGAACGCGCACGCTCTGGGAGCTGAGAAAGCCCAGCGCAAGCTGCAACCACGGCTTTGCCTCTTATGCCGCACTCGTTATGATGGAATGTGTGGAAAAGCTGAAATAATACGAAAGAACCGAACGGCACTGCCGTTCGGTTCTTTTTTGCTAACAGGGGACTGAAAATCAATTCGTATGATCAATCATTCTTACAATCGGAAGTTTCCGTTGGCGTAATCGTTGCCGCCGAAGCCGCCGCTTGCGCCTCCGCTATTCGGGCCTCCGCGATTTTTGCGGCTCTTGCTTGCCTTGACGATCAGATAGATCGAAACGCCGAGCAGGACGGCAATGATCAGGATCCCCATGATCATTCCCGTGTAGTTGGTCTCAAAAATGTCCTCCGAATCCTCGATGACGATCGAGATCGGAATGCCCGTTTGCTCGGTAAAGCTTGCGAGCGCGAGATTTACCGTTTCCTCATTGACCGTAAAATTGCTGTCGTTATAAAGCTTGGATTCTCCGTTCCTTGTCTCGGAGCAGATAAAGCTGCTCTCTCCGACACGGGCAAGAACGCTGCCTTGCATTTGCTCTACCACACCTGCAAGCCCCTTGCCGAGCTGATAGTGATAGGGGGAGAGAATGTGCGCATCCATTGCGCGCCCCAGCTCGGTCATGTTGCTGCCGAAAAGCAGGTTGACGTCGGTTTTGACGTGGTCTCCCACCCAACCGATATAGTAGAACTGCTCTGCCTCCTCGGTTGTCAGGAATACGATGAGGATGTTATCCTCGTACGCGCTCGATGCACCGTAGATCTGGTTGTATTTTTTGTTTGCAAAGTCCTGGAATTGGCGCTCGCCGTATTCGGTTACGCCCCCCTCGGAGACCGCATTGAATGCGCCGCCAAGAATGGAAAAGATCATTAGCGCGACGACAAGGATCAAAATAATGGGAAGCATCAGAAGACCGAGGCATCCGCCGCCTCCGCCATATCCGTAATAACGTCTCGGGCCCCAGCCCCAGCCGTACATCCGAGGGCCTCTCGGACCACCGTAAAATCCGCCTCCACGAGGTCCTCCGAATCCACCTCCGCCGAAGCCTCCGCGGCCACCGCCGCCTCCACCGAAGCCGCCGCCTCCGCGGCTTCCGCCTCCCGGTCCTGCCATCGTTTCTTCCTCCTTATCAACAATCATTATATCCTATTTTACCACGCATCCGTAATCTTCCGATGACCATATTCTTAACTTTCTGTTAAGAAATATGCTTTTTTTGAGAAAAACGGACGAATCGTGACATACTAAGTGCAAACGAATTGCGGAGGACAAGGATGAAAATTGCGTTTTTTGATGCCAAGCCGTATGATCGCGAGTTCTTTTTGCGTGCGGCGGACGGAAGGGATATTACGTTCAAGTTTTTTGAAACCAAGCTCTGGGAGGAGACGGCAGAGCTGGCGCGCGGATGCGATGCGGCCTGCGTGTTTGTCAACGATACGGTCAGTGCGGAGGTCATCGATCGGCTCGTATCGCTTGGCGTACGCGCGATCGCCCTGCGCTGCGCGGGCTTTAACAACGTGGACGTGCGGCACGCCGAGGGGCGCGTTACGGTGGTGCGTGTGCCCGCATATTCTCCCTATGCCGTTGCGGAGCACGCGATGGCGATGCTCCTGACCTCGATCCGTCGGATCCATAAGGCGTATATCCGTACAAAGGATTTTAATTTCAGCCTCAACGGGATGATCGGATTCGATCTGCACGGCAAGACGGTCGGCGTGATCGGGACGGGGAGGATCGGACGAGTGTTTATTGAGATCTGTCGCGGCTTTGGGATGCGTGTGCTGGCGTACGATAAGTTCCCTGCCTCCGAGGCGGGCTTTTCCTACGTTCCGCTCGACCGTCTGCTTTCCGAGAGTGACGTGATCTCCTTGCACTGTCCGCTGACCGAGGAGACCTACCATCTTGTCTGCGCCGAGACGGTGAAGCGGATGAAGCGGGGCGTTGTGATCGTCAACACCTCGCGCGGAGCGTTGATCGACGCGGAGGCATTGCTTGAGGGGATCAAGGCGAGGCAGATCGGTGCGGCGTGTCTGGACGTTTACGAGGAGGAATCGGACTTCTTCTTCGAGGACCTTTCGGGGCACATCGTGGAGGATGACGTGCTTGCACGTCTGATCAGTATGCCCAACGTTCTCGTCACCTCTCATCAGGCGTTTCTGACCGAGGAGGCACTTGAAAATATCGCCGAAACGACGGTGCAAAATCTCTGTGACGTGCTTGCGGGACGAGCCTGCGAGAATCTGCTTTCCTTCGCAAAAAAGTAAAGAAAAACGCATACGTATTGCAAATTCGCAGCACGTATGCGTTTTTTTTAGCCTCCAAGGAGGAATTTTTTTGCTTCCTCGTATTCGCCGAGGAGTCGCTTTGCCTCCTCTGAATCGGGATTGAAATGCCGACGGCGCAGGGCGCGCAGCATAATGTTTTTCGGGGTTTCCTCGGGATCGATCAGCTCCAGCGCGGCAACGTTGTAGCCGTTTGCCTCGAGGAGCTTGAGGCGCAATGCATCGGTCGCGGCATCGCAAAGCTTTTGTCGAAGCATGGAGTGTGCGGCGATGAATGCGAGGGGCGCACAGTTGAGCGTGTGGTTCAGCTCGTGATGACAGCAGGGGGTGGAGAGGATGACGTCCGCCTCCCATTCCATCGCCTTTGCAAGCACGAGATCGGTTGCGGTGTCGCAGGCGTGGAGCGAGATGACAAGGTTGACCCTTCCCTCGGCGCGATATTCGTTGATATCTCCGCAAAGGAATTCAAGTCCGTCAAAATTCAGCTTTGTTGCAACCTCATTGCAATACGCGATGACGTCGGGCTTGAGATCGACACCCGTCATTTTCACCCTCCGTCCGAGGACGTTTGCAAAATAATGGTATGCCGCGAAGGAAAGATAGCTTTTTCCGCAGCAGAGGTCGCAGATGCGAAGCGTGCCCTCGGCGGGAAGCTGAGGGAGACAGTCTCGGATCATTTCGAGGAAGCGGTTGATCTGACGGAATTTGGATTGCTTTTTATCGCGCACCCGTCCGTTTTCATCCGAGACGTCGAGCAGACGGAGAAAGGGCTCGTTGCCCGAAAGAATGCGGTTTTTCTGTCTGTTGTTTTCCTCAATGATGGCGACGGGAGCCTGTGATTGCTCTAATGCGCGCGCCAGCTTTTTGTCACCGAGCAGGGTGCATTTGCCGCTCTTGGAGCGACGGAATTCGCAATCTCCAACCGTTGTGATGAGGTTGACCTGCGAGAAGCTTGCAACCAATTCACCGAGGCGGTTGACGTTATCGGGCGCGATGTTTTCGTGCAGTGCCTTGTTATCGGTGCGGAAGGTTTCTGCTTGTGCGGCAACGCCTTTTCCGATCTTGCGGAGCGTGAGGACGCAACGTACCGTTTCGCGGTCGTCGGGCTTGGAGAAAACGGCGCGCTTGAGGACACCGCCCTGCGCCGACTGAGAGATCAATTCGCCCATACGGAGCTGTGCTTCGTTCACGGTCATTTCTCTCCGTCACCGTCCTTCTTTTTCTTTGAGGTCTTGGAGAAGCTGACCTTGTTTTCCTTGCCGGCGAGCAGACGCTTGATGTTTTCGCGGTGCATAAATACCACGAAGCACGCGCTGACGATCGCCATTGCAACGTAGAGCGGATAGGGGGCGAACGCGTTGAGGATGAGCGGATAGAGAAGCGCGCTCATGATCGATGCAAGGGAGATGAATTTGGTTCCTACCACGATCACCACGAAGATCAGCAAAAGGAAGAGGAAGGTGACGGGGCTGGAGCAGAGCGCGACCATTGCAAGGCAAGCAACGCCCTTTCCGCCCTTGAAATGTGCGAATATAGGGAACATATGCCCGAATACGACGAAAAATCCCGCAATTGCCGCGCCGGGGAAGGACCAGAGAAGCATACCGATCCAATATGCTGCCGCCGCCTTTCCGATGTCGAAGGCAAAGGTTGCGATCGCCGCGCCCTTTCCGTAGGTGCGGAGCATATTCGTGGTTCCCGCGTTTCCGCTACCGAAGTTTCGGATGTCCTCGTGGAAGAAGAGCTTGGAAATGAGGACGGCAGGATTGATGCTGCCGAGCAGGTAGGGAATGATGATACAGAGGAGTGCGGCGGGAAGCTGGATCCACGCGATCTGATCCTCTGTGAGGGCGAGCTGACGGGAGAGATAGTCCGCGAGATTCCACGGGACTGTGACGAGAAGATGATGCATCGTAAAAACCTCCTGAAATGATGGATTAGAAAAGCTCGATGAGCTCCTTTTTGCTGTTTGTCAGATTGATCGCATTGCCGTTTGGATCGATCGCGAGGAGATCCTCAATGCGGCATCCGTATTGACCTGTGAGATAGATTCCCGGCTCAAACGTGACCACGTGTCCGCGCTTGAGCACCTCCTCGGGCTTTGCCTTCGGGGAGAGACGGGGATCCTCGTGGACGTGGAGACCGACACCGTGACCGAGCGAATGCCCAAAGCGACCTCGGTAGCCGGCGCTTTCAATGTGATCGCGTGCGATCTTATCAAGCGCGTGACAGGATACGCCCTCTGCCGCCGCTTCAAGCGCGAGCGTTTGCGCTTGCAGAACGGTGTTGTAGAGTCGCTTCATTTCCCCGTCCGCGCGTCCGATGACGACCGTGCGCGTCATATCCGAGCAGTATCCCTTGTAGCGCGCGCCAAAGTCCATTGTCAGGAATCCGCGCTCCAGCCTTTGGGGGCGCGGCACACCGTGAGGCAGGGAGGAGGCGGAGCCCGAAACGGCGATGGTGTTAAAAGCAAGTCCGTCCGCACCGCTCCGACGCATAAAATATTCAAGCTCAAGCGCAACCTCGACCTCGGTCATCTCGGGAGAAAGCACCTTGAGAATGTGGGAAAACGCCGCATCGGTGATCGATTGCGCGTGACGGATCATTGCAAGCTCATCGGCATCCTTGCAGGTGCGCATTTCCGAGAGGATCTTGGATGCGCCCGAGAGCAATTCGACGTCCGTGAGCGTTTTTTTGAAGCGCTCCAAGTCGGAGAGCGTGACGGCTTTTTCCTCAAGGGCAACGCGCTGACAGTGAGAGTCCTTCAGAATTCCCGCGATCGAAACAAGCATTCCGCAATCGGGACAAAGAACGGTCCACTCATCCGTTACGGTGGATTTCGCAGCTTCCTCGTAGCGGAAATCGGTGAGGAGATAGCCCTGTCCGCCAGCCACGAGAAGGTAACCGTCGTGGAAGGAGAAGCCTGTCAGATATTGAAAATGAGTGGGATCGGAGATGATGGCGGCATCGAAGCCCGCGGCTTCAAGCTCTCCTTGGAATACTTGCAAGCGAGACATATCGGTTCCTTTCGTGAGGATTGGTCTTTCCCCTATTATACCATAAGTTTATTGATTTTTGTTAAGAATTGAAAAAAATTTTTATGGGCGGGAGGAAATCTGACAATTTTATCGCGCGAGAGGGGGTATAATGGGCGTAGATTGGCGGTAGGAGGGAATATGGGAGGCGAGGTTTACATCGATTTATACGTGCTGATCAATGCGAGCATGGATCTTTTATGCCTTTTGATCACGGCGCGATTGCTGCACCGACGGCTCGGCGCGATCCGCGCGCTTTTGGCATCCCTTTTCGGTGGGCTCTATGCCGCGGCGGCATTGCTGCTCGGAATTGGCGGTGCGGTTGGATTTTTATTTGACTGTTTGGCGGCTGTCCTGCTCGTTGCGGTGGCGCTTTGGACACGCGGAATGCGATTGCGAGGCGTGCTTGGAGGCGGACTCGCTTACGCGCTGATCGCAATGGCGATGGGGGGCGTTATGACCGCGCTTTACGTCTGGCTCAATCGGTTGGATCTGCCGTTTGAGGCGTTGCAGGGGGATCGCCTCTCGGCTTGGGTGCTTTGCTTTCTCGCGCCGATCGCGGGGCTTGCGCTCTCTCGCGGCGGGCGGCTGCTCGGAATCTCTCAAGGGTGCGAAAGCGTGACCGTTGAGGCGACACTTCTTGGACGTCCGATCACCCTTCGCGCGATGGTGGATTCGGGCAATCTGCTCCGCGATCCCGTCAGCGGAAGGGGTGTGATCCTTGCCGATCGGGCGCGACTTTCCGAGGTTTTGCCAAGCGAATTGGTTGCGAGGGGAGAGGGGTGGATGGAGTGGCTTGCGAGCAACCCGAAGCGCGCGTCAAGGGTTCGTCTGATCCCTGCGCACACGGCGACGGGAGGCGGACTTTTGCCCGCGATCCTGCCCGATCGGTTGATCGTTGACGACGGAAAAGAGCGTTGCTTTGCCGACTATCTGATTGCAATTTCGGAGCTTGACGGAGCGGCGCAGGGCTTTGATGCGGTGATCCCCAAATCGTAAAAACGCATACACGTACTGCAATTCGCGCGAAAAATGCGCAACGTATGCGACTTTTTGATCGTTTGGACAAGAAACAGAAACATTTTCAAGGAGGAGAAGGATATGAGGTTTTTTCAGCGATTGCGGCTGTGGCTTGCGCGGAGGCTTTTTTTGCGGCGTGGCGTGTTTTACATCAACGGCCCCGAGCTGCTGCCCGCACCGCTCTCACAGGAGAGTGAGGCGGAATGCCTGGAGCGGATCGACGAGGAGGCGATGCGAACAAGACTTGTAGAGCATAATTTGCGTCTGGTCGTCTACATCGCAAAGCGCTTTGAGGGAGCGGGGACGGGGATCGAGGATCTGATCTCGATCGGCACGCTGGGGCTTGTCAAGGCGGTCAATACCTTCCGCCCCGATAAGAGCATCAAGCTTGCGACCTATGCCTCCCGATGCATCGAAAACGAGATCCTGATGTATCTGCGCAAGGCGGGCGGCAGGCGGTGCGAGGTCTCTATCGACGAGCCGCTCAACGTTGATTGGGACGGGAACGAGCTGCTTTTGTCCGACGTGCTGGGGAGCGAGGAGGACGGCGTGGCCTTTGAGCTTTCCAAGCGCGAGGAGCGGCGCGTCGTGCGTGAGGCGGTGGCGGGGCTTGACGAACGCGAGCGCGAGCTGATCGAATTGCGGTTCGGCCTGCGCGGAGGAGAGGAAATGACGCAAAAGCAGGTGGCGGATCTGCTCGGCATCTCCCAATCCTATATTTCGCGTCTTGAAAAGCGGATCCTCTCGCGCCTGCGCGTTGAAATCGACGGAAAAATATGAGCGGCGAATACGTGAGAGGGCGGGGTGCTTCCGAGGGGAGCGCCCCCTCTTCTTTGCGCGCCCCTTTCCCGGACGGAAATCCCACGGCGGAGGGAGGTGCGGCAGGATGCCCGAAAAAAAACGCATTTTGTACAAAAGAAACGGAATTCTCAGGGGGTGTGCGTTTTATTATTCTTCATAATTTGTAAGTCTTGCCCAAAAGAGGGCGAAAAAGTATAGTGGTTTTGCCAATTGCTTTTCGGGGGTCTTTTCTGCTATAATGATAGTGCCTCAAAAAAGGGCGAATTGCGCTCTTTTTTCGGGCTTCGAAAAATCCGCCTATATATTAGTGAAGAGATCACCGAAAAGCGGTGCTTCTCAGGGCGTTGGATCTTGTCGGAGCGAGGCGATCATTTTCGGCTTCAGGGCATACCGAGCCGTTCGAATGGCAGACGGACGCTCGGAAATGTTTTAGAAGATAAAAACAAAAATTTAGGAGGCATTTATGAAACTCATCAAACAAATGCTGTGCTTTGCACTGGCACTCTTGATGCTCTTCTCCGTAGTTGCCTGCGGCCCCCGCGGTGGCGGTAACAACGGTGGCGGCGACGACGATGACGATGCAGAAGAGACCACCACGATCAACACGTGGGACGATCTTCCCGACATCGACATGAAGGGCAAGGAGATCATTCTCCGTTCTTGGGTTCAGCCGGCGAACGCAAAGTCTTACGACGCAGACCGTGACGGTGACGTCATCAACAACTCGGTTTACGACCGTGTTGCGGCTCTCGAGAAGCGTCTGAAGTGCAACTACACCAACTCTGAGCAGGTTATCCACCCCGGTGCGGAAATCGTAACCGAGATGAAGGGTCTTGCAGGCGCACCTTCCTACCACGTAGTTACCACCGCTTCTTACGTTATGGACGACCTTGCTGCCGAGGGACTTCTTATTGACCTCGCAAAGCAGGAGCGCGTTGATCTTGAGAAGCCCTACTACGACGACGGTTACAACGTAGCGCTGAAGATCGGTAACAGACAGTACCTTGTTACCGGTAAGCTTTCGCTCGGTTGGTACCGTTACCAGGTCGTAACGCTCTTCAACCGTAACCTCTTCAAGCAGAGCCAGATCGCATTCCCCTACCAGACCGTTCTGGACGGCGACTGGACGCTCGCTAAGATGCAGGAGACTGCAAACCTGATGTACAAGGACCTCAACAGAGATACCAAGTACGACGCAAACGACCAGTACGGCTACTACGTATTCGTCGGTGGCGCTTCCTCTCAGACCGACGGTTACATGGCAGCATGGAACCTCCGTATCTCCGAGAAGAGTGCTGACGGTTACTTCCAGGTCTACAGCGGTTACGATCCCACTCCTTGGGTTGCGGCTTGTAACGATTACCTCGATATGATCGGTGACGTTGGATCCTACTCCTTCAAGGAAGGCAACGGAAACGACATCGTTGAGAAGAAGTTCACCGCAGGCGAAGCAGGCATGATCAACTTCCGTATGTACACCGTTGAGACCGAGGGTATGGTCGCGCTTTCCCGTAACAAGGAGGGCTACGGAATCGTTCCGCTGCCGAAGGCAAACGGCGACCAGACCGACTACATCTCTTACGTTCAGGACCAGGTTCCGCTGTTCGGTGTTCCGAACACCATGAAGGGTGAGGATCGCACCTATGCAACTCACTTCCTCGAGGCATTTGCATCCGAGTCCTTCAACACCACCGTTCCTGCATACTACGAGAAGGCTCTGACCAAGAAGTACGTCATCGACGCTCCTTCCAAGGCAATGATCGAGATCATCGACTCCAACATTGAGGTCGACCCCGCAAACATCTTCAACTCGATCTCTCTGAATACCACCAGCCTTCGTTCCATCTACTCCGGCGAGAAGAAGGTTAACGACGTTCTCTCCCAGAAGATCGCAGCAGACGGCTCCGGTACGATGAAGACGACCATTGAGAAGCTCAACAAGCTTTATCAGGATCTTGACGCACAGCTCACTTCCATTGGTGAGTAATTCGATATCGCCCTCTATTTAAGCTTATTCTACAAGGAGATTCTGCCATTACATTGCCCGGAGACATGATTCTCCTTGCAGTGCGCTCGCGGCGCTTCGGTGCCGCGAGCGCGAATCCGGGGAATGCATACGCTTTGTCGTTACGGGCGGGTTTTTTATGCCCGACGTATCGACAGAGCGTCGTTTTGCCTCTTCGCTCTACCCATTTATTACTGACTTTGACTACTCCTATAGCTCACTATAGTGTATATATTGAGAAAATGAACGAGACTCGTTGATTTTCTTTTCGCAAAAATATTCATTAAGAAAGGATACGGGTAATTGTATATGAAAAAAGGAACAAAGCTTTTGTCGATTTTTCTTACAGTTGCACTCCTGCTCTCCTCTGTGGTGATCGCACTTCCCACGTACGCCGAGGAGCAGAATCAGGAGACCCCCACCACCCCGCCTGCGAACGAAAACGGAGGCGACGTAGCTGAGCCTGTTGTGCAGGAGGGCTATTGGTATGAGTATACTGCCAATACCTTCACAAACAACGTGCGTCTCGGACAGAAGGGCTACGGCACGGCTGCCAATCCGTACGTGATCTCCACGGCGGAGGAGCTTGCATATTTTGCATACCTCGTCAACAGAGGTCCCGGCTACGGAATGTCCGGCTTGCACTTTGCGTTGGGTGCTGACATCGATCTTTCCGCACACATCTGGGTGCCGATTGCAAGAATGTACACCAGCGGTACGGGCTATGACTCCGACGGCGACGGTAAATCCGAGGCGCGTCAGCAGGTCTTCTCGGGCGTGTTCGACGGTGCGGGTCATACCATTAAAGGACTTAACTTCACCGAGGCGATCCTCGGCCCCGACGGCAAGCTTCCCCCCGACATCGGCGGTCTTGCTCTGTTCGGTACGCTCAGAGGCACCACTCCCGAGGCGATTGCGAAAGTTTGTAATCTGAATATCGAAATGAGTGTCGATATTGAGAATTATAACTACACCTCCTCGAACTTCGGTGCGCCCATCGCGGGTGTTGCTATCGCGGCTTACGCAAACGCAGAGATCCTCAACGTCAATACCAAGCTGGATATTAACGTTTCCACCAAGGCGGAGATCCTGATTGCGGGCATCGTTGGCTACCAGACTGCAGGTGCGATCGTTGAGAACTGCACCATTTCCGGTCAGATCACGGTTGACAACAGCTCGAGCTCCACATCTACCCTTGCGGGAGGCGTTGCTTGCCGTGTCGGTGACGGCGCGAGCATCATCAACTGCGTTAACAACGCGGACCTTACCGTTAAGGTAAAGACCGGTTGGGCGATCGCGGGCGGTATGGTTGCAAAAACCCAGGCAAACTATGCGGTAACTCT
>JAZQWH010000107.1:0-2782 GCA_045632205.1 Eubacteriales bacterium
CGTCTGGGAGCGATGAGATAATTGATCTGGATACCGCTTGCCTTTTCGTATGCCTTGACAAGCTCCAATACGGAATAGCCCTTACCCGTACCGATGTTGAAATACTCGATACCGGTGTTTTGCTTTGCGCGCTCAAGTGCCTTGAGATGCGCTTTTGCAAGGTCGACAACGTGGATATAATCGCGCACGCCTGTTCCGTCCTTTGTGGGATAGTCGTTTCCAAAGACGGAAAGATACGGAAGCTGTCCTGCCGCAACCTTTGCGATATAAGGCATCAGATTGTTGGGAATTCCACGGGGGTTTTCTCCGATCAATCCGCTCTTGTGTGCTCCGATCGGGTTGAAATAACGAAGAACAGAGATGCTCCAATCCGCATCGGAAACCCAGAAATCCTTCAGGATTCGCTCGATCATCAGCTTGGTTTCACCGTAAGGGTTGGTCGTGGAAAGCGGGAAATTCTCGTTGATCGGAACCGTCTCGGGAACGCCGTAAACCGTTGCCGAGGAGCTGAAGACGATATTCTTTGCATCGTATTTTGCCATCAACTCAAGGAGATTGATCGTACTGACAAGATTGTTGTAGTAATATTTTCCGGGAATTGCAACAGACTCGCCAACTGCTTTAAGACCCGCAAAGTGAATTGCGGAGTCAATGTCGGGGTTCTCGGCAAACACCGCCTCAAGTGCGGTCTTGTCGCAAAGATCTACCTGATAAAAGCGAAAATCCTTTCCCGTGATCTCACGAATTCGATCGAGGGACTTGGAGCAGCTGTTAGAAAAATTATCAACAATTACAATATCGTAGCCTGCATCGAGAAACTCAACTGCGGTATGAGATCCAATAAAGCCTGCACCACCGGTAATAAGAATAGACATTTGTTTAAATTCCTTTCAAGATAATTTTTGATCAGTTCCAAAGAGAGCTCGGATAGCGCCCGCTCTCGATCAGGGCGCGAATTGCTTCCTTCACGCGCGGCTTGTCCTCGGGATATGTTACCCCCTGCCATACCTCGGAGGTCGGGTAAACACGAACGTCGCACTTCCCTGCGCGGTTTTGCTCATCCACGGAGAACGGTAAATAGAATTCTGCCTTGAGCGACGTATCGTCAAGCTCGGCAAGGAATTTGCAAAGACCTTTTTCAAGACCTTCAAAAACATCGGGAGTAAAGCCCCAACAGTTCATCGAGACAATGGTATCCTCTGAAAGCGGAACCCACGTTTCGCCGTCATCCGCAAGGAATGCAACACCGTTTTCTCTGCGCTCGATCTTCGTTCTCTCGGTTACCGTTTGAAGCATACCGTTATCGGTTACCTCGCATTGACCGCGCGAAACCGATCCGTTTTCCGTAAGTGTGTTTCCAAGACGGAATCCGACCATACAGTGATGTGCCACGCCGTTTGCGGCAGAAGCTTTGCGAAGATGGTCGGCAAGGATCATAAAGGTGTCTCTTCCGTAGTAATCGTCTGCATTGATGACTGCAAAGTTATCGTTTACGATGTTACGCACACAGTATACTGCGTGTCCGGTTCCAAGAGGCTTGGTGCGTCCTGTCGGAATTTTGTAGCCGCTCGGAATTTCGTCGAGACTCTGGAATGCATATTCCACACGAATCTTCTTTTCGATTCGGTTTCCAACTGTCTCGCGGAACAATTCAAGGTTCTCTTCCTTGATGATAAACACAACGCGGTCAAAGCCGGCAAGAATTGCATCATAGATTGAAAAATCCAAAATGAATTCCCCGTTTTCCGTCATAGGATCAAGCTGCTTGAGTCCCCCGTAACGTGAGCCCATTCCGGCAGCAAGTATTACTAACGTCATAATGAAACCTCCAATTATTCTTGTTCTGTTTTTTATTATACACGATAGGAAGAAAAAAGTAAAGCCCTTTTTCAAAAAAAGAAATATAATCCATCGTCTGCTTTCGTCAAAAAGTACAACCTTTTTGGTTGATACAATCCTGAAACATCTTTTTTTGGTTTTTTAAAAAATTTATATAAACCGCTTGACAGAAAGCCGTAATCAATCTATAATTGTATCATACGATACATTTTGAGGTGATATTATGGACTTTTCAGAAAAAACAATCAGTATGTTGTGTAATCACCCGATCTTTTCGGGAATGTCTCCGAGCGAACTTTATCATCGGCTTTACAGCTCAGGTAGCTACGTCAAACGTTATCAGAGCGGTGAAATTCTTTTGTCTCCCGAAAGCAACGAAAAAATGATAGGAATGATTCTGACCGGAAAAGCGGTTGTGATGACTCCCGATAGCGGAAAAAGCGCCCTGCTCCGTTGTCTTGACAAGGGAGATTTGTTTGGCATTGCGAGCTTTTTCATCAAGGAATCCTACGTCAGTGTCATTCGTGCAACCTCAAACGGAAAGATGCTTTGCATTCCCGAGGCGGCCATCCGTGAGCTTTTGGAAAGCGACCGTGCGTTTCTTTACCGTTATCTTGAATTTCTTTCGGGTAGAATTTGCTATCTCAACAAGAAAATCGGTTATCTTACCGCAGGCAGTGCCGAGCGTCGCTTGGCGCGCTATCTTGCCTCCTTTGAGGAGGATTCCTTCAAGCTCCCGCTTTCCCTCTCCGCGCTTTCCGAAGTGTTGGATATCGGTCGTGCTTCTCTTTACCGCTCCGTAGAACGCTTGACAGAAGACGGCTTTATACAAAAGAACGGTCGGTATTTTACGATTGTAAACCGCGAGGCGATGCTCGCCGCATACGATTGACCGATTGCATTATATAACAACACACCCGTGTTGTCCATACATTTTTTTATT
>JAZQWH010000108.1:0-17684 GCA_045632205.1 Eubacteriales bacterium
ACCGCATCGTGACCGTAATAACGCTCACAAAGCTTCATTGCGCGAAGATCCTGCAACGCCTCGTGGAACACGACAAAGCGCGTCGACTCCATCGCGGTGCCGTCTGCAGCGGGATAGACCGAGTAGGCATCGCCTGCAGGGAAGGAATGTCCCGCGCTCGCATCACAGTAGGGATTGACGGGGTCTCCCGAGTGACGGTTGTTATAAAAATTGTAGCCCCACTGCAAAAAGCCCTTGATGTTGTACTTGTAAAGCTGCATCCCGATGCAACGGGTGCGCCACGCGGGCATTGCGATGAATCGGTTGGAGACGTCGATCGCCTGCCCCACGCAATAGTAGGTCCACAGATCGGGCACTCCATTCGCAAGGAAGGGCTCGATATGATTGCTGGAGGGAATGGGATGCTCCACCGCCCCCGTCTCGTAAAATTCGTAGCTGGAAAGCGCATCCATGATCGGATAGCCCTCCAAAAGATCAGCCACCACAGCCTTTGCCGCGCGATAATCCGCAAGCTGCGTCAGATTCGGCTCATCCGAGATGTGGAAGAAGCAGCGCCTGTCATCCCCTCTCGCCTTCATATGCGACAGGAAGGCTTGCAGGAAGGTGCGCAAAAAGCAGGTATATTCCTCGCCCGTCGCATCGGTCTCCCAGCCGAAGAGCTTTTTGTATTCCCCATCCACCGTCGCCATGATCTTGGGCGCGTGCGTAGCGCCCCACTGCGTAAAGAGATGGGAAATTTCAAAATAGCGGATGCCGCAACGGTCGCACATCTCGATCCAACGGTCGAGAAGCGAGAAATCGAAGGCGTATTCCGCGCCCCTTTTCTCAACGCCCACAAGCTGTGTGGTGCGTCGCTCACCGCCGATCGCGGTATCGAGCGGAGGCGTGAACACGGGGGTGAGCAGGAGATTGATTCCGCCGTGCCGCGCCGTGCGGACAAAGCTCTCCACGATCTCCCAATGTCGCTCCGACCACACCTCCACGTTGTAGTAGTTGGCAAGGCAGTCGGCGTGGAACCATTGCGTCAGCGTCAGCTCCTGATGCGGCAGGACCGCGTCGATCACAGAGATCTGCAGCGCGCTCGCAGAGGCAACCTCGGATCCGTTCATAATGCGACAGGTCAGCGTATATTCCCCCGCCGCAAGCTCCTCGGGAAGCTCCAGCTCGACCCACGCAGAAAGCAGCGTGCCGTACGCGAGCAGAACGTCCCCACCGTAGTAAAGCGGCGCGAGCAGGTCGGGGTAAAGACCGGGAGTCGTGCGCAGATAGTTATCGTCGTGGCCGTATTTCGGGCTTATCGGCATATTTACGGCAACCGATTGCACCTGACGAACGGTTGCGTATTTTGCAAGCTCGCCCTCCAGGGAAAGCGGCAGGTGAAGGTTCTGCAACACCGTTGCGGCTTCCGCCTCATCCCTTGTGACCGTATGCAAAAGCTGGAAGGAGAGTCGCTCTCCGCGCAAAACGGAAATGCGCTCCAGGGGCGCGAAACGGTCGATCCGATCCTCCAAAAACACCTTCTCAAGAGATGACACGATCTTCGTTTGAATCATAGCAAAAATCTCCTCTTTCTTTCTCTTTGCCTTCATTATACTACACGCCAATCGCCTTGTCTATGGATTATTTTACTTTTCCCTTGCATTTTTTCATTTTTCGGCAAGGTTGTCCGAAAAAAATCCGCGCTCCGTCAAAGGGCGGATACGCGGACTGATTTTTTCTCTCCCATAAAAGAGTTGAGGGGGAGTCCCCCTCAACAAAGCCTTATTCGAGGTAGAGCGCATCGGCGTTGAGAAACGCGTGTGCGGAGAGGTTGGAATCGGTGGGAATGACGCGCGACGCGGCACATTTCCGACAGCATACGCGCACGCCGTCCTCAAGGACCTCCGCATCGTATTCCCTGCCGTTATCGGTGGGATCGCACTTGCAATAGATCTTTCCCTCCGCGTCGAGATCGTGGATGACGAACATCACCACGTCAAGCACCTGCGGATCGGCAAGTGTCTCCTCCTCCTCGCGGTGAAGGGCGGAAAGATCGCCAATGCCGCTCTTTTCCATCAGATCAAGCAGCTCCAATTCGCTCTTTGCCAGCTCCGCCTTGACCGTATTGCTCTCCCCGAGAAATGCGAGCGGCAGATCGGAATACGGGCAAGCAAGCGTAAAAAGCTCCTTGCCGTAAAAGAGCGAGCGGCTGAGCGTATAATGATGCGGCTTTCCGCAAACGAGACAGGGCACCTCCAGGCGCACCTTCTCATCCGCGCGATGCACAAGCGTCATCTCGCTTCCCTTGCAATCGCACTTGAGCTTGATCATATCCGCGGAAAGCGCAAACGCGCCAACCGCACTCATCACGCCCGCGCCGCACTTGGGGCAACGGTACGCCACCGTCGTATGCTTGGGTTGTAATACCATCGTCAAATCCTCTTTCACAATCAAATTTCAGTACAGTATATTCCGTCAGGCGCAAAATGGCACGGATCGCTCCATGCCATTCTGCAAATAGGAATTATGCCTGGGGCTCTGCCTCGGGCGTAGGATCACCGATGCGGTTGAGCACGCGCTGGTTGACCTCATACGTTCCGGAAAGATCTGCCATCCATTGGCTGACCGTCTCGCTGACGTAATAGGACAAACCCGATGCCTGCCAGGTGGGCGTGCTTGCACGGTAGACCGCAATATAGGTCTTTCCATCCTCACCCTTGACGATCGCACGGTCATTCGCTGCGCGCGCGCTGTCAAAGAGCCATGCGGCAAGTGCCTTGTCAACGCCCTCCTCCGAGATGGTCTCGGAGACGGTTGCCACGTTGGTGGAGTTGGGGCTGAGCGCCTTGAGCGCGTCGATCAGCTCGTCGCCGTTCTTGCCCGCGAGCGTTGCAAGCGCTCCCTCCGCATCGTCTCCAACGTAGGAGAAATAGCCGCCGCTGACCAGCTTCGTCTGATCGAGGTGGATCGGCTCGACCACAAAGTAAACCGTGTACTTCTCGGTGTCCTCACCCACGCCCGACTCATCCTTGACCGTGGTAGTGAAGAATTCCGTTGCGTTTGCGGCAACAGGGCTCTTGAAATTGTTCTCGGCATTCGCACCGTTGAACATCCAATACTGATAGGTCTTTTCGGTAGGCGTGGAGGTATAGTATGCGTCGGAGGACTTGGGAAGGATCTTTTCGATCTCCTCCGAAAGCTCGGTGAGAATATCGAAGAAGACGTCTGCCTTCACCTCAACGTAATAGACCTCTGCCTCGGCATAAACGTCGCCCTCGTTCTTGGTAACTGCCTTGACGTAAACGACGTATGCAAGGACATCCTCCTTCTCCTCAGCAACAAGGAGCGTGTTCGCTACGGGATCCTTCTCCCCGTCAAAGACAACGTCCTTGACAGATGCCTTCGCATCGGTGGTGTTCTCGGTCATCATCTTCTTGTAGCGGGTGCCCAGCGCATCCATCTTCTCAAGGATCTTCTCTGCGGTCAGATCCTTCCAAGCCTCGACGTATGCCTCTGCGTTCTGAAGCGCGGTCTTGTAATCGGTGGTGACCTTCTCGTCGGTCAGCTCCTTCTTGGCAAGCAGGTGCTTCCGGATCGCCTCCTTGAAGCCGTTATCATCCTTATAGGACGTACCCTCAACAACGTCGTAGGTCAATTCGTAAACCGTAACGGTCTCAACCTCACCGTCGCCGTTGTAGGTCTGGGAATCCATTGCAAAGACGTAGAACTTCTTCTCGCCTCTGACCAGCTCCTCGTCAAACTTGTTGCGCTTGGAGAAGAGCCACTTGGAGAGCGCCGCCTCCATATCCTTCTTGTCGTTTGCCGCGGTGTAGGTCTTCTTGACAGCACCGAGCTTTGCAAGCTGATCGGTCCAAGCGGTCTTGTTATCTGCCTCCGCGTTGTCAACAAGATCCTTAAAGGAATCGAGATCCTCCTCCGCTTCCTTCATCGTAACGTAAGCGTTGAAGGTATCCTTATAGTTGCCCTTGGCATCAAACCAATCGTTCGCCATAACGGTCTTGAACGCCTCGGGAGTGGTTGCCGCCTTGAGCGCATCACGCAGCGTTACGCTGTCGGTCTCCTGAGAGAGATACTCAACGGTGTAGAAATACTGCGGATTGTTTGCGATATACTCGTCAACCTTGCCCATATTGTTCAGACGGGTATCCGCCTCAACGTTGTCGGTGTAGGTTGCAAGATACTTCTCGTAGAGGCAGATCATCTTGAGTGCCGCCTCCATATCCTTCTCCTTGATGTTGTAGCGTCCGAAGTAATCACCGAGGAAGAGGTTCATGTTGGAATATGCGATGCCGTAGTTCTGATCCACGATCATCATTTCCTGAAGATCTGCGTAGGATACGGGGATCTTATCCTCCATACCGCCGTACCAGGTCACGTTGAAGTCTTCCTTCCACTCGTCGCCCTCTACGCGGACGCCCTGCTCGTAAGCATAGTCGCAGACCGCTACGAAGTTGACCATATAAGCGAGCGTGTTATCGATCGCATCGCGGGGCGAGGAAATGACCGCGCCGGTCTCGGTGTTGGTAAGCTCCTTGGTCACTCTTGCAAGTGCGTACTCGTGTGCAAAGCTTGCCGCGCTGGAATACTGCTCCTTAATGGAGGTATCCTCACTCGTGTAGTAATCGATATACGCGGTGTAATACTCAAGCTCCCACGCAAGGATCGTTGCAACCTGAAGGTTGACGTCAAACTCACCCGTCTTACTCTCGACGAGGATCTGCATACGGCGGAATACACCGTTGGAGAACATGACCGCAGCCACGATTCCCAGAACGATCACAACCGCGATCGCGATGGCGATGGTGTTTTTGAGCCACTTTGCCATCGGCTTTTTGTTCTTTTTGTTTCCCATAAGAAACACTCCTTTTCTTTTCTTGCTTATTTGCCCCGATCCCCTCGGATCGGAAAATCAACTATTATTATACCGACCTTGTGTGACACGCCTGTGTCACGCTTATGAACAAACGAAAAATTTTGTCTTATACGTTCATAATTACGGGCAGGATCATCGGCTTACGCTTGGTCTTGGAATAGAAATACTTGGTCAGATCGTCCTTGACCTGCCGCTTGAGCTGCATCCGATCGACCTGTCTGCGGCTCGTGAGCGAATTGAGGATGGCATCCTGCGCGATCTGCCGCGCCTCCTCCATCATTCCCTCCGCCTCACGCACGTAAACGAATCCGCGCGAAACAAGGTCGGGGCCCGAGAGCAGCAGCCTCGAATCGGTGTCCACCGTTGCGACCACGACGATCAGTCCGTCCTGTGCAAGATGAAGTCGATCGCGAAGCACGATGCTTCCAACGTCTCCCACACCGTAGCCGTCCACCAACACCTTACCCGAAGGAACGGTCTCGGTCAGGCGCGCGCCGTCGCCGTCGATCTCAAGAACACGTCCGATCTCGGAAATGAAGATGTTCTGCTCCTTCATACCCATATAGAGCGCCAGCTCGCGGTTTGCCGCCAGATGTCTGCTCTCACCGTGCACGGGCATATAGTATTTCGGCTTGACGAGTGCCTGCATCAGCTTGATCTCCTCCTGGCAGGCGTGCCCCGAAACGTGGACCTCCGCCGAGGAATCGTTGACCACCTCGATGTGGTTTTTCGCAAGCTCGTTGACGATCCTTCCCACAAGCTTTTCATTGCCGGGGATCGCGCTCGACGAAAGCACGACCAGATCGTTCTGATCGAGCGTGATCTGATTGTGATCCGAGAACGCCATACGGTAGAGCGCCGACATCGGCTCTCCCTGGCTACCCGTGGTAATGACGGTCAGCTCTCCGGGCTTGAAACGCTTCATCTCGGCAAGGTCAATGAGCACGCCCTCGGGCACGCGCATATATCCCAGCTCGATCGCCGCGGAGACGATGTTGAGCATGCTTCTTCCCGTAATGGCAACCTTTCTCTTGTGCCGCACGCTGGCGTCAATGATCTGCTGCACGCGATGCACGTTGGAGGAGAAGGTTGCAATGATCACGCGCTTTTTCGCGTGCGTATTGAAAATATGCTCAAACGAGGTGCCGACCTTGCGCTCGGAGGGGGTATGTCCCGGTCGCTCCGCATTCGTGGATTCGCACATCAAAAGCAGCACACCCTCGCGCCCCAGCTCTCCGAGACGGACAATGTCCATCACGTCTCCGTCGATCGGCGAGGTGTCGAGCTTGAAGTCACCCGTATGAACGAGCGTACCGTGAGGCGTTCGGATCGCAAGCGCGCAAGCGTCCGCAATGGAATGGTTGACGTGGATGAACTCCACCTCCATCTCTCCCGCGCGGATGCGGTCACCCGCATTGACGGTTCTGAGCTTGGGCGTCCATTGCAGGACGTGCTCCTCGAGCTTGTTTTTGATAATTCCGAGCGTCAGGGGCGTTCCGTAGACGGGAACGTCAAGCGTGCGCAGCAGGTACGGAACACCGCCGATGTGGTCCTCGTGTCCGTGTGTCAGAAAAACGCCGCGCAGCTTCTCCCGATTTGCCTCCAGATAGGAGAAATCGGGAATGACCAGGTCGATTCCGGGCATATCCTCATCGGGGAAGCCCAGACCGCAGTCCACCACGATCATATCGTTTTCATATTCGATCACCGTGATGTTCTTTCCGATCTCGCCCAAGCCGCCGAGCGGAATAATGCGCAATTTGCCCTTCGGCTTCTGCTTTTTCACCCTTGCGGGACGTACCTTCGCCCGTGCAGGTCTTTCCTCCTTTACGGGCTTCGTCCTTGACGTGGGCTTTGCCTCCTTTGCAGGCTTTGCCTCGGGTCTTTGCTTCTTGGATTCTTTATGATGCTTAAATTCCTTGTGTTCCTTTGTTTCTTTGTTTGTGCTTCTCGGCATAAATGCTCCTTTCTCAAAAATTCGTAGCGCGAGGCGTCTCCTCGCTTTCTTCCGAAAAAAATCCCGCCGATCTCCGTGCGCGCGGGTACGCGAAAAAAACCTGCAAATGCAGGAAAACGATCCCCCGATCTGCAAGACCACGCACATCCTGCCACGGGAGACCCATCGTATCCAAATGTCCTTGGAACGGCGCGAGGGATACCGCGCCGAAAAACGGTCACATACGTTATTCACATTGTACCATATTTTTTATAAAAAGTCAATACCCCATCCCCTATTTTCGCAGCTCAGAGCAGGCAGACGAGACACCAAAGAAGAGACGAAGCCAAGCCGCCGCATAAAATTCCGCACAAAAAGCAAAGAAGGGCACCCCGTCTCCGCCGCCCTCCGCTCGGAAGCACGCTTGCGGCAACGATCCTGTTTGCCTCCGCGATCATTTCGTCGCCTCGCTCAGCCGTCATATCCGCCTCGCGTCGCAGGACAAAATACGCCTCGTCAAAATAACGGCTTCCCCCCGTCCTCAGCACGATCATCCGCTTCTGCACACCTCGCATCATCCGCATTTTCCCCCTCCTCCCTTGCATGATCTGTTTCTCATTATCGCCGCTTTTTGGAGTCTCCAATCACAAAAAACGCATATGATACAAAAAAGATTCATAAATTCTGCCAGGGTATTTTTTGCAAGTTTTTGAAGGATATATTTCAAAATCGTTAATATTTTCTTTTTTTGACATTTTTCACAAAAAAAGTTCAAAAATACCGCAAAAAGTCTGTTTTATGATATTGACAAGCATTGAAAAAACAGGTATAATGGAATGTGGCAAGACATTAAAATCGATTTTTTGTCCGCTTAAAGAAATCGAAAAGGAGAACGTAAATTTATGAAATCAACCGGTATGACAAGAAAGGTAGACGAGCTTGGAAGAATCGTGCTTCCCGCAGAGATCCGCAAAGCCTTCCACATTGAAATCAAAGACCCCATCGAAATTTTCACCGAGGAGGATCGCATCATCCTCAAGAAGTATACCCCCGGTTGCACGTTCTGTAATTCCATGAACGGTATCGTTCACTACGAGGGACGCCGCATCTGCTCCGCCTGCCTCGAAAAAATCAAGCAGCTTTAATATTCACCCACACAGAGGGCCGTTTCGGTCCTCTGTGTTTTTATTAGGGATTTGTTAGGGATTTGTTAGGGAAAACTTTTTGAAAAAAGTTTTCCCTAAAACCCTTTCAAAAACTTTTAAAAAGTTTTTGAGGGATTGATAAGATTTTTTAGTCTGTGCCACTGACATTAGTTAAGAGTGCAGACTTTTTTGCTTGCGGACAGTTTTTCAGATTTGCTGCCGCAAGCGTTTAGGTGCCACTTCTCGCTGCGGCTCGGTCACGATGCGGTTCTGATATGCCCCCGGCATATCATTCATTGCCGCATCGCCGCTTCGCTACCCTAAACGCTCACCAATATTAGTTTGCCTTTGGTCATAGGGGGCGAACTTTGCGAAGCAAATTCGCGGTCGCTTGCGACCTTCTTTTCTGCAAAAGCTCCCCCTAAAAAACAAATCCCAAAAGTTTCCCCGTATTTCCAAAAAACATCTTGCAACGGGATTGGATTTATGATATAATGAGAGCAAACAAAAAACCGATCGGCGGGAGCCGTGGAAAGGAAACCGACACAATGAACACGACAGAACTGAAAAAAGCGCTTCTCGACGGTGCTTACGACGAAAAGCTGACCTACGTATACGGAGCTTCTGCGCTTGATGCACAGAAGGCACGCTATGCAAAGGCGATCGATGAATTTGCCGCACTTTACGGCACCGACCGTGACGCGGCGCTTTATTCGGTTGCGGGTCGCTCGGAGCTTTCGGGCAATCACACCGACCATAACTTTGGTTGTGTCATCGCCGCCTCCATCGACCTCGACATCATCGCGGTCGCCGCTCCCCGCGCAGACCGTACCGTCCGCATCAAGAGCGAGGGCTTCCCCGAGGACGTTGTCGATCTCGACGTTTTCACCACCCCCCGTACCGAGCGCTTTGATCGCTCCGACGCACTCATCGCAGGCGTTGCGGCAGGCTTTGCGAAAAACGGACTTGCAACGGGTGGCTTTGATGCATACACCACCTCCAACGTCCTCAAGGGCTCGGGAATCTCCTCCTCCGCCGCATTTGAGGATATGATCGGAAACATCTTCAGCCATCTTTACAACGACGGCAAGGTGGACAACGTTGAGATCGCAAAGATCTCGCAGTACGCGGAAAACAAATTCTTCGGCAAGCCCTGCGGTCTGATGGATCAGGTCGCTTGCGCGGTCGGCGGCATCGTTGCCATCGATTTTGCCGATCCCACAGCCCCCATTATCGAGAAGCTCGATTTCGACGTTTCCGAGGCAGGCTACAACCTCTGCATCGTCAACACAGGCGGCAACCACGCAGACCTGACCGACGATTACGCATCCATTCCGAAGGAAATGAAGTCGGTTGCGGCACACTTCGGCCGCGACGTACTCCGTCAGGTTTCCCGCGAGGAGCTTTTGGCAGCGGTTCCCGCACTTCGTGAGAAGGTGGGCGACCGTGCGATCCTGCGCGCGTTCCATTTCTTAAACGAGAACGAGCGCGTCGCAAAGCAGAAGGCAGCACTCCAGAGCGGAGATCTTGATGCGTTCTTTGCAAACGTCATTGCATCGGGACGCTCCTCGTTCTGCTATCTCCAGAACGTCTACACCACCAAGAACGTAAACGAGCAGGGACTTTCTCTTGCGCTCTCCCTTGCAGAGGGCTTCCTTGCGAGCAAGCGCGCGGCTTGGCGCGTACACGGCGGCGGCTTTGCAGGAACGATCCAGGCGTTCGTGCCCGCAGAGGACGTTGAGGCATTCCGCGCATATATGGATGCGGCACTCGGACAGGGCTGCTGCATGGCACTTCGCATCCGCCCCGTCGGTGCAACCAAAATTTAAGCGATCGGGGGAAGACGAGCGTGTCACTGCAGGGTGACGGCTCCTCTTCCCCCTCTCATTTTCATAAAAATTGCAGGAGTAGGATCATGAAGAAAAAACAGCTTGCGCTGTTGCTGCTTTGCAACACCGCACTCATCGTAGCACTTTATTTCGTGCTTGCAAGCCTTGGGATCTGGTTCATTATGCCTATCTACATTCTCGCGGCAGCGATTTTGGGGATGATCTTCATCATCTATAATCGCGGCTTTTCCGCCAAGGGAGCCACCCCCGATCAGCTCCCCGACTCGATGTCAAGGGAAGAAAAGCGCGCGTATCTCGATGCCGCCGCAGACCGTTTGGAGCGCTCCAAATGGATGCTCACGCTCCTCCTTCCGATCCTCGTCGCCATCGCCTGCGATATGATCTACCTCTATCTCTATCCCATGATCACGGAGCTGTTCTGATGCAATCCATCCGCATTTTTTCACTGTATTCCGGCTCGACGGGCAACTCCTTCCTCATTCGCTCCGAGGAAGGCTGCATTCTCATCGACGCGGGCAAAAACGCCAAGAAGCTCTGCGAGGCACTCGCAGAGACACAGACCTCCCCCGAGGAGATCCGCGCGATCCTCGTCACGCACGAGCATAGCGACCACATCGGTGCGCTCAAGGTCTTTCTCAAGAAATTTCCGATCCCCGTACATATTTTGGAGCGGAGCGCCTACGCCCTGCGCAACCAGCCCACGGTCGCGCCCTGTCTCCGTCTGCATCCCCCACTCTATACCGAGGAGATCTGCGGAATGAAGATCACCTCCTTCCCCACGCCGCACGACAGCGAGGGATCGGTGGGCTATCGCATCGAGATCCCCTGCGCGGCACGCCCCCTGACGTTGGGCTACGCCACCGACATCGGGCACGTCTCGCCGACGGTGGAGCAATCTCTCCTCGGCTGTGACGCGGTGATCCTGGAGAGCAACCACGATCCCGAAATGCTCTTAACGGGGCCCTATCCCCCACCGCTCAAGGAGCGCATCCGCTCACGCTACGGACATCTTTCCAATTTCGATTGTGCGGCGCTCGCCGCACGTCTTTGTGCCACGGGCACAAAAAGCCTGATGCTGGCGCACCTGAGCGCAGAAAACAACACACCCACGCTTGCAGAGGAGATCTGCCGCGATGCGTTGCGTCATTTTTCGTCTGTCCATCTCTCGGTGGCGCGCCACGATGCCGTCACCGAGCTTTCCACGGAGGGTATTTTATGATCTCACTGACGGTCATCACGGTCGGCAATCTCAAGGAGAGCTATTGGCGCGACGCGGTTGCCGAATACGAAAAGCGCCTCGGCGCGTTTGCAAAGACCAATCTCATCCAGCTCAAGGAGCATAAGCTCCCCGACGATCCGAGCGAGGGCGAGATCGCAACGGCGCTGAGCGAGGAGGGCGCACGCATTCTCGCCGCCATTCCTCCGCGCGCCTATCGCATCGCACTCTGTGTGGAGGGCGTGCAGTTTTCCTCGGAGGAGCTTGCGCGACGCATTGATACCGCAATTTCCAACGGCGGCGCGCTCTGTCTCATCATCGGCTCATCGCACGGCATCGCCCCCGAGGTCAAGGCGGCGTGCGACCTTCGTCTGTCGGTCTCCAAGCTCACCTTCCCCCATCAGATGATGCGGCCGCTTCTTTTAGAGGTGCTGTATCGCTCTTTTTCCATCCTGCGGGGAACAAAATACCACAAATAACGCAAAATCGACGTCTTTTTGCAAAAAAAATGGCAAAAAGCTCTTGCCACGGAGCATCATTCTGTGGTATAATGAAGAATACTAATTTTAAACAAACAAAAAAGCCGCAGGCGCGGCGTGGAGGTAACACTTGATCGTTGCATTAGAGGACGCAAAATATAAGCTGACGGGCTTGCGAGAGGAGCTTGTGGAGCTCGGCTCGGCTCTCCGCATTGAGGAAACCAAAGAAAACCTCAAGGATATGGAGGCACAGACGCAGGCTCCCGATTTCTGGAACAATGCCGAAAAATCCAGCAAGATCCTGCAGGTCATCAAGCAGGCACAGGATAAGGTAGAGGGCTATGAGCGCCTTTGCGCTCGCCTTGAGGACGCCATCGCACTCGCGGAAATGGCAATCGAGGAAAACGACGAGAGCTTCGTCGAGGAGGTGCAGACCGAATTGGAGGAGATCTCCGCTGACGCCGAGCATCGCCGCATTGAGGTTCTGCTCTCGGGCGAATACGATAAGAATAACGCCATCGTCTCCTTCCACCCCGGTGCGGGCGGCACGGAGGCACAGGATTGGGCGCAGATGCTCTACCGTATGATCACTCGTTGGGCGGAAAAGGCAGGCTTCCAGGTAAAGCTGACCGATTGGCTTGACGGCGACGGCGCGGGCATCAAGAGCGCGACCGTGATGATCAACGGTCTCAACGCCTACGGCTACCTCAAGAGCGAGAACGGTGTCCACCGTCTCGTGCGCGTCTCCCCCTTTGACGCAAACGGACGCAGACAGACCTCCTTCGCTTCCATCGAGGTTATGCCCGAATTTGAGGACGTCGATAAGGTCGAGCTTCGTGACGAGGACCTTGAGATCACCGCACACCGCTCGAGCGGCGCGGGAGGTCAGCACATCAACAAGACCGACTCCGCCATCCGTATCGTCCATAAGCCCACGGGCATCGTGGTCGGCTGCCAGACCGAGCGCTCCCAGCTCCAGAACAAGGAGACCGCACTCCGTATGCTCAAGGCAAAGCTGATGGAGATCAAGCTCCAGGAGCGTCTCGATACCATCGAGGACATTCAGGGTAACAAGACCAACATCGAGTGGGGCGCACAGATCCGTTCCTACGTCTTTATGCCCTACACCCTCGTCAAGGATACCAGAACGGGCTTTGAAACGGGAAATATCCAAGCCGTTATGGACGGAGACCTCGACGGATTCATCAACGCATATCTCAAAATGACCTCCGCGCAGTAAGTCGGCGCACCATAAAATTTTGACAAGGACGGACTTCAGACTATGAAATTGCAGAACAAAGAGTATTATCTCGCGGGCGCAGCCTTCGCCCTCGCTTCCACCGCAGCCCTCGTGGCTTACGCCGTCAAAAAGGCAAAAACGGGAAAAGCGGCAATCGGTCTGCTCATCGCAGGCATCGCAGGCTATACCGTCGGCACCATCGCCGCAACCGAGCCCGCTCGCGCCGCATCCAGACGCCTCACCGTCGAGGATCTCCTTGATGACTCCGATACCGAGCTGATGCAGTCCAATATCTCCGAGATCTTCGGCAACGCCGCAGACCGCGGTACCGCTCCTCAGGCTCTCCGCCAGATCGAGATCGACGAGGAAGCTACCATCGAAGATTTTATTTAAGGGAAAATTATGATACACGCGGGGGAGAGGATGCTTTTCTTAAGGAGAAAAGCTTCATCTCCCCCGCACCCCCTCACCTGAAAAGACCTTTCTAAAAGAGAGAAAAAGCAAACGACAGTCCATACCTCTGCCAATCTTCAAGGGCACGGACTGCCGTTTTATTTATTCTTTTTAAGGTTCTTGGTGAGGTGGGGGTATGGGGAGAGGTGGCGGCGAACTTTGCGAAGCAAATTCGCGGTCGCCTGCGACCTGTCTCACTTAAGAAAAGCCACCTCTCCCCTCGCATACACCCTCTTATTCTTATCCCAAATTTATATCAATGCCGGATTCCTCGACCATAGAGAAGTTTGCGTCCCAGAGGCGATAGACGTAATTGAGGGCGGCGGTAACCTGTTGGAGGTTTCCTTCCTCGATCTCCATAATCTCACGGTACTTCTGCTCGGACGTTTTGGTACCCCAATAGACCTCCATCATCCCCTTGGTCGTCAACGGGAAGATATCGTCGCCGTAGACGTTGAGCGGATCGACAACGATATTTTTACGGATGATCTCAAACATCTCAACGGATGGCACGTCGGGGGTATTCCGTTTGCGTGCCTTCACCTCATAGGTTTCGGGAACAATGCCGTACGCCGTGGAGGAATAGACCTCCAAGAGGATCGAGGCATCCTGCTTCTGCGCATCGGTCAGCTCGTAGGGAATTCCGAATGCAAGCACCTGATCCGCGATGTATCCATAGTAGTTGAGCTGCTCGTCGTTCGCCTTGGCAAGCGGAAGGACGCCGTAGCCCTCTCCGTATCTTGAAGCACCGAGCATATTTTCAGACTCGGAATGATAGAGACGGAGGTTGATCATTGCCGCCCCACCGTTGCAAAACTTATCCCGCACCGTCTGAGAGCTGATATTGGGAGATGCGAACGAGCCGGGAGACGCGATCACGTCGACGTAGGCTTCAACCGCCTCGATCCAATCTGCCTTGCTGTGCGATGCAACGGCATAATAGCCGTTTTCATCCTTTTCGATCATACGGATGCCGAGCGCCGCCATATATCCCTCGGGGTGCGAGGAGGTCGAGCCGATGTGAATGAAATAGCCGTACTGATCCTCAAGGTCATAGCCGTTGTCGTTGAGATCCTCGTAAAACCTGCACGAGGTCTCGTACATTTTTGCCATCGTCCAACCGCCGACAGCGCCGTCCCCCTCCTTGACGAGGTTGTAGGGATACTCTACCTGCTTTGCCTTGAAAAGGTTGCGGTTAAAAAAGGTCACGCTCTGGTAGCGATACCAGGAGTAGGTCGTTTTTCCCGTCGCGAGATACTGACGGTCACCGACGCGAAGCGCATCGTTATACGCCGCATCGTAATAAAGATTGTTCAGATTGATGTAGGGCTGCTTGGTAAGATCGGTCAGAAGTCCCGACGCGGTCAGATCCACCATTTGCGAGACACCGCCCGCGATCAGATGGTATCCAATGTCCCCCGCCAGAGCCTCGATCTCGTTGAAGATGTCATCGTTCAAGCCCGAAACAACCTTCTCCTGCACCCTGACCGTGCAATTGAGGCGATCCTCGACGCTTGTCTTGACGTTGTAGACCGCGTTGTTGATCAGATCGCCGTCATATCTTGCCTGAAAGGATTCGGTGTTCTCCGAGCGAACGAAGGAACGCAGCACCAGCTCGCGCGAATTCATACTGACTGAGCTTGGAACCGAATCGGTGGCAGAGCCTGTCGGTGAGGGCGAGAGCGAGGATGTGGTAATCGGAATATTCTGTATCGTTCCGTCGGTGTAGGTTACGATGAGATAGCCGTTGACCGCCTCGATCCGAGCGATTCCAACGCCCTTCTCACCCTGCTCGCCCTGCTCGCCCTTCAGGCTTGCAAGCCAGCCCTCAAGCGTTCCGTCATAGCCGTTCTTGCGCGCAAGCTCGTAGGCGGACTTACCGTCCAAGCCCTCCGTTCCCTTCTTGCCCGTCTCGCCCTTGAGCGATTCGAGCCATTCCTGCTCACTTCCCACAAAGCCGTTCTTGACCGCGATCTCGTAAGCGGAAAGTCCGTTCGAGCCGTCCTTACCGTCCTTGCCCGCAACCGCGCCAACGTTACAGCCCGAAAGCATTCCAACCGCCAGCAGCAGGGCTGCAAGAGAAATTGACAACCGTTTGATCATATTCATCGTGCTTCTCCTTTTCTTTTTTGGAATTTGGATCCCGTTATCTATCAAGTCAATTTTATTTTCAAAATATGACACGATAGGGAAAATATTTCACTTTTTATTCAATCGCCTCAAAGAGCTTTTCGGCAATTGCAAGCATCCTTTTTTGATCCACCTTCTCCACTCTTCGGTCGTAGGTAAGGATTCCGTTCGTCTCGTCCTCCACGTCGGTCAACTGTGTGTAAACCGTCGCGCAAAGCCCCTCCCCAACGGCAGGCAGGATCTGCTCGCGGTAGAGTGCTTCAAACGCATCCATAAAGGATTTTTGATCGCGCAGGGTTCGGTATCCGTAATTTTTCACCAAATTGAAGCAGTGCCCCTCCACTTTGTAGGAGTATCCACCGAATTCCGACAAAACAATGGGTTTTTTCCCCACTTTCATCTCAAACGGCTTGAAATAAACGTGCAAACTCTCCACATCGCTGCAAGCGTCCTTTTGGTGAAGCGGAGAGAACCATCCCGAGGTCGAGTCGATCGGGCGCGTGGGATCAAGCTCGCGGAGGCGCTTGTAGGCGCTCACGTGGTCGAACTGTCCCCATCCCTCGTTAAAGATCGTCCAATAGCAGACCGACGGATGATGCGACAGCGTGCGCACCGTCCCCTCCATCCCCGCAAGAAATGCCGCACGCGTTTCCCCGTCTCTGTGCATCATTTTGTCAGGCATTCGCTTGATCCCGACCGTGGGCAGGACGGTATCGCGGAAGAAGCGGTAATCCCCGTTGTTCACCATATCCTGGAACACCACCATACCAAGACGGTCGCAAGCGTAATAGAAGCATTCCGGCTCGACCTTGATATGCTTACGGAGCATATTGAACCCAAATTTTTTCGCCGCAAGAATGTCTCTCTCATAGCCGCTCGGAGCTGCGGGCAGGAAGATTCCGTCCGGGAAATAGCCCTGATCGAGCAAGCCGTGGAAGAAATAGGGCTTTCCGTTGAGGCAGATGCGCGCCTTTCCGCCAACCTCCTTGATCTCAACCGTACGGAACGCAAAATACGAGCGCACGGTATCCTCGCCCGCGCGTACCGCAAATCGGTAAAGATACGGATCCTCAGGCGACCAAGAGCGAGGCTCCTCCAGGCAGATCTCCGCACGTCCGTTGCGAAGCGGCAAGAAAAGATCCTCTCCTCCCTCACGGATCAAGGCGATCTCGCCCTCCGCGCTCCCCTCGTTCATCTCCACGCAAATGCGTGCGGTATGATCCCTTGCCGTGACGCTGACGGCGGTAATATATTGCTTAGGGACGCTTTCAAGCCAGACCGACTGCCAGATTCCGCTGACAGGGGTATACCACATTCCTCCGCGGTCCTCTCTCTGCTTTCCGTAAGGCAGCACGTGCGTATCAAGCTCGTCGGTGACAAAGATCTCCAGCACGTTCTCTGCTTGCAGGGTATCGGTAATATCAAACGAAAACGGCTCGTAGCCGCCCACGTGCGTGCCCATTCTCGTACCGTTCAGCACAACACGCGCGATCTGATCCGCCGCACCGATCTGCAAAAGCACACGGTCGCGTACAAATTCCTGCGGCAAGGAGAATTTTTTTCGGTAGCAAAGAGTCGCGCCTCGCTTCATCCTCCGCCCAATTCCCGAAAGCACCGATTCGGGCACAAACGGAACACGGATCGACTCGCGATAATCGGGTGTCTCCCCGTCAATCACCTCCGAGAATTCCCACGCACCGTTGAGCGTAAAATAGCTCTCGCGCTCCATATGCGGTCTCGGATATTCCTCCCACGGCGTCACCGTCAAATCTCTCGCCAGCGCTTCCCCCTCGGGCGTCATCAGCTGTACCAATCTTTCTTCTTTTCCCATTTCACTCACCTCTCATTCATTGTCTCTATTATACCACATCCTACGGGATTTGACAAGGGGGTTTGTTAGGGGGTATTAGGGATTTATTTAGGGATTTATTAGGGATTTATTAGGGAAAACTTTTTGGGAAAAAGTTTTCCCTAAAACCCTTTCAAAAACTTTTAAAAGTTTTTGATTGATTGATCGGATTTTTCAGTCTGTGCCACTGACGGTAGATTGTGAAACAGACTTTTTTGTTTCTTTTACAGTTCCAAGCAATAGCTCTCGCAGCCATTTTGGTACCACCACCCAAAATGGCCACCAAAGTAACTTTACCCACGAGTATTTTTGTACCACTTCTCGCTGCGGCTCGGTCACGATGCGGTTCTGATATGCCCCCGGCATATCATTCATTGCCGCATCGCCGCTTCGCTACCCAAAACGTCACCAAAGTAACTTTACCTTTGTATGTGATGTTCGCACAGCCCCAATAGCCTTCCTCAGCGGGGAAGGGGGACCGCGAAGCGGTGGATGAGGAGAAAGCCGAGGGCA